>CAITPF010000224.1 GCA_903894155.1 uncultured beta proteobacterium | reverse complement strand
GTGATGGCGTCACGCCGGAAAGGGCATAGACATTTTGATCAGGATTTGTACGGGGCCCCGAGAAATCCTCACCGGTACCGGTCACGATCACGATCCGATTCTCGCGATCGGCGCCAATTTCAGTGAATGCGCAAACGAGCTCGCGCTGTGCTTCCAGCGACCATTGAAAGGACTTGCCTTCCGAGTGCAGCCGCAGTTCCAGAACGCCGTTGCTGCGCTGCATCGCCATCCGGCTATAACTTTCGCCATAATCTGAGAACTGGCTCACGCTGAATCTCCTCGCCGGCCGTCGCTTTTTCTGGGTATCGACTTACTATCTCTCACGAATTCTATTGACGTTGCGTCAGAATCGACAATAATAAAAGTAATCAGTGCAATACATTCTTAGTATGTAGCGGAAAAAATAGAAAAATGACACTCCAGCAATTGCGTTATTTGTGTGCAATCGTTGACCAGGGCATGAACATCACGCGGGCGGCAAAATTCCTGCACACCTCGCAACCCGGCATCAGTCGCTATCTTCAGTTGCTTGAAGCGGAGTTCGGCGTCAAGTTGCTGCTGCGCGACGGCAATCGAATCCTGGGCCTCACGCAGATTGGGGAGACGGTCTATGCCGCGGCGAAGCGGATTCAAAACGAAGTGACCGGCGTCGGGGCAGCGATCGGCGAATACCGCAACGGCGACGTCGGCGATCTCACGCTGGCCGTGGCGCACGGGCTGGCACGCTACAAGCTTCCCCCGATCGTGCGGGAATTCATGGATGCCTTTCCCAAGGTCAAGCTCAACCTGCGCCAGGGTGCCCATGCCCAGATTTGGGATTGGCTCGCGACCGGCGAGGCCGACATGGCGATCGCCACGATGCCAAGCGGCAATATCAACGATTTAATCTTGCTGCAGTGCGAAGAAGTTCACCGGGTGGCGATCACGCCGGAGGGCCATCCTCTGACGCAAAAACGCTCGATCACGCTGCGTGATCTGGCTGCCTACCCGATCATCACGTACGAACATGGGGTGGCGGCCAGGATCCCGATTCTCAGGGCTTTCCAGAAAAAACGGGTCGAGCCCAACATCGTCCTCACCGCGACAGACGAGGACACGATGAAGCTCTACGTACGCGCCGGGCTCGGGATCGCGCTAGTCGGGAATCTTTCCTACAACGCCGACCAGGACAAGGGCCTGGCGATGGTGGATGCGAAGGGGCTTTTTGAACCAAGCCCGGTATTCCTGGGCATCCGGCGCAACACCTATTTGCCGCAATACATGATCGCGTTCGTGGATTTCGTGGCGCCGCACCTCTCCGAGACGTTGCGCAAGCAGGAAATCCAGACAACCTAGGATCCCATGAAGGACGGCAAGCAGGCGCAAAAAACGCGCAGGCTAGCGCATCTGTCGTGTCAGTCCTGCCATGCGTTCCGCCGTGACCATCAGAATCAGTGTCACGATGACGATGACGCCCGAGGCCGCCGCAGTCCGCACGTCAAGATTCGATTCGATCTGTTGCCACATGTGGATCGGCAGCATCTCGGTGCGTTCGTCCGCCAGGAAGAGCGACACCGGCACGTTGTCAAACGAGGCCATGAAGGCCAGGAAGGCGCCAGCGGCGATACCTTTGGCCACCAGTGGCAACGTGATGCGGCGAAAGGTCGTGAACTCGCTCGCGCCCAGGCTGCGCGAGGCCTCAAGAACCCCCGGGTCGAGTTGCGACATGGCTGCCACCGTGGTGCGCAGCACGAACGGCACACAGACGATCGTGTGCCCCAGCACCAGGAACCCCAGGCTGGGTCGAAAACCGGCCTGGTTGATGAAGATCAGCGCAGCGAAACCAAAGGCCAGCGCCGGCAACAGCAGAGGCGACATGAAGAGCACGTCGCATACGCGCATCCAGGACTGGCGGCCACGTGACAGTGCGATCGATGCCGCCGTTCCCAGGATGACGCAGACCAGCGTGGTCCAGAACGCGACCACAAGGCTATTCCACGCAGCACGCTGCATCTGGTCAGCTTCAAGAAGCGCGACGTACCAGCGCAACGAATAGCCGTCGGGGGGAAACTTCAGCGACTCGCTGTCGGTGAGCGAGGTCAGCAGAACAATCAGCGTGGGCGCCGCCAGGAACACCATCGCGATGGCAGCAATCGTGCCGAAGACCAGTCGCAGCGACCACGCCTCGAGATCGACCCTCACGCCCGGGCTAGACATAGCGCTCGAACCTTCGGCCATAGGCGTTCAGCGCGCTGACAACCAGCAGCACGGCGACCATAAAGATGACAGAAATGGCCGCGGCGAAGGGCCAGTTGTTGGCACCCACCGCCTGCTGGTAAATGTGCAGTGGCATGTAGATCAGGCGCGCACCGCCGATCAGCGTTTGCGTCACGAAGGCGGTGATGGCCGCAGCATAGGTCAGGATACAGCCGGCCAGGATGCCGGGCATCGACAGCGGCAAGGTCACGCTCCACAGGGTGCGCCACTCGCCCGCGCCAAGCGCGCGCGAGGCATCCTCCAGGTTGGAGTCGAGCCTGGACAGCACGGTCAGAATGGGCAACACCATCAATGGCATCTGCACCTGGGCCAGCACCATGATGACGCCGGTCTCGGTAAACAGCAGACGCAACGGTTCGGTGGAAAGGCCGAGTGCAAGCACGATCTGATTCAACACCCCCTGACGTCCAAGGATCACGATCCAGGCGAAGGTGCGCACCACGACGCTGGTCAGGATAGGGAGGATGACCAGAAAGATCAGGACGCTCTGCCAGCGCGCATGCGCACGCGCACACAGCCAGGCGACCGGGAAGCCGAACACCAGGCACACGGCGGTGGCCTTGACGCCCAGCCAGAGCGTTTCGCCCAGGATCGACAGGTTGTAGCGGTCGCCGAAGAACGTCAGGTAGTGCGCCAGCGTGAAATCACCGGCGCCCTGTCGCGTGGCGAACGACAGCGCCAGCAGAACGCACAGCGGTGCCACGAAGAACGCCACGAACAGCGCCGCCAGCGGGAGTACCAACGAGGAGGTGTTCAGACGCACCGTATGGCCCTGATTCAGGTCCTGATCTCGCGATTGAATCGCTCGATCAAGGCCCCGCGCTGCGGATTCAACTTGGCCCAGTCGAAGCCACGAATCTTGCCCAGATCGGCGGACGTCTTCGCAATGGTCGAGGTGATGGCCCCGGCCAGTTCGACTTTGCTGTTGGTCGGAATCGCATCGAACGGCGGCTTCATCATGGCCGCCTGCACGGCAGCGTCGATGCTCAGGTCGATGTATTTCAGCGCAAGCTCGGCATTGGCCGTGTTGGCAACAATGTGCAGGCTGGTATCCCACCCGGCCGCGCCGGTTTCGGGCACCACAAATTCCACCGGCACGCCCTTGCCCTTGAGTGTCTGCACAAAGTTAAAGTTGTACGGTGCGATGTCGATCTGCTCTTGCTGCCACAGCGTGGCATAGGCCCCAAGGTTGGCAGCGACGGCACCCACCGAAGGCAACAACTCGCGCAGGGCCTTGAAGGCCGGGTCGAAATTATCGTCGGTGCCGCCACGCACGCGGTTCAGTTCCGCCAGGAAAGCAATGCCAAGCTGGCTGTTCAGCGCAGTGAGCCCCACACGGCCCTTGTACTTCGGGTCCCACAGGTCGGACCAACTCTTGGGCGGCGTCTTCACCGTCTTCGGGTTGTAGGCGATCCCGATGACCTGCATCGAGATCTTCGGCCCCCACTTGTCCTGGAATGGCGGCAGCAGGTCCTTGAAGTTGGCTGATTTGGCGACCGGAAATTCAGCGATCAGCCCCTGCTCCACCGCGTCGAGCACCTGCGGCGAATCGAATATCGCGACATCGAAGGGCGGCCGCTGGCCTTTGGCCGCGATCAGGCGCGAGACCTGGTCGGTGCCAAGAATGATCGACTGCGTCACAGACGCCCCTGTCGCCTTTTCGAAAGCCGGCTTAAGGATCGTGCGCTGAGATTCGCTCCAGGTGCCGGGAAAGGTTGCTGCGACCAGCGGATCCGCAGCCCATGCGGCACGCGGCAGCATCGCGACGCCACCCAGGGATGCGGCGGCTGCCAGCAATTCTCGACGGGTAAACTTTCGTTGGTGGTTCATGGTTCGATCCTGAGTGAAAGTCATGTGGATGAAGTGTTGGCCGCGAACGCGCGGTATTCACCGGTGCCACGGGGTGCCGCATACACGGCTTGCCCTGCGGCCCATATCGTCGTATCGCCATCGCGTGGCACCGCGACCCTGAAGCCCGGACCGATGTTGCGACGGATGTCGTACAGCACCTGCGGACCCAACGGCAGCGCGGCAGCAATCACGCCGGCAACCGCATTGGCGCTGGCCTCGCTGCCAAGCCGCATCTGCTCGGGGCGAATGCTGACGGTAACCGCACTGCCTTTCGCAAGAGCCTGCACTGCGCTGACCATCAGCAACTCTCCGCTCTGCAGGCGCACCGACAACGCCTGCGTGTCGCCACTTTCGACGATCGCGGTAAAGGTGTTTGTCGACCCGACGAACTCATTGACGAACAGCGTACGCGGCTGGTCGTAGATTTCTACAGGCGTGGAGACCTGCTCGATGCGCCCGCGGCTCATCACCGCCACACGGTCGGCCATCGACAGCGCCTCTTCCTGATCGTGCGTCACCAAGACGGTCGTGATGCCATATTCGCGTTGCAGGCGTTTGACCTCGAGTTGCATGTCCAGGCGCAGGTTCTTGTCCAGTGCACCGAACGGTTCATCCAGTAGCAGAATCTTCGGGTCCACGGCCAGGCATCGCGCCAGCGCAATGCGTTGCTGCTGGCCGCCGGAGAGTTGTCGCGGAAAGCGATCGGCGAACTCGGTCATCTGCACCAACGCCAACATCTCTTGAACCCGCGCACCGATTCGGTCTTTGGCGTAGCGCTGAACCTCGAGACCATAGGCGACGTTCTGGCGCACCGTCATGTGCGGGAACAGCGCGTAGTTCTGAAACACGATCCCAACGTTGCGCTTGCTTGCTGACAGGTGATCGACGCTCTTTCCATCGAACAGTACGCGCCCCTCTGATTGGGGCATGAAACCCGAAATGATGCGCAGCAATGTTGACTTGCCACAGCCCGAGGGCCCAAGCAAGGCGACCAGCTCGCCAGCTGCGATGCGCAGGTCGATGTCGCGCACGGCGACCGAGTCGCCAAAGCGCTTGCTGATGCCTTCCAGTTGCAACTCATGTCCGCGTTCGGCAGCCATCGTCAGTTTCCCCGGTAGGTGCTGTAGGCCCACGGAGTGCACAGCAAGGGCACATGGTAGTGCAGTGCCAGGTCGTCGATGCCAAAGCGCAGCGGGACGCGGTCGAGAAACGGCACCCCTGAGAGCACGGCACCTTGCCGGCGAAAGTAGTCGCCCACGCCGAACTCGAACTGGTAGACGCCGCGCTTCATCGACGCATCACGCAGTAGCGGCGCCTCGGTGCGTCCTTCCATGTTGGTGTGGCCCTCGCTGATCACGCTCCACTTCTTGCCCTGCAGCATCGAGAGGCTGAAGGCCATCCCGTTAGCGGGTAGGCCCGATACATTGTCAAGCACGTGCATGCTCAGCCAGCCCATGGGGACGCCAAACAGATGTCCCACGCGCCCGCGCAGCACCTCGCCGATCTGGCGCAAGCCTTCCGACATCTCGGCATCCGCGTCGTTCTGCGTGCGGCGCTCAAGAGCCGCATACACCGACTGCAGGTTGTCATGTAGTCGCACTGCGGTGATAAACGGAAAGCCGAACTTCTTGCGATAGGCGACGTTGAGCGCGCGCAGTCGCTGGTGATCGCTGCGGCTTAGCGCCAGCAGCCCCAGCCGTGCCTGCTCCGAATTGGATGAGTCCGTCAGCGTGCCCTTTTCGGCCTCGCGCCCCGCCAGTTCCGGATGAAGCCGCATCAGGGCAAGCTTTTGCTCACGCCCGGCGCGCTGAATGCAGGCCGTCATCTCGGCATGCAGCGCCCACACGGAAGCGAAGGGGCGCAACCCGCACACCTGCTCCGCCACCCAGGGGGAATGCTCGACAAGGCCGCCGACCATGGCTACAAACTCTTCCTTAGTCGCCTTGTTGATGCGTGCCAGAGTCAACGGCAAACGTGCTCGTGTCACCAAAATCGATCTCCTTGTTGCGACCCAGTCTATGCTTGCCAATACGTTGCCGTCCATATCATAATTAGCCACGATCCATACTGTTTTTTCGAATGCTCCCTGCACCTGCCACCCGACAACTGTTACCCAAGGCGTTGCGTTACGTCATGGAGGTGGCCAAGATCGGCTCAATTCAGGGTGCGTCCAAGGAACTGAGCATTTCGGCGTCCGCCATCGACCGCCAGGTTCTGTTGCTGGAGGCGGATCTCGGCGTACCTTTGTTCGAGCGACAGCCGACGGGGATGCGCCTGACGGCAGCAGGCGAGATGATTGTCGTGCTGGCCAAACGCTGGCGCTCCGACATCGACCGTATGGGCCTTGAGATCAAGCACCTTCAGGGTATCGATCAGGGCCGGTTGAAGCTGGCTGCAATGGACAGCCACGTGAATGGCTTCCTTCCCGCATTCGCGGCACGACTGACCCAACAGTATTCGAAAATTCAGCTCGAGATCGAAATCATGAGCACCGACCAGGCCGCTGCGGCGCTGATCGGTGGGGAGCTCGACATCGCGGTGGCATTCAACCTCAAGCCCCAACGCGACATTCACCTTGTCTGGTCAGCCGGATTGCCACTGGGTTGCATTGTCGCGCCCGGTCATCCGCTGGCCGGCCAGACGCAGGTGCGGCTGAAGGAAGTTGCCGCCTATCCCATGGCCATGCAAGGGCGGTCCCTGACCATCCGGCGCTACCTGGAGACACGCCATGCCTGGCTTTTCTCGGAAGGAGGACCGACGCTGGTCACCAACTCCCTGCAGCTGGTGAAGAAGCTGGTGCAAACAGGCAACCACGTCTCCATTACCTCCGAGCTGGACGCGGCACCGGAGATCCTGGCGGGGGACCTTCTCTTTATTCCAATCCGCGACAGTGACGCCAAGCCGCAGTCCGTCGATGTCGCCATCAGCGCAAGAAGGCCGTTGCCTCACATCGCGCGCATTGCCGCCGACTTGCTGGCAGAAGAAGTTGCAGCCTGCCTGGAGAAGGTGCGATCCCGAAAGGGCTGACCGAAAGGGCTGAGGTGGCTCATGCCCCGTGCGGCACGCAATCATAGGCGTAACCGCGCACCAAGGCCCTAATCGATTTTGATCCCGCTGGATCGAGTGACGTTTGTCCACAGGTCGGTTTCCCGATGAACGAATTCACCGAACTGCGGGGTCGACAGGTCAAGGACTTCTGCCCCCTGTGACAACAATTTATCCTTCACGTCTTTCGCGGCGACGGCACGCATGACATCGTCGTGCAGCACTCTGATTGCATCGCCGGGCGTCCCCTTCGGGACCGCAAATCCAAACCAGTTGGTGACCACAAATGTGGGAATGCCCGCCTCGGCGGCAGTGGGGATATCCGGCAGCACGGGTGAGCGCGTTGGCGTGGTCACGATGAGTGGCCGTACCTTGCCCCCCTGGATCTGGGTCAGTGCCGTGGGCGATGCCGCGATGATGAGGTCAACGCTACCGGAAAGCAGCGCGACGCTTGCCTCGCTCATGCCCTTGTACGGGATGTGCGTGATGTCGACCTTTGCATCCGAGCGGAATCGCTCCGTGACGATATGGTTCACGCTGCCCACGCCAGCCGAACCATAGTTCAGCTTGCCCGGGTTCGCGCGGGCGTACGCGATGAGATCGTCGAACGTCCTGAACGGGCCGTCGGCGCGCACGAGCAGGATGAACGGCGTCTGGGCAATCATCACCACGGGGATCAGGTCGCTGAAGATGTCCCACGGCAGCACCGGGAAGAGCCCCGGCAGCATCGCGTAGGTCGCGTCAATGAGCCCGATCGTCGCGCCATCCGGGGCGGACTTCGCCACGTAATCGAACGCTATCCTTCCGCCGGCGCCAGTGCGGTTCTCGACCACGATCGTCTTGCCTGTCTGCTCGGTCACCTTCTGCGCAACGAGCCGCGTATAAGTGTCGCTCGCGCCGCCGACCGCAAACGGTACGACGATGCGAGTGGGCCGTGCCTGGCCTTGCGCCTGGGCCGGCGCTGCGGGTACAAAGGCCGACGCCATGCCGCACGCGAGCACGACGCCCGTCAGATGCCGCGCCAGGGAAGGAAGAAGATTCATCATGCTGATCACCCGCCTCATTCGGACACGAGCGGCCACGAGGTGACCTCGAAACTGTCTGGCACGACGACGTGGAAAAAGCCCCGGATCCCGCGCACGGAACGCGTGATATGACCCTTGCCGGCGAAATCTTCAGTAAACAGGATATCGCCAGGCTGGATGATGAAGCGCTTTCCCTGGCTTGTCTCGAGTTCGAGGATGCCTGACGTAATGAAGATCAGCTGGCGGCGCGGCGCGTTGTGATAATCCTGCACGTGGCCCTGGGGCGTTTCACGAAAGAAGATCGTTTCGGCACTGAAGACCTCGGAGGCCGGCCTGCCATCGCCCTTGAGCGGGACTTCGCGGATTTCGATGGCCGAGTCGCCAGACTCGAGCGTGAAGATTCTGTGGATTCGCATAGGAAACGTGCCTGCCAGTGAGCGCCAAGCGGACGAAAAACCAGACGCGATCGCGCCGGCCTGTCCGGGCCGGCGATAACCATATCACGCTGGATCGCTCAGATCACCGCATTTTTTTGCAGTTCCTCGAATTCGGCGTCCGTGACGCCGGCGAACTCAGCCAGCACGGACCGCGTGTGCTGCCCGAGCAGGGGTGGCGCCAGTCGATACTCCACGGGCGACTCGGAATACTTGATCGGGTTGGCCACCAGGGGAACCTTGCCAAGCGTCTCGTGCTCGACCTCGACGCGCATGCCGCGCGCCACCGTATGCGGATCCTCAAAGACCTGCTTCAGGTTGTTGACGGGACCGCAGGGAATGCCTGCGGGCGCGAACAGGTCGACCCATTCGCCAACGGTGCGGGTGCGAAAAATTTCCTGAATCATCGGGATCAGCTCGGCACGGTGCTTTCTTCTGGCGCTGCCAGTACGAAAGCGCGGATCCTGCGCCCACTCGGGGTGCCCGAATACCTTGGCAAGTTGCGCGAACTGACCGTCGTTGCCGATGGTGAGGTTCAGGTGTCCGGTCTTGCACTCAAAAAGCTGGGTCGGGACCAGGTTGCGGCTTACGTTGCCCGTGCGCGTGGGAATTTCGCCGATCAACAGGTAGCGCAGGCTCTCGATCGTCACGGCGGCGATCTGCGAATCAAACAGGCACATGTCGATGTATTGGCCCACGCCCGTCACCTTGCGGTGATAGAGCGCGCCCAGCATCGCGATGCTGGTGTACATCCCGGTCAGGATATCGGCGGTGGCGATGCCCGCCTTCATCGGCCCCGCACCGGGTTCGCCGTCGGGTATTCCGGTAATGCTCATCTGACCGCACATCGCCTGGAAGATCGAGTCGTACCCGGCCCGATCCTTATACGGCCCCGTCTGCCCGAAGCCCGTCACCGAACAATAGATGATGTCCTCGCGACACTTGCGCAGATCCTCGTAGCCCAGCCCGTAGCGCGCGAGCGTTCCGACGCGGTAGTTTTCGATGACGACATCGCAGTGCGGCACCAGGCGGCGGATCATTTCCTGGCCTTGCGGCTTTTGCAGGTCGAGCGTAATCGAGCGCTTGTTGCGGTTCGCTGCGAAAAAGAAAGGCGCCTCGCGCGACTCGTCCCCGTTGGGATAACGCACGAACGGCGGCCCGAACGTCCTGACTTCATCGCCCTCCCCAGGTCGTTCGACCTTGATGACATCGGCGCCCAGGTCGCCCAGCATCTGGGCCGACCAGGGCCCCGCCAACTGGCGTGTCAGGTCAAGGACGCGTATCCCCGTGAGTGGTCCGGCCATGTTGCAACTCTCCCTATTGCCCGCGGTGATTGATCGTTCAGGCTTTCTTTGCGATCCGGAACTTCCGGAAATCGGCCTTGCGCTTTTCGAGGAACGCGCGCGCGCCCTCCTGCTGCTCTCCCGACCAGAACTCAGGCGTCAGGATCAGGCGGCGGTTGCGGTCGTACTGCCCGAGAAGATCCTCATATTCATCGATAAAGGATGCCTTCAGGATCTTCAGGCAGGTCGGCGAAAGAGCCAAAAGCTCGTCGCACCATTTCTGAACCTCGGCGTCGAGTTCTGCCATCGGAACCACCACGTTGCACAGTCCCCAGTCGAGTGCCTGTTTCGCCGGGATCTTGCGCGCCAGCATCCACATTTCACGGGCACGCTTGTGCCCGAGCACGCGCGCGGAATAGTTCACGATCGGACCGCCCGCCGGGCTGCCGACACGAGGCCCGTTCTGGCCAAAAATCGCGTGCTCCGCGGCAATCGTGAAGTCGCAGTAGTAGGCGATGTGATTGCCCGCCCCGACCGCAAACCCGTTGACCCGGGCGATGATCGGCTTGAGGCAGCGCGAGAGTGTGTAGTGAAAGTTGTAGGGTTCCAGGATGAGGCGATCCGCACCGCTCGTCTTTTCCCAGTTCACGTCCCCGCCCGCGCTGAAGGCTTTGTCGCCTGCGCCCGTGATGACCACGACCCCGACTTCCGGATCGCCGCCCGCCGCCTCGATCGCCAGCGTCATTTCCTTGAGCGTATCGCCGGTGAAGGCGTTGTATTGCTTCGGCCGATTGATCGTCAGCGTCGCGACCTGGTCTTTCACCGTGTAGATAATGTCCTTGTATTCCATGCCGTTCATCTCCAACCTCGTTTTTAGGAACCCAACAAACTGAGAACTTTCACAACCCGAACAAAGCCGGTCAGTCAGGCCTGATGTTCGCCTTCTTCACAACGTCACTCCACTTGCGGACCTCGTTGCGGATCATCATCGCAAAATCGCCCTGCGTCTGGGATACCGGAGTGGCGCCAAGCTTGGCGAGCTTTTCGCGCGTCTCCGGATTTGCCTGCACGCGACGGATCGCCTCATTGAGCTTCACGATCACGTCGGGCTGCATGCCACGCGGGCCGACGACCCCGTACCAGAGTGAAATCGAATAGCCGGGCAAGCCGGATTCCGAGACGGTCGGAAGGTCTGGCATCAGTGGCGAGCGATCTGCCGTTGCGATCGCGATCGCACGCACGCGTCCGTTCTTGATCTGGGGAATGACCTCAACCATGTTGTTGAACATCAGCTGGATCTGCCCACCCATCAGGTTCATCATGGCGGGCGCACCACCCTTATAGGGTACGTGCACCATCGAGATGCCAGCCATCTGTTCAAAGAGCGCCATGGCGAGATGGTTCGACACGCCGTTGCCTGATGAGGCGTACATCACGCCGTTGGGCTTGGCTTTTGCCAGTGCGATCAGGTCCGCCACCGACTTGACCGGGAAATCGGGATGCACGATCAGCAGGTTCGGGACATCCGCGAAGTTCGCAATCGGCGTGAAGTCGCGGATCGGGTCGTAGCTGATCTTCGGGAAGATAGCCTGATTGGCAGTCAGAACGCCCGAATACACCATGAACAGTGTGTAGCCGTCCGGAGGCGATTGCAGGACGATATCTGCAGCGATCATGCCGCTGGCGCCACCGCGGTTGTCAATGATGATGGGCTGGCCAAGTTCGCGCGTCAGACCCTCGGCAAGAATGCGCGCGAGCACGTCCGTGCCACCGCCGGCAGGTGCTGGCACAAGCATCCGGATAGGACGCACGGGGTAGTCGTCCGCCCGGGCGAGGCCACCGCCCAATCCCACGGCAGCCGTAACGGCCAGCATGCAGGCCGTGCGCAATATTGAGTGCATCATCCCCCTCCCTCCTCAAGGAACTTCCGGGAAACCTACGCCCTGCGGATACCGTAAAGCCTTGCGGTCTGTGCCGCTTCGGCCACCGGCCAGATCGTTCGTATACATGAACGACATTCTTATATGTAGTGTATTTCTATTTAACATGATTTATAGTCCGGGACAACGCATTCCTGATCACCATGAAAAACAACCCGTGCCGCCTGGTCATGCTCTTGCTCGCGATTGCCTGCGCGATGGCAGCGTCATGCGTTCGCGCCGAGATTTATCCGGCGCGCCCTGTCCAGCTCGTCGTGCCTTACCCTGCGGGTGGGGTCACTGATGTTCTGGCGCGCGCGCTTGCACAAGGTCTCACCCGACGCTGGGAACAAACGGTGTATGTCGATAACCGCGGCGGCGCGAGCGGCAACATCGGGAGCAACCTGGTCGCAAAGGCCTCTGCCGACGGTTACACGCTGCTCTTTGGCACCGCGAGCACGCACACCATCAACCCGGCGCTTTTTGCCAACCTTCCCTTTGATCCTGTTCGCGACTTCGTACCGATCAGTCTGGTCGCGCAGATACCCAACGTGCTCCTGGTCCATCCCTCGCTTGGGGTGCACTCGGTGCAGGAACTGATCGCACTGGCGCGCAAAAAGCCCGGATCGCTTGACTATGCCTCAAGCGGCAACGGCACCACGACACATCTGGCGGGGGAACTGTTCAAGATGCGTACAGGAGTCGATATCGTGCACGTGCCCTACAAGGGCTCAAGCGCGGCGATACAGGATCTGGTGGCAGGGCGCATCTCGATCATGTTTGAAAATCTGCCGATCGGCTTGAAGTGGGTCACGGCCGGCAGGCTGATCCCGCTGGCGGTCACCGGGATCACGCGCTCGCCTGCATTGCCTGATGTTCCAACCATGCAGGAATCCGGCGTCGCCGATTTCAACGTCACCGGCTGGTCCGGGGTGTTCGCACCCGCTGCGACGCCGCCTGCGATCGTCGCCCAGATCGCCGAATCAATCTCGGAAGTGATGGGCGTGCCTGCTATGCGCGAGGCATTCAATGCGAACGGCGCGGAAGTCGTTGCCTCGACACCCGAGCAGTTCTCGCGCCAGATCAAGGCCGAGATGGCCGGCTGGATCTCCGTCGTCCGGGCTTCCGGGGCAAAGGTCGACTAACGGGTCGAATCGTTTTTGGGTTGAGTACGCGGAGCAAGGCAACGGCATGCGGAACAAGACAACGCAATGAGACACAGGCGGGCACCATGAATGAATCGACCCTGGAAATCCGGACCCCCGACTGCGTGATGCCGACGTTTACGGCGTGCCCAAGAGATGGCGGGCCGTTTCCGGTCGTCATCATCTACATGGATGTCTGGGGCGTGCGGGAGGAGTTGTTCGACATTGCGAGACGCGTCGCATCGGTCGGCTACTACTGCGTCGTCCCTGATCTCTATTACCGTCAGGGCCGCGTGCGCAACGCGTTTCGTAACGAAAGCAATCAGATGATTTCGCTGGAGCTTCTGTCAGACGAACAAAAGGAGATCGTGCGCGCGCCGCTGCGCAAGCTCACCGACGCGATGGTCGTGAGCGACACGGATGCAATCCTGGCGCATTTGGACTCCGACCCCGCAGCCAGCAAGGGGCCGGCGGGCTGCATCGGCTACTGCATGGGCGGACGGCATGTTTTCCGGGTCGCAGCCGCCTATCCGGATCGCTTCAAGGCATGCGCAAGTCTGCATGGCACCAACCTCGCCACCGACGCACCCGATTCCCCGCATCGGCAAATGGCCGACTGCGACTGCGACCTTTACTGCGGCTTCGCCCAGTGGGACAAGTTCGCGTCACCGGAAACCGTCGAGACGCTCGCCCGGACCCTGCAGGGCACGAAGGTGAACTACCGCTACGAAATACACCCGGACGCCGACCACGGTTACGCCCTGCCCGACCGCGACATTCACGATCGACAGGCGGCCAACCGGGACTGGGAAATCATATTCGGCATGTTGCGGCGCCGACTTGACCGCTGACGGCATTGCACAAACGAACACGCGACGCAGGCACACCAGACGAGGAATCGACATGAAGGAAGACTCCGCCCGCCGCGCACGCGGTCTTGCGATGTACAAAAAGCTCGGATGGGGCACCAACGAAGGCCTCAAGTCAGTCGATGAAGAAGTCTGGGGCCTGACGACCGACTTCATCCTCGGGGACGTTTGGTCGCGTCCTGGTCTTTCCCTGCGGGAAAAGAATTTGGTCACGCTGGCCGCGCTCATCTCGATCAGCAGCGAGGGGATGGCGCACCTGATGCGACACGCCAACGACATCGGCGTCACCGATGAAGACATGAAAGGCGTGATCATCCAGACGATGTATTACGTTGGCCAGCCACGGGGATTTTTCGCGTTGCGACGCCTGAACGAAGTGATCGCCGCACGTGGCGACGAACACAAGGCATCGAAAGCGGGCGAGCGCGACAAAAAGAAGAAAGACGGCGAAAAAAAGGCAAAGACGGGCAAGCGCGCGGGTGCGAAGAAGGCTGGCGCCGGAAAGTAGTCCCGTCGGGGCCGTGCGCACGGAGTGCAATGGCCAGCGCAATGTGACAGTTCGGCATTTGGAATTGCGGAGTAGTATTTCGCTATTCCGGGAATTTGCATTCCCGTCGATCACCTTATTTTTCGAATTACACCAATGATGAAGCTGTTTTCAACGGGGCTCGCAGCGTTGATGCTTGTCGGCTGCGCCTCGCGCCCAGTCAATCCCCCGATCCATGCGATCGACGACAAACACGGCTACCTGTTCGAGAGCATGCACGCCAAGGAAAGCGATCGGGAAAACCTGGTCGTGCTGGCGTTTTCGGGTGGCGGCACGCGCGCTGCCGCGTTTTCGTTTGGCGTGCTCGAGTTTCTGCGGCGAACCGAGCTGCTCGGGCCGCAGGGTTTGAAGATCCGACTGCTGGACGAAGTGGATGTGATCACCGGCGTATCGGGCGGCAGCTTCACGGCGCTGTCCTACGGCCTGTACGGCGAAGAGCTCTTTTCCAGCTATGAAAGGCGCTTCCTGAAGCGCAATGTGCAGGGCGAAATCATCTCCCGGGTGCTCAATCCCCTGTACTGGCCGAGCTTGTCGTCTGCCGGCTGGGGGCGATCGGAACTTGCCGCGCAGTACTATGACGAAATCCTGTTTAACGGCGCGACTTTTGCCGATCTGAAGCGCAAAAACGTGCCGTTTATCGTGGCATCCGCCACGGATCTCTCCGCCGGGACGCGCTTTGTCTTCAACCAGCGTCTCTTCAATGTGCTCTGCTCGGATCTCGATGCGGTGCCTCTGTCGCGTGCTGCGGCAGCGTCTTCGGCAGTTCCGGTCATCCTCTCGCCGGTCACCTTCAACAACTACGGGGGGACTTGCGGCTGGGAGCCCCTGGTCTGGATGAAACCGCTGATCGGCAAGAAGGATATCACCCGGCCAGCGGCGCGCGCCGCGACAACCGTCGCCGCGGAGTTCGCCCTGAGCGATAGCACGAGGCGGCCATTCATTCACCTTGTCGATGGGGGCGTTTCGGACAACGTGGCAATGGGCGGCGTCCTGGACGCACTGGAAATGCTTGAGGCTCTGTACGACACCGACGTGCGCAGTCCATTGGACAATGTGCGGCGGGTGATCGTGTTCATTGTGAATTCAATGTCAGAGCCTGAAAACAGGTGGGACCTGTCGGAAAGGCCCCCCAACAGTCTGACCGTGCTCCTACAGGCCGCGGGCACCCCCATTGACCATTCTTCGCATGCGACAGTGGAGCAACTCAAGGATATGGCCTTCCGCTGGAGCACGATGCAGGAGATCCGGGCAGTGCTGTCTGAAAAGGGAGTAGAAGGCCCGCGTCTCGCAAAATTGCTGCGCACACCAAATGCAGAAATTTACGTCATCGACGTCTCGTTCCGGCGCCTCCAGGACAAGGACGAGCGCTTTTATCTGAATCAACAGCCGACCTCATTCGTCCTGCCGGACGAAGCAGTCGATCGGCTTCGCGCGGCGGCCGGGACCATCATCATGGAGTCGCCTGAATTCCAGCAATTGCTCAAGGCTGTCGATGCAACAGTCAAGCCAGCGCCGCCTTATGCGCACGAACGTCGTGACACCTCCACGAAGATGAGTCTGGGCGGAGACTAGCTGGCCCTCGCGGCGCGTGCCTTTTCGATCATCTCGGAATACGGAAAGTATGGCGGCGCCGAACCGATTGCCGTCATGTCGACATCGATCAGGCAGGGGCCATCGACCGCAATGGCTTTCGCCACCGCAGCCCCAAAGTCGCCCGGCGCGCTCACCCGCCAGGCCGGAATGCCGGCCAACTCACCAAGCTTGAGCAAATCCGGGCCGAGCAGGTCGCCGTAGCTGTAGCGGCCTTCGCACATCGCATCCTGCATATGGCGAATGACGCCGTATCCACGGTCGTTCATGACGATCACGACGACATTGGCGCGCTCCTGCACTGCCGTCCAGAGCTCGGTCATATTGAAGAAGAAGCCGCCATCGCCCGTCATGACCACCACCTTGCGCCCGCCCGCGCCGATCGCGGCCCCGATGCCCAGTTGAAGCCCCTGCCCGATCCCGGCGCCCACGGGATAGATGTTGTCCCGCTGAGAGTGCACGGGAAAAAGACGATGCCCCCAGGTGTTGCTGCTGATGGTGATGTCCCGAACCCACACGGCATCGGCCGGCACGGCCGCGCGCAGCGTCGAAGGAAATGATGCGTAGGGCCCCAGCGTGGCACGGTAGGCTTCGCCCGCCTCGGCCTTGACGCGTCGCACCTCTGCGGCAAAGCCCGGCTCGACGGCAAGGCGGCCGCGCACCCTGGCCAACAGCGCCGAAAGCGTCACCGCGCAGTCGCCGCACACGAACAGCGTGTTGGCGTACGTCCTGCCATTGGCCTCGGGATCGATGTCGATTTGCGCCAGGTTTGCCGGCAGCGGGGCCTTCTGGTCGAGCGTCTCGTGCCCGCGCAGCCTGGAGCCGACCACGATCATCAAATCGATTGTCTTGTAAAAATCCTGGACCGCCGGCGAACCGACGCCATTCAGTGCGCCCAGATTTTGCGGATGATCGTCGGTCACGACGCCGCGCCCCGCCCAACTGGTTACCATCCCCAGTCCTTCATCCAGGAACGCCTCGATTTCGGCGCCTGCGTGGCGCGCGCCTGCGCCAGCCCAGATCATCGGCCGACGCGCACGCATCAGGGCCTGCGCGAGGCGATCGACGTCGCCTGCCGAGGGATGTCGCACCACCGACTCGACCGCGGCGAAGGCATCGGGGTTAGACGGACGCGCAATGGCCAGGCGCTGGATATCGATCGGGATTTCAACGCTCACCGGGCCGCTTGGCGCGGTGCGCGCCTCAAGCACCGCGCGGCGAAGCACATCGAGTGCCTCATGGGCCGAGCTGACGCGAAAGGCGGCTTTGCACACCGACTTGAGCATGCCGAGTTGATCGGGCACGTCGTGCACCGCGCCCATCCCCTTGCCGAGCACAGCCTGGGGCGACTGGCCCGTGATGTGCAGCACGGGGGTGCCTGCAAAGCGTGCTTCGACCAGGCCGGGCACGGCATTGGCCGCCCCGGGGCCGGTGCTGCTGACGATGACGCCCAGCCGGCCGCTCGCGCGTGCGAAGCCGTCGGCCATGTGGCTGCCGCCCGTCTCGCCGCGCGTCATGACCATGCGCATGCCGGGTCGCTGCGCGATCCCGTCCATGATGGGAATGTTATGGACCGAGATGATGCCGAACACGGTGCTCGCGCCGTTAAGCTCGAGGAATTCAGCGACCAGTCTGCCGACGGTGTACTTTTCCATAATCGGTTGTGTCTCCAATATTATTTTTCGCAGGGCTAGTCCAGCCCTGTATTATTTTCGCGCGGCTAGTCCAGCCCTGTATTTTTTTCGCAGGGCTAGCCCAGCCTGGCAATCACCGCGCGGGTCAATTCGCGCGTTGTCGCCTTGCCGCGCAGATCCGGGGTTTTTACGTTGTCGACCGTCAGCGTCAGTTCGATTGCCTGGCGCAGCCGATCGGCAAGCGCCGATTCGCCGACGTGGTCGAGCATGAGGCCCGACGAGAGCAGCAGGGAAATCGGATTCGCGATTCCCTTGCCGGCAATATCGGGTGCCGAACCATGAATCGCCTCGAACATTGCGACGTCCTCGCCCATGTTCGCACCGGGCGCCAATCCAAGGCCGCCCACAAGGCCTGCGATCAGGTCCGACAGGATATCGCCAAACAGATTCGTACACAGCAGCATGTCGAACTGGTAGGGGTTGAGCACAAGCTGCATGGCGCACGCATCGACGATCCGGTCGTCCACCTGCACCCTGCCTTCGTACTCCTTTGCCACGTTGCGCGCCTCTTCAAGGAACAGGCCGCTGAGCACCTTCAGCACGTTGGCTTTGTGCACGATCGTGATTTTCTTGCGATTGTGCTTGATCGCATATTCGAATGCGTAGCGGGTGATGCGGGCGCATTCGGCGCGGGTATTGACGCCGCCCGACATCGCTGCGGCCCGGGGGTCATCGCCAATGCGGATGTAGTGCTCGTGGGCAACATAAAAGCCCTCCAGGTTCTCCCGGATCAGGACGATATCGATATCCTCGTAACGGCCCGGCACGATTGTTTTCGCGGGCCGCACGTTAGCGAACAGATCGAACTCCTCGCGCATGCGGACAGTCGCCGACCGGTAGCCCTTGGCAAGTGGCGTCGAAAGCGGCCCCTTGAGCGCGAGCCGGGTACGACGGATGCTGGCCAACGTCTCCTCAGGCAGGGGATCCCCCTTCGCCTCAAACCCCGCGAGACCCGCGAATTGCTTGTCCCACTCAAACGGCGCGCCGAGCGCCGCGAGAACCTCAATGGCGGATTCCATGATCTCCGGGCCGATGCCATCCCCCGGGATCAAGGTGACGGGGATCATGGCTTTCTTCTGCGTGCTCATTGGTTTTTCCGTATGGTGCGATACGTGGATGCGCGTAAGGGATTGTTGTGCGTAAAGGATCGCCGCGCGTCAGTCGGGCTGAATATTATTGGCGCGCACGATGCGCGTCGCAAGATCGGATTGCTCCCTGATAAAGTCCACGGCCGCCACGCGGCCTCCGGGAAGCCGTTGTCCGCCAAGATCCTGGATGCGCTGTGCGACCGAGGGCGCCGCAAGCGCGCGATCAAGCGCGGCGGCCAGGCGATCGACGATTTCCGGGGGCGTGCCGCGCGGCACGAACATGCCGTTCCATTCATACGACTCGGCGCCGGCGACGCCGGACTCGGCGATCGTGGGCACATCTGGCAGCGCCGCGAGCCGCGTCGGGCTGGCGACGGCCACTGCGCGCAACAGGCCTGACTTGACGTTGGAGATCGATGACGCCGCATTGGCGAAAAATACAGGCACCTGGCCACCCATGACTGCGGTCATCGCCTGCGCACCGCCCTTGAATGGAACCTGGTTCATCTTGATGCCCGCCTGCTGCATGAACAAGACCGCGGCGAAATTCTGCGCGGAGCCGTTACCGGTCGACGCATAAAACGAGCCGCCAGGATCGGCCTTCGCCTGTTTGACCAGGTCGGCGACCGTCTTGACCGCAGAATTCGGCGTCACCACGATCACGGAGGGAAATCGGGCCAGCACGCCAACCGGCTCGAAGGCGCGGACCCCGTCATAGCTCAGTTTTGGAAAGAGGCTCGGGTTGATCGAAAACGAGGCCGCATCCACCAGAACGGTATAGCCATCGGGCTTGGCATTCGCGACATAGGCAGCGCCGATCACACCGCCTGCGCCGCCGCGGTTCTCCACCACCACGGATTGCCCGAGCACCGGCGCCATTTGCTCGGCGACCAGCCGTGCCATCAGATCCGCTCCCCCGCCCGCAGGATAGGAAACAACGAAGGTGATGGGTTGCTCCGGCCATGCCGCCTGGGCCGGCAGGGCGAGCAGGACGGTCGCGACCATCGCCAGCGTGTTGCGCAAGAAGGAAAAAAATCCGCTCGAGTTATTCATGTTCCCATCCCTGGGGCAGTCAAGCCCCACTCCGATCGTACGTCACAATGCGGTCTCTTTACACCTGATTTTTGTGGCGTCAAGGTGCGTGTTCGCGGGGAATCCGCGTAGCCGTCCACCGGATCGGCACCACGCCGCGGGCGATGCATTATGCTTGAGGACAATATTCCCCTGAATGCATGCATGGCTGCCAAGCCTGCCAATCCTGCCAACCCCGGGAGAGCCAAGAATGAATCCGGCCATCGAATCTTTTTTTGACGATGTCACCGCGACCTTCACCCACGTCGTCTTTGAGGCCCCGGGTAGCCCGGCCATCATCATCGATCCGGTGCTGGACTACGATCCGAAATCCGGTCGCACGCGCCCGATCAGCGCCGATGCCGTCGTCGAATTTGTCCAGGCCAACAGCCTGTCGGTCGAGTGGATTCTGGAAACGCACGCCCACGCCGACCACGTCACCGCCGCGCTTTACCTGCAAGGGCGGGTTGGCGGGCGTACGGCCATCGGAGAGAACATCCGCGCGGTGCAATCGGCGTTCAGGGACGTTTTCAATCTGGGAGACACGTTTCCGACTGATGGGTCGCAATTTGACCGGTTGCTCGTCGACGCAGAGGAAATCGGCTTCGGCAACCTCGTGTGCCGCGCGATGGCCGTGCCAGGCCACACCCCGGCGTGCATGGCTTATGTGGTCGGCGACGCCATTTTCGTGGGCGACACGATGTTCATGCCGGATGTCGGGACGGCCCGGTGCGACTTCCCCGGCGGGAGCGCCGCCACCCTGTATCGCTCGATCCGGAAGATCCTGGCCTGCCCGCCGCAGACGCGACTGTTCATGTGCCACGACTACCCCACGACCGGGCGGGCGGTATCGGCGTTCACCACGGTCGCCGACGAAAGGCGTGACAACATCCATGTCCATGACGGCGTGACCGAGGCGCAGTTCGTGGCGATGCGCCAGGCGCGCGACGCGAAATTGCCAATGCCGGTTCTGATCCTGCCGTCGATCCAGATCAACATTCGGGCCGGCCGAATGCCAGAACCGGAAGACAACGGCGTGTCGTACCTCAAGATTCCGCTCAATCAGCTCTGATCCCGGGCGCAGTGCCACCGGCGCGGTCGCGGGCACTCGGGTATTGCCCGATAGGCGAGCGCGGCGTTCTGCCGGACACTCTGCGTTGCGCATCCCGGCGCCAGCATCCCAGAGGATCAGAACATGAAGCGATTTGCCCTTCTCGTTGGCACGTTCGTGGCGCTTTGCGCCGGCACTGGCGTGGCCATTGCTGCCGATTACCCCGATCATTCGATCAAGTGGATCGTGCCCTACCCGCCGGCAGGCACGACAGACGTGCTCGCACGCATCATGTCGCAGGGGCTTACTGAGCGACTGGGACAAACGGTCATCGTCGAGAACAAGCCCGGCGCTGGCAACAATATCGGCACCGAGGCCGTCGTCAACGCGCCGCCCGATGGCTACACGATGCTGCTGGTCAACCCGGCCAACGGTATCAACGCATCGCTCTACAAGAACCTGCCGTTCAACTTCATGCGCGATATCGCGCCGGTCGCGGGCCTCGTGCGCACGCCAAACGTGATGGTGATCACGCCAAGCCTGCCCATCAAAAACGTCGCTGAATTCATCGCCTACTGCAAGGCCAATCCCGGCAAGGTGAACATGGCCTCGTCGGGCAACGGCACATCCGTGCATCTGTCGGGCGAACTGTTCAAGTCGATGACCGGTTGCAACATGGTCCACGTGCCCTATAAGGGTGCCGGGCCGGCACTGACTGACCTGATGGCGGGACAAGTCCAGGTGCTCTTTGACAACCTGCCCTCCTCCTACCCGCATATCAAGTCCGGCAAGTTGCGCGCCCTCGCGGTCACCTCCGTCAAATCAGATCCGTCGTTGCCGGACGTCCCGACGGTCGCGGCGACTGTGCCGGGCTATGAAGCGACCGCCTGGTTCGGAGTCGGCATGCCCAAGGGTACGCCGCGCGCCGCAATCGATCGCATCAACGCCGAAGTCAACAAACTGCTTGCCGATCCAAAAATGCGCGCGCGCCTCGCCGAACTCGGCGGCACGCCTATTCCAGGCACGCCCGAGGACTTTGGAAAGGTCATTGCCGAAGAAACCGCCAAATGGGCCGCCGTCGTCAAATCCTCGGGGGCAACGCTCGACTAGCGCGCGTTGCGCTGCGACACGATGGCGACCCCGAAAGATAAACATCAAGGAGACACGCCGTGAAGCTGGTCTGTTTCAATACAGAGCGCCTCGGCGGCATAAATGCCGATGGCCGCATCGTCGACCTCACCGCGCTCGCGCAGCCTCTGCCGGGCCATACGATTCAGCAGGTGCTGGAAAAGGTGATGCTCGGCTGGGCCGATTTCAAATCCGTGTTCGAGCATGCGCTCGCCACGCAACAAGGCCTGGACCCCGATGAGGTCGCGCTGATGCCCCCCGTGCCGGCCCCCTCGAAGATCCTCTGTTATGGCCTGAATTTTCTGGAATTCGGCAAGATACCGCCTTTGGACAAGGAAATCTTCATTAAGGCAACGAGTTCGCTTGTCGGTACGGGAGGCACCGTCGTCCTCCCCGAGGTCAACGCAAGCTTGTTCTATCACGAGGCCGAACTCGCCATCGTGGTCGGGCGCCCGGCGTACCGCCTCGCACCGGGCACGGGCTTGCAGTCGGTCTTTGGCTACGCGAACTTTATCGACGTCACCGCCCGCGGGACCGCTGGCGATCCGGTGATCATGCCCAACGGGCGCTACAGTCTGTTTACGGGTAAATCCTGGGATACGTTCTCGCCCATGGGGCCCTGGCTCGTGACCGCCGACGAAGCGGGCGATCCGCTGGCGATGCACGTGCGGCTCTGGCTGAACGGGACGCTGCGGCAGGATTTCCCGATGAGCGACATCGCATTCGGGATTGGCGAACTGGTCGAAAACGTGAGCCACGTGACCAGCCTGCGCCCGGGCGACATCATCACGACGGGAACGAACCACTCCGGCATGTGCGCGCTGCAGCATGACGATCTCGCGGTCCAGGAAATCACCGGACTGGGACGCTTGCAGGTGTCGGTCAGCGATCCGTTGCGCCGGAGCTGGCCTCGCGAACCCAATCAGGAATTGCTCGAAAACATCTACAGGCTGGCCAAGCGATAGCGCGACCAGACCACACCCCGGGGAGACGATCATGATGGCTGCCGGCGCGACCCGCCTTGCCGCGATGCTGGCGCTGATGTTCTGCGCCACGACCGCGTTTGCGCAAACCTATCCGACGCGCCCGATTCGCATCGTGGTTCCGTACGCTGCCGGCAGCACCACCGATCTGCAGGGCAGAATGATTGCCGACGTGCTGGCAGAGTCGATGGGGCAGCCGGTCATCGTGGAAAACCGCGCCGGCGCAAGCGGCACCATCGGCTCGGAGCGCGTCTCGCGCGCAGAGCCTGACGGATACACGCTCGTGCTTGGCTCAGCGGCAAGCCACCTCGTGAGCGCCGTGCTGATGGCGACCCCGCCCTACGATCCCACCAGGGACTTCGCCCCCGTTTCGCTGGTCACGAAGTACCCCAACGTGGTGGTGGTCAACCCCTCCATGGGCGTCAGAACGATGGGGGAACTGATTCAGGCCATGCGGGACAAGCCTGGCACGCCTTATGGCACCGCCGGACCAACCACCGCTGGGCGACTGACCGCCGAACTCCTGCAGTCGCGCCTTGGCCTCAAAATGACGATGGTTCCCTACAACGGCTCCGCGCCAGCGATGACGGACCTCGTTGCCGGCCACCTGCCGATGGCGATCGTTGACATCGCCCCGGTTGCGCCGCTGCTGAACACCGGCAAGGTCATCCCGCTTGCCGTCACCTCGACCGTACGCTCGCCCATCGCACCTCAAATCCCGACACTGGCCGAGACCGGGATCAAGGATTTCGAATCGGTCGCCTGGCTCGGGCTATTCGCGCCGCCTGACACGCCGCTGTGGATTCGCGAAAAACTGAGTGCCGAGATACGCAACGGCCTGAACCGCCCCGAACTCAGGAATAAAATCGAGCAATCAGGCGCGATCCTTGTGGCCAGCACCCCGCAGGAGCTACACGACTATCTGTCGACAGAACTCGCGCAATGGCGCATCCGCGTCAGGGAAAACAATATCAAGGCCGACTAACCGGCCAGAGCTACAGACACCATGAAGAGTCTTTACCTGATCCGTCACGCCAAGGCCATGCCGGCCACCCCGATGATGACAGACCGCGACCGGCCACTGGATGAACATGGCGAGCGCGATGCGAAAAAGCTTGGCAAGCGGTTGCACCACGACAAGTTGCATGTTGACCTGATGATCAGCAGTCCGGCGCGTCGGGCGCTGGCCACTGCGCGCATCATTGCGCACAAGCTTGTTCAGGACGAAAACAGGATCGTCATCGACGAGCGGATTTACGCGAGTGACGTGGACACGCTCATGCGGATCATTGGCGAAACGAATCCCGAGGTCGATTCGCTGATGCTCTTCGGGCACAACCCGGAGTTCTCCATGCTCGCTCAACGCCTTTGCGAAGAAATCGACAGCATGCCAACCTGCGCGCTGGCGCGATTTCGCTTTGACGTGGACTCGTGGAGCGACATCACAGGCGCAACACCTGTCGACGCCTACCTCGAGTCGCCCTGAACGTTGACATCCTCTCCCACCTTGGCCTTCGGCCACCGCTTGCGCGGGAAGGAGGGAGATTCCTACGGCGCTATGCAAGAGAAGCCTCTAGCATAGTCGCTTCGGTGGGTTCCTGCTTCGCAGAGGCTGGTTGCGTCGTCGTCT
>CAITPF010000223.1 GCA_903894155.1 uncultured beta proteobacterium | reverse complement strand
GCTGTCGTTCACGGGCATCTTCTTGGTGTTCTTCCCCGAGGAGACGATCGTCATCGCCAATAAACTGGGGGTAGGCCGGGGGACGGACCTGTTGCTCTACCTCTGCTTTGTGACAGGCAGCATCCTGATCGTGCTGATCCACATCAAGTTCCGCCACCAGTCGATCGAGATCACTCAGCTGGCGCGCGCCATCGCGCTAGCCAACCCGATGCGCCCCGAAAAGACGCCAGGCGATGAGAAGGCCAACGCCGCACCGTCAGACCTTTGCTCGGTCAACCCGGAGGCACCCCGCGCAAAGCCCTAAGGTCGCGGCCGCAAGTGCCGGGGCAGTTCCCGCATCGCGCGCAGGAGGAGGGTCTTGACGCAATCGATCCCGCCGCGCTTGCGCCCGAGCGTCGCTTCGAAAATCGTGTCGAGGTCGCGGAAGTAGCGATCCTCCAGCCTTCCGGAGCCTGAGATCGATCCTTGGTGCAGCCTGAACACGGCAAGGTCGCGTTCAATCACCTGGTGCGTCGCCCCGCCGATTAGAAACCTCAGAAAGAGCTCGTAATCCCAGCACGTTCCGTTGCCCAGGTTAAAGCCCCCCGCCTTGCGATAGAGGGCCGCGGGGAAAAACGTCGATTGCTGGAAAAGGATATCCGCCCGATGCAGCATCACTGCGCGGGTCAATACGTTTGGATAGACCCGCGTGCGCACACCCGATTCGACCTCGCTGAATCCGTGCCCGGTCATAAAGACGCCGGCGGGATGCTCCCTAAAGAACGCCGTCACCGCAGCCAGTGCGCCGGGCAGAAGGTAGTCATCCGAATTGATGAACCCGAAGATATCGCCGGTTGCGCGGACGAAGCCTCGGTTTAGCCCATCGGCCGGGCCGTCGTCGGGGTCGAATATTCGGACAATCCTGTCCCCGTAGGATTCGATCAGCGCACGACTGCCGTCGGTGCTGCCGGGATCCACCACGATGTACTCGAGATCGCACCCTTCCTGATTCAAAATTGAATCAATGCAGGCACGCAGGAACTCGCGCTGGTTGAAGGAAATCGTGACGATCGAAATCTTCATGTCAGGCGCTTCGCGAAACGCGTCGGTAGGTTTGCGCGATGTAGGACCAGGTATCCCGCGCGCACTGGTCCCATGAATAGGGATGGGCGAGCACTTTCGCTCGCACCGCCAGCCTTGCGCGCAGGGCAGGATCATCGATCAGCGTGTGGAGCGTCGCGGCAATCGACGCATCATCCTCGGGATCAAAGTACGCACCGCCGTCGCGCAGCGTTTCAGGCAGGCTGCTGCGGTCAGAGCAGGCAATCGGCACGCCGACCGCCATCGCCTCGAGCAGCGAGATGCCAAAGGTTTCGCAGGCCGACGCGAATATGAAGATATCCGCATCGGCGATCAACCCAGGCACCTGCGCGTGCGGCAGGAAGTCGAGGACCTCGACGAACTCCCCGCGCGGATCGGACTCGGCGATCTGGCGATCAAGGTTCTGCCGGGCGCGGCTGTTGCCCCCGCCTGTCAGAGTCAGC
>CAITPF010000222.1 GCA_903894155.1 uncultured beta proteobacterium | reverse complement strand
CGGTGATGCTGGCGTTCGGGCCCTCGTTCTACAGACTCCTTGGCGGCAAGGCCGACGTGCTCGCCGAAGCGATCGCATACTCAGGCATCCTGTTCTTCGGCGCATTTCTGGTCTGGCTGAGCAACACCCTGGCCTCGGTCCTTCGCGGCACAGGCAATATGCGGATACCATCGGTCGGCATCTTCGGGGCCTCCGTTCTACAGATCGCGCTCGGCGGCATTCTTACGCTTGGCGCGGGATCAATTCCCTCGCTTGGCATGCGCGGTGTCGCCATCGCCTACATCGTCGCAAATGCCACCAGCGTGACGTTCTTTGCGTGGTACCTATTGAGCGGACGCGCCCGGATCACGCCGCAGCTTTCCGCGTTTAAGCCGCAGCGAGAGATGTTTTCCGACATTCTGAAAGTGGGTGCCGTATCGATGCTTTCACCGCTGCAGTCTGTCCTCACTGTCCTCGTATTCACAGGCTTTATTGCGCAACTCGGCGCTCTTGCGCTTGCGGGATACGCGATCGGTCAACGACTCGAGTTCCTGCTCATTCCGATCTCGTTTGGCGTTGGCGTTGCCTCGGTTCCCATGGTGGGAATGGCGATGGGCGCCGGCAAATACCGGCGTGCGCGCAATGTCGCCTGGACCGCGGGCGCAGTGACCGCGTTCAACCTGACTGTGATCGGATTGATCGTCGTGGTTGCCCCGGATCTGTGGGCAGCACTCTTCACCTCGGACCCGGCAGTGCTCGACTACGCGCGACATTACCTTCGCATCGCGGGCCTTGCGTTTCCGTTCTTTGGCATGGGGCTGACGCTATATTTCGCCTCGCAGGGCGCCGGCAAGATGATCGGGCCTGTCGTGGCCGGCACGGTTCGCCTGATCGTCGTGATCTTCGGAGGGTTCTGGATCCTCTCGCTGCCGGGCACGGCCAATCAATTATTTTGGCTCGTCGCGGTGTCCATGGTGATTTACGGGATTTCAATGCTTGCGTCAGTCAAATTGACGCCTTGGGGGAATAATGTCGACAGTTAATTTGTGGTCTGACGAGGATGCGAACAACGATCCCGCAGTGAAAGCGGTGTTTGACGACATCCGTATTGTCCGAAAGTCTGACTTCGTTAACAACTTCTGGCGCGCGCTTGCTAACGATCCGATTCAACTTCGCCAGGTCTGGGAGCAGGTCAAACAAGTGATGATGGCCGAGGGCGAGCTCTCTCCCCTGACCCGGGAATTAATCTATATCGCCGTATCGACCGCCAATGGATGCAGCTATTGCGTGCACTCCCATACAGCATCTGCACGCGCGAAGGGCATGACGAATCAGCAGCACGCCGAATTACTATCGGTGATTGGCCTCGCGTCGAGAACCAATGCGCTTGCGACGGCGCTTCAAGTGCCCGTGGATCCGGTGTTTGATATTCGGTAACACACGAGGCGATTAACCTACTTCAGGTCGACTTTCAGCTTCAACGTACCTGGTTGCGGATGTTCGGGACCGGGGACCTTGACCTCGACCTGAAAGGCGAGCAGGTCGCGTCCCGGCTTCCAGACCTTGCGATCGACACTGACCCATTCCTTGTACGCGTAAAGGTCAGTCTTGAGGAAAACATTCAGTGTGCTCTCGGCGGATGCGGATAGCGCAGTGCCTTCGATCGTCGTAATGACCGGAATCGGCTTGCCCGCTGGAAAGTACAGGATGAAATCCGTGCCCGGGGGAACAGGATTCCCGAACTCGATCACCGGGGCTGATGCAAGGGCCTGCGCATCGGGAGAGCGCAAACTTGCGCACCCGGCGGCACCGAGCAAAATGGCCATCGCAAGTGCGCCAAGGATTCGAATCACGGAAGGTTTCATCGCCGGCTCCGCCAGATGTGGGG
>CAITPF010000221.1 GCA_903894155.1 uncultured beta proteobacterium | reverse complement strand
TGCCCAATGCCCAATGCCCAATGCCCAATGCCTAATGCGCATCGAGTTCCAGCGCCAGGCGTTTGAAAAGGCCAATGGACTCGTACAACTGCGCAAGAGCAATGTACTCGGTTGGCTTGTGCGCGTGGTCGATATCGCCAGGGCCAAATACCACGCAGGGCGCAAGCTTTGAATATTCGGAGGCTTCCGTGCCAAAACCGGCGACGCCGGCTTTCGTCCCGACCAACTGCTCCATCTGCACCACGAGAGGATGATCCGCTGGCAACTCCGGGGGCGGCGCCTCTGGTCGGATTTCCAGCTCAAGGTGATGACGCTCGGCGGATTCCCGCACGCGTGAGATGACAAACTGCGGGTCGAACGACTTCGAATACCGGAACTTGATGCGGCAGGTCGCCAGGCCGACCGTCGTGTTCGGGAAGGCCCCGTAATTGTCGATGACGAAGTTCAGATCACAGTAGGGCGGGTCGTACTGCTGATCAAACAGACTGGGATCGGTTCGCAGGAGCAAGTGCAGATCACGCATGTCGTTGAGGAACGGAATGAGCGCGATATTGGCGTTGACGCCGCGTCCCGTGGATGAATGCGCCTGGATTCCCCTGGCATTGATCGTGAAGGCGACGTCCACACGATGGCCACGGAGGATTTTGAGACTGGTCGGTTCGGCAATGAGAAAACAGGATGGGGCGAATTCCTTCAGCGTAACGCTGCGGGACACGACTTCACGCACCCCTTGCTTTCCGGCCTCCTCGTCCGAGGTCAGCACGATGGCAGGCCGGTGTATTGCGGGCGTTGCATTGGCGGCGACGATGAAGGCAGCGATCGGGCCCTTCATGTCAGAGGCCCCCAGCCCGTAGAGATTTTCACCCTCGATCGTCGCGTTAAACGGATCCCTGACCCAGCCGGTCGAAGATACGGTGTCAAGGTGGCCTGCAAACGTGACCCGCGAAAGACTTTCCGGATGCCGTGCAACAACATTGCGCTTCAAAGTGCCTGCCGGGTCTTCATAGTCAATGAACTCGACCTTCCATCCCGAAAGTTCGGTAACCGCCGGATCAAAAACGGGCGTGCTCGCGACCTGGCTTCTTGAATCGACGGCAATTAGTCGTCGAACCAGACCCAGGGTCTTTTTCTGCTCCGTCATGCTTTTCCCGTCCTTGAAGGCGACTGTGCCAACTATTGCCTGCCGTATTCGAGCCTTGCCATGTGAGGCCGTTCCCATCAGACTAGTCAGCGTGATCCTAACCCCGAACGTAAAACATTGGAAGGCGCTGTCGGGCTGAATCGAGGCAAGAACCACATTGAGCGAGTAATGCATGACGACAAACAATCCTGATCTGCCGGGCTATTTCCTCCAGTTCGCCAGTGATAACAGCGCGGGCATTTGCCCGGAAGCGCTTGAGGCGTTCAATCACGCCAATGGAGGCTTTGCCGCCTCGTATGGCAACGATGAAGCCACATTTGAGGTCTGCGAAACGCTGCGTCGGCTGTTCGAGGCAGACGCGGAGATTTTCTTCGTGTTCAATGGAACCGCCGCCAACTCCATCGCGCTTGCATCGCTTTGCCAATCCTATCAGGCGGTCATCTGTAGCGACATTGCGCATGTGGAAACCGACGAGTGCGGTGCGCCGGAGTTTTTCTCAAATGGTTCAAAGCTGCTTTCATCGCCCAGCCGCCACGGCAAGCTGACATCGTCCGGCGTGCTTGAGGTCATCACGCGACGCACCGATGTGCATTATCCGCGTCCCAAGGTCGTCACGCTCACCCAATCCACTGAACTGGGCACCTTGTATCAGAAAGGTGAAATCAGCGGAATTTCGCGCGTCGCCAAAGAGCATGGTCTCAAGGTGCATATGGATGGCGCCAGGTTTGCAAACGCGGTGGCCGCGCTGAACGTCACGCCAGCTGAAATCACCTGGCAATCGGGGGTGGACGTGCTGTGCTTCGGTGGCACGAAGATGGGCCTGCCCATCGGCGAAGCCATCGTATTCTTTGATCGCCGACTCGGGGAAGAGTTTGCCTATCGCTGCAAACAGGCGGGTCAGTTAGCCTCGAAGATGCGATTCCTTTCCGCCCCGTGGCTGTCGATGATCAGGGAAGGCGCCTGGATCAGGCATGCATCGCACGCAAACGCGATGGCAAAACGGCTTGCGGAGAAAATCGCCGGCATTGCTGGCGCCGAGTTGCTGCTGCCAACCGAAGCGAATGGCGTCTTCGTCAACCTGCCAGAGTACGCGCGCGAAAAGCTCAAAGCGAAAGGATGGGCATTCTATACATTCATCGGCGGCGGCGCGCGTTTCATGTGCTCCTGGGCAACGCACGATGCGGCCATCGAGCATCTGGCGCATGACATCGAACAAGCAATCGCATCCGCGAATTGTGAGGCCAACCGATTATAAGACCAGCACCGCCGGTGATTGCGGAAACCCACC
>CAITPF010000220.1 GCA_903894155.1 uncultured beta proteobacterium | reverse complement strand
GTCAACCATAACGGTAGCGTCGCGATCGCCAAGCAGCTTATCGATTGCGCGATTGACGCGGGCGCGGATTGCGTGAAGTTCCAGTTGCGCGACATGAAGACGCTCTATCGCAACAGCGGGCGCTCCGATGATGCAAGCGCCGATCTTGGCGCCCAGTACACGCTTGACGTCCTTGCCCGGTCGAACATTAGCAACGAGCAGATGGGCGAGATTCTCGACTACGCACGCACGCAAGGAATTACACCGCTCTGCACTCCCTGGGATGAACCGAGCGTTGCGTTCCTTGATGGCTGGGGAATGCAGGCGTACAAGATTTCGTCTGCCGACATGACCAACCACCAGTTGCTGCGCGCGGTGGCCGCGACAGGCAAGCCGATGATCATGTCAACGGGCATGGCGCGGGAGGACGAAATTCTCGATAGCGTGCGCGTGCTGCGCAAACTCGGCGCGCAGTTTGCGCTTCTGCATTGCAACTCGACGTATCCGGCGCCGTTCAAGGACGTGCACCTGCGCTATATGGACAGGCTCGCGAAGCTGACCCAGGCGATCGTCGGCTATTCCGGACATGAGCGCGGGTATTCCGTGCCTATCGCTGCCGTGGCCCGTGGTGCGGCCATTATTGAGAAGCACATCACGCTCGATCGCGGCATGGTAGGTAATGATCACAAGGTGAGCCTGGAACCCGACGAGTTCAAGTCGATGGTCACCAGCATCCGCGAAGTCGAAGCAGCGCTCGGCTCGTCCGGCGTCCGGGTTCCATCGGTCGGCGAGCTCATGAACCGCGAGGTATTGGCCAAGAGCCTGGTCGCCGCGTGCGACATCGCCAAGGGCACGAAAGTCGAAGCTTCGATGGTGGCGATCACCAGCCCGGGAAAAGGATTGCAGCCAAACCGGTTCGACGAGCTGATCGGTCGCATCGCCAATCGCGCGATCGAGGCTGGCGATTTCTTTTATCCCACGGATCTCCAGCATGAGGCGATTCAGCCGAGGGCCTACAAGTTTCGCAGGCCCTGGGGAATTCCGGTGCGCTACCACGACTGGAAACAGCTCTACCAGGGGCTGCCCATGGATTTCATCGAGTTCCACCTTTCCTACAAGGATCTCGAAGCCGACATCGGGCGATTCTTCACCGAGGAAGTCCCCACCGGCCTGGTGGTGCATAGCCCCGACCTGTTCGCCGATGATCACATCCTGAATCTCGCAGCCGATGACGAAGCCTACCGGGAACTCTCGATTCAGTACCTGCAGCGCGCGATCGACGTGGCCCGCAGTCTCAAGCGCTGGTTCCCTCGCGCGGGACGCGTGCCGCTGGTGGTGAGCCTTGGCGGCATGAGCCGCAACGAGCCGGTGGCGCCCGAACGCATCCCGGCGCTTTACCGTCGCGTGGCAGATGCCCTGGCAAGTCTGGATACCGAGGGCGTCGAGATTTTGCCCCAGACGCTGCCGCCGTTCCCGTGGTATCTGGGTGGGCAACTGCATTGCAATCTTTTCGTGGATCCCGAGGATACGGTCGAATTCGCGCGATCCATGGGCCTGCGCATCTGCTTCGACATTTCGCATTCGAAACTGGCGGCAAATTATCGCGGACGCTCTTTCGACGAGTATGTTGAACTGTTCGGGCCCGTCACGGGGCACCTGCATGTTGTGGATGCTGCCGGAGTCGACAGCGAAGGCCTGCAGATCGGGGAGGGGGAGATCGATTTTCGGAAACTGGGCCAGCGGCTTGATGTCCTGTGTCCCGGCATCGCGTTTATCCCGGAAATCTGGCAAGGTCACAAGAACGCCGGGGAAGGTTTCTGGGTCGCGTTCGAACGGCTGGAAGGGTTGCTGTGACGCAGGTGGTCGACCCTGCTGCGTATCGTTATCAGGCGGATCTTCCAGACGCAATCGATGCTTATCTGGCGGCATTGCGGCGCACCCAGATGTACGCACTGACCTATCGAGGAGCAGATCTCTCGAGGTTGATTGGAATAGAGATCTATTTCCGCCTGATCAACGATCCTGGCTTGCGTGAAGCATATCGGTCGTTCGATGCAGATGGGCAGAGCGTCGAATTCGGTCCGAGAGTGCCGCTGTCCGAGTGGGCTGTCAGGATCTACCCCTATTTGGCAAAGGTTAGGTCTGCGTCATTGCCGGCATTCTCGAGGGTTATGTCCTTCATTTCTGCGAGCACACAGTGTCTGATTGCTTCGGTTAGGGCTCGTCGTGAATGTGCCTCGGTTGTCAAGTCGGGACCGGGAGTTCGGCCGGTGGCAATGTTGGCACTCTCCCGCCGCTTTTTTCTTTACCTGTTGCCGATCAGGCATAGCATCAATGGTCCCGTTTGTTGGCTCATTCCCGAAGACGCGTCGTGGGCTTCCGAAATAGAGGCTTTGGGCGATGCCATCTCGCGCATCAAAGATATTTTCGAAGAGCCTCCGCAGGGCTTTATTTCCTTGCCATTACAGAACTGGACGTTGACCCTCCAGCGATTTGACGCCTATCTGGATGCGTTGTGGTCTGTTGACCCAGCGGTCGTTGTTGTTGTTGAAGGTAATCATCCTGAGGATGAGATTGTGGCTCGCGTCGCAGAGATAGCTGGCGCTCGCAGTCTGTGCCTTCAGCAAGGATGGTCGCCTTTTATCCATAGCGGATTCCGGCGCATGAGGTTCGACGCCTTTTGCGCCTGGGGCAAGGCCTTTGCCGACATGCTGGCACCGTACAATCCACGCCAGCGCTTCATGGTGACCGGAAGCCCGGTGGTGTCCCCCGTCGAGGCGAAGGTGAACGCCGCGGCCAAAGCGATCAGCTTTTTCTTGCAACGCGATTCCCTCGTGATCAGCGAGGCGTCATGGCGCGGCATGCTGGAGTTTGTCGATTGGTGTGCGGCGACTTTCCCTGAGTGGCAGATTCTCGTGCGCGAGCACCCGGCAATACCCTTTTTTTCCGAGGATTTCGCCCGGATACGCCAACGCGCTAACGTGACGTTCTGTCCGGCGTCCGATATAAGCCTGCAGGAAGTTCTCGATCGCTCCAGGATCGCCGTTGCGATATTTTCGACAACCCTGATCGAGTCGCTAGCCCGTCGGGTCGCGCCGCTGATTGTAAACGTGACCGGGGCGCCAAGGTATTACCCGGATCTCGCGGCACAGGGTGTCGCCATTGAGGTTCATGATTACGAGGAGGCCAGGGCAAAGATGGCTGACCTGATCGAAGGTGGCGCCGATGCGGTCATTGCCCGGATGCCGGAGGTCGTCGACAAGTACTTTGGGGTGGCGGCCGTCGACGCACTTGTTAATATAGTCCGCGAGATACATCAGTTGGAGGCTTCGTGATGAGTGTGTCGAGGTTCAAACCGGGCATTCTGGAGGCCCCTGTCACAATACGACGCCATGCCTGGGAATCGCCTCTCGAGCGAATCGAGACCCGCCGGACTTCCCACGAAAACCCCGTCAACCCGCCGGCGCATG
>CAITPF010000219.1 GCA_903894155.1 uncultured beta proteobacterium | reverse complement strand
GGCCTGATTCAGCAGAAAGGCCCCCAGGTGGGTGACGTTGCCGTTGCCCGACGAGGCGTAGGAAAGCTTGCCGGGATTCTTCTTCGCGTAGGCGACGAATTCGGCAATCGTGTCGACCGGCAACTTGTTATTGACGACCAGAACAAGAGGCACGACGGCGGTGGTGGTGACCGGGACGAAGTCCTTTTTCGGATCGAACGTCATATCCTTGTAGAGCGATGGGCTGAGCGCGAGCGAAGAGGTGTTGTAAAGCGCCGTGTAGCCGTCTGGCTTCGCCGCAGCGACGGCCTGACCGCCAATGTTGCCGTTGGCGCCGCCCTTGTTTTCCACCACAAAGGATTGGCCCAGTTGATCGGTCAACTGCTTCGCCAGTACGCGGGCGATCAGGTCTGTCGGGCCGCCGGGCGGGAAGGGCACGACCAGCGTAACGGGGCGATTGGGCCAGTCCGATTGCGCAAGCGCGACGCCCGGGGCCGCACAGGCAATCGTCACTCCGATCGCGACCTTCAAAACCGTTCGTATCATGCGCGTCTCCGTATGTTGTTATTCTGAAACCGTGGCGAAAAACAAATAATATTAGACTGCCTTGCCAACCTTGGTTTTGGCATGACGCAAAACATAATGAATCGGTGGCACGCGGCGCCTCGCGCGCCGACACCGGGGGATCAGAATCACCATGCTCACCGCACTCGAGTTCACCCAGGTCCCGCCTGGCGAACAGGCATTTCGGGCCGAAATCCGTGACTTCCTGCGCACGTCGCTTGCCGATTACCCGGCGCACAAGCGTGCGCGATCCTGGATGGGATCCAGCCCGGAATTCAGCCGTGCGCTCGCAGGCCGGGGGTGGCTCGGCCTGACCATCCCCGCGGAGTACGGCGGGTCAGGCAAGGGGTACTTCCCGCGTTTTGTACTCTCTGAAGAACTCCTGGCGGCAGGTGCACCCGTTGCGGCCCACTGGATCGCCGACCGGCAAAGCGCCCCGCTGATCCTGCGCTTTGGCACCCCGGCGCAGCGGGAGTTCTATATTCCCCGCATCTGCCGCGCCGAGGCGTTTTTCTGCATCGGGATGAGCGAACCGAATTCGGGGTCGGATCTGGCCAGTATCCGCACCCGTGCGCAGCGCAATGAACAAGGCTGGATGCTCCAGGGCAGCAAGATCTGGACGACGAACGCGCACGAGTGTCACTACATGATTGCTCTGGTGCGAACCTCGGGCGAGTCATCGGATCGCCAAAAGGGACTTTCGCAGCTGATCATCGATCTTTCGCTGCCAGGCGTCACAGTCCGCCCGATCCTGGACATGGCGGGCGATGCCCATTTTTCCGAAGTCTTTTTCGACAACGTCCAGCTTTCGGCCGATGCGCTGGTCGGGGTGGAAGGGCAGGGGTGGGACCAGGTCAATGCGGAACTCGCCTTTGAGCGCAGCGGGCCAGAGCGGGTCTACTCCAGCGTCGCGTTGCTTGATTGCTGGATGCAGATGTTGCGGGAGGCCGCGATCGACGATCCGGCGACGATCGAACTCGTGGGGACGCTGGTCGGCGAGATCGCCGTGCTGCGCGCCCTGTCGCTGTCGGTCACGCGCAAACTCGTCGATGGGGAAAGCCCGGCGGTCGAGGCTTCTGTCGTCAAGGATTTCGGAACCGATTTCGAGCAACGGCTGATCCGCCAGATCGGCGAATGGCTTGCCACCCACCCGGATGTCGACGTGCCGGGCGAGTTGCTGCGTACGCTGGGTTACCTGGAACAAATGGGGGCGACCTTTTCACTGCGCGGCGGCACCCGCGAAATCCTGCGCGGCATCATTGCCCGCGGACTCGGACTGAGGTAAATAAGATGGACAACACGCTTTTTGACACGGCCGATCGCCTTTTCGCAGGACTGTGCACGCCAGCCGCCATTCGCGCGATCGAGTCTGGCGGCGAGGTGACCCCGTTGTGGGATGCGCTGGAGGAGTCGGGCTTTGGTCAAGCACTTCTGCCCGAAGCGGCGTCGGGATCGGGTCTCGCGCTTGCGGATGTCTGGCCTGTGATGTTCAGTGCCGGTCGGCACGCAGTGCCTGTCCCTCTCGCGCAGACGATGCTGGCGCGTGCGTGGCTTCATGCGGCGGGCAGGTCGATCGAACATGGGTCGGTCACTTTCGCGCCGTTTCGCGTGCGGCGCGAGGGCGATCATCTGATTGCGCGCGGCGTGAGCTTTGGCGCCGTAGCTTCCTGGGTGCTGGCCGCCGATGGCGATGCCGTCTGGCTACTGCCCACCGACGAGGCCCGCGTTGACCCGTCTGGCGGTCATGGCTCCCTGGATGCCGATCTGACCTGGAGCCTTGCTGCGGCTGACCGGGCGGCGTTCGTCTGCGGGATCGATATCAAAATTGCCGACTTGCAGGCGGTGGCGCTTGCGGCGCTCATCGCCGGCGCCGCGGACAGGGCTTTTGAAATGACACTGGTCTATGCAAACCAGCGCGTACAGTTTGGAAAGCCGATTGGCAAATTTCAGGCACTGCAGCAGCAAATCAGCGAAATGGCCGAGTTGGTGTTCGCCGCGCGCATGGCGTCGCAAATGGCGTGCCAGGGAGGGACGTGGTATGCGCCGCCCGATCTGGCGCATCTTGCAAAAGGCCGAACCAGTCAGGGAGTCGGCCGAATTGTCGCTGTGGCGCACGCGGTTCACGGTGCCATCGGAGTAACGCACGAGTACGATCTGCAACTCTACACACGCAGGCTCAACGAATGGTCCCGCGCAGGAGGGGGCGCCGGCCACTGGTCGCGGCAACTTGGGCAGGAAGCGTTGGTATCGGGGCAATCGGTGATCGATTTCATCCGCTGCCGGCTATTTGGCGAACAGGCGGTCTGAGCGTTGTTCGGATCTGCGAGGGCCGGGGTGCTTTTGGCGGCGATCCGGCTGCGCCTTCAAGACGCTTGGCCAGACGTGATCCGCCTGTTCGTTAGCTGTGCTGCTTGCCAACCAACTCGTTGAGCGCAATCATGTCGAGAATGCGAACCTCACGCTGGCTCACCCGGATCAACCCTTCCCGGGCAAAACGGGAGAACAGGCGGCTGACTGTCTCGAGTGTCAGCCCGAGGTAGTTGCCGATTTCTTCGCGGCTCATGCGCATGATGAAGTCGGTCGATGAATAGCCAAGCGCCGACAGGCGCTGCGAAAGGTTCAGCAGGAAGGACGCGAGCCGCTGCTCTGAGCGCATGGATCCAAGAGCCAGCAGCACCTGGTGCGAGCGGGCGATTTCCTTGCTCATGATCCTGCGGATCTGGTGCTGGAGCGTCGGAACATATCTGCTAATCTCGTCGACGTCCTGCATCCGCACGACGCACACTTCCGAATCTTCCATGGCGACGGCCGTCGAGCTGTGCAGGCCTTCGATCATGCCGTCGAGCCCGATGATTTCGCCGGGCAGGTAAAACCCCGTGATCTGGACCTGGCCGCTTTGCTCCTCAAGCTGGGTCTTGACGGATCCCAGGCGAAGGCCGAAGAGCGAGTTGAGCGATTCCCCGTGGCGATAGAGAACGTCGCCCTTTTCAAGGCGCACGCGTTCTTTGACCAGCGAGTCAAGCTGCTCGACTTCCTGAGCAGGCATGCCCACCGGAAGGCAGACGTGCCCCATCATGCAGGTCGAGCAGTGTGCCGACTCGATGCTGACTGGAACGCGTTTATGCATGTGTGAATGAAACCAAATATCCCGAATAGTGGGAATTAATGATGTGGCTTGCGCCTCTGCCGTGCAATTGCGTTGTTGTTAGGGCGAGGCGCATGTACACGAATCCAAAGAAGCCGACATCCCTAGAGTAACAAAAAAATGATTGAAATCAAGAGTTGCTGCAAAAATCAGTAGAAATTACCCATTGATTGTCATGAAACCTGGCGAAATCCGCCGAAATCTGCCGAAATCTGCATACGCATGCCAGCCTCTGGCGCCGGCCTTGGTACTACGCTGGCGCCGGCCATGGTACTACGCTGTTATCGTGCCACTAGCCCTATGCCGCAGGCACCTGCCTGCGCTGCACTGCAAGCCAGATTGCCTATTGAAAATAGCGGGTTCGCCCACACATACAGGGCAGGATTATATCGAATGGCCAGAGGCCAACCAGAACGGACAAAATCATGCGATTCGACAAACTGACTACGAAGTTCCAGCAGGCGCTCGCCGATGCCCAGAGCCTGGCCGCGCGTAACGACAACCCCTACATTGAGCCGGTGCACGTGCTGTCGGCGCTCATCGCCGACGCCGAGAGCGGTGCCGGTAGCCTGTTGTCGCGCGCCGGCGTGGCGGTCAACCGCCTGCTGCCGGCGCTCGACAGCGCCATCAAGGGCCTGCCGCAGGTCCAGGGATCGGAGGGCAATATTCAGGTCAGCCGTGACCTGCAAGCCGTCTTTACCCGGACCGAGAAGGAAGCCGCCAAGCGAGGCGACACCTACATTCCCAGCGAACTGTTCCTGCTCGCCCTGGCCGACGACAAGGGCGCCGCGGGGCGCGCGCTCACCGAAGCCGGCCTGCAGCGTAAGGCGCTCGAGGTTGCCATTGACGCCGTGCGCGGCGGCGCGCCGGTCGCCGACCAGGAAGGCGAATCCAATCGTGAAGCGCTCGCCAAATACACCATGGATCTTACCGAGCGGGCCCGACAGGGCAAGCTCGATCCTGTCATCGGTCGCGACGACGAGATTCGCCGTGCTATCCAGATCCTGCAGCGTCGCACGAAGAACAACCCTGTCCTGATCGGCGAGCCAGGCGTGGGCAAGACAGCGATCGTCGAGGGGCTCGCGCAGCGCATCGTCAATGACGAAGTGCCCGAAAGCCTGCGCGGCAAGCGCGTGCTGTCGCTCGACCTCGCCAGCCTGCTCGCTGGCGCCAAGTTCCGCGGCGAGTTCGAGGAGCGCCTGAAGGCGGTGCTCAAAGAGCTTGCTCAGGACGATGGCAGCAATATTGTCTTCATTGACGAGCTACACACCATGGTTGGGGCCGGCAAGGCCGAGGGCGCGATGGACGCGGGCAACATGCTCAAGCCGGCGCTGGCGCGCGGTGAGCTGCATTGCATCGGCGCGACGACGCTTGACGAATATCGCAAATACGTCGAGAAGGACGCCGCGCTTGAGCGTCGCTTCCAGAAAGTCATGGTCAACGAGCCTAACGTCGAGTCGACCATCGCCATCCTGCGCGGTCTGCAGGAGCGTTACGAACTGCACCACGGTGTCGAAATCACCGACCCGGCGATCGTCGCCGCGGCCGAGTTGTCCAACCGTTACATCACCG
>CAITPF010000218.1 GCA_903894155.1 uncultured beta proteobacterium | reverse complement strand
TATGCCCTCGATCAGCATGAAGGGGTCGCCTTCCATTGTCATGCGATCGGAAAAGGTCCCGGAGTCACCTTCGTCGGCGTTGCAGACCACATATTTTTCAGGGCTCGCGGCACCAAGTACCGTGCGCCACTTGATACCGGTCGGAAACGCCGCGCCACCGCGCCCGCGCAGTCCCGATGCGGTGACCTCGGCGACGATTTCCCCGGCAGTCATCCCGAGTGCGCGGCGCAACCCGGCGAAACCGCCGTGCGCTTCGTAGTCTTGAAGCGAGCGTGGATCGGTGATGCCCATCCGGGAGAATGTCACGCGCTGCTGGCGGGCGAGGTAGGGGATGGATTCGGTGATCCCAAGCGACAGCGCGTGCTGTCCGCCGGCAAGAAACCCCGCGTCAAAGAGTGCTGCGACGTCTTCCGGTGCGACCGGTCCGTAGGCCATGCGATCCTCGCCGCCATCGATCTCGACGAGCGGCTCAAGCCAGAACAGGCCGCGCGAGCCATTGCGAATCAGTTCGATCGGCAACCCGCGTGCCCGCGCTTCTTCCCGGATGCGAAGGGCAACCGCGTCGGCACCGACTGCCAGGGCTGCCGAGTCGCGCGGGACATACACCCGGACGGTCATGGGGTCTTCCCGCACTGAAGGACCAGCGCATCGAACGCCTCGGTCGTCATGCGCGCGTGAGGATTGCCGTCGACCGTGACAGCAGGTGAGGAGGCGCACAGGCCCAGGCAATAGGCGGCATCCAGATGGAATCGCCCGTCCGCACTGGTCTGGTGCATTTTGCATCCCAAGGTGCGCTCGGCATGCGCCAACAAGGCTGCGGATCCCATGGACTGGCAGGCCTCGCCGCGGCAGACGGCAACGGCGTGGCGGGCGGGCGGGTCGCGCCGGAAGTGGCTGTAATAGGTGATCACGCCGTGCACATCGGCGCGCGACAGGTTCAGCCCGCGCGCGATTTGCTCGACGGACTCCGGCGGGATATAACCCAGCGCATCCTGGATCTCGTGCAGAACAGGCAGCAAAGCCCCGGGTTCGCCGTGATGGTGGAGCAGGGCCTCGTCGATTATCTTGTGCTTCACCTGGGCCTCCCGGTCCCGCTGGAAGGCGCCCAAGGTCAGAAGGAGCGCGGCATCCCTAGCATATGCTCCCCAATATACGAGAGAACGAGGTTTGTGGAAATGGGAGCGATCTGGAAAAGCCGCGTTTCGCGCCACTTGCGCTCGACGTCGTACTCGCGCGCGTAGCCAAAGCCGCCGTGGGCTTGCAGGCAGGCCTCGGCCGCATGCCAGGTCGCATCCGAGGCGAGCAGCTTGCCCATGTTGGCGTCATCGCCGCAGGGCAGACCGGCATCAAACCGTGCCGCCGCGCGCCGCAGGACCAGGTCGGCTGCCTGCGCTTCGGCGTACGCACGGGCGATCGGGAACTGCACTGCCTGGTTCTGGCCGATCGGCCGGTCAAAGACCCGGCGCTCACTGACATAAGCCACGGCGGTCTTCGTGAACCAGCGTGCGTCGCCAATCGCTTCGGAGGAAACCAGGATGCGCTCGGCGTTCATGCCGTCAAGGATGTACTTGAATCCCTTGCCTTCCTGCCCGATCAGACTGTCGGCGGGAATGCGCAGGTTGTCGAAGAAGACTTCGGTCGCATGATGATTGACCATGGCTTTGAGCGGTCGGATCTCAAGGCCCTTGCCAATCGCCTCACGGATGTCGATGAGAAACACCGATAGCCCATCGCTTTTCTTTTTGATGTCTTCGAGCGGCGTGGTGCGTGCCAGCAGCAGCATCAGGTCGGAATGCAGCGCACGCGAGGTCCAGACCTTCTGGCCGTTGACGACGTAGGCGTCGCCGTCTCGCACCGCGCGGGTCTTGAGTTTGGTCGTGTCGGTGCCTGTGGTCGGCTCGGTCACGCCGAAGGCCTGAAGTCGCAGCCTGCCGCTCGCGATTTCCGGCAGGTAGCGCCGCTTCTGCTCCTCGCTGCCATGGCGAAGTACAGTCCCCATCGTGTACATCTGGGCGTGGCAGGCGCCCGCGTTACAGCCGCTGGCGTGGATCTCTTCGAGGATCACCGCCGCGGCGCGCAAGGGCATGCCGCTGCCGCCGTAGACCTCGGGTATCAGCGCCCCCAGGTAGCCGGCCTCGGTCAGTGCACGCACGAACTCGGTCGGGTAGGAGAGGGTCTCCTCCAGCGCGCGCCAGTAGGCGCCGGGAAAGCCTGAGCAGACCTTGCGTACGCCTTCACGGATTTCAGGATAATCCTCGCCCGTCTCGATGGCGGGCGACGTCGTGTCGTGACTTGTGGTGTTCATGCGATTTCCAGTTTCAGGCAGCCTGCGGCCGAGTCGCCGCGGGGACGTAGTTGCGGGGCAGCCCCGCTTTGGCCAGCGCGCCCTGCATCGCGATGTCCGGCAGGGAGCGCGCGACGATCTTTCGCACCTCGATCAGCCGCTCAAGATCGACGCCAGTATCCAGGCCCATCGAGTCCAGCATGAAGCAGAGATCTTCCATGACGATGTTGCCGCTTGCGCCAGGTGCGAACGGGCATCCGCCCAGGCCTGCAAGCGATGCGTCGAAGCGCGTGATGCCGCAATCCAGTGCGGCGGTGACATTGGCAAGCCCTGTGCCGCGCGTGTCGTGGAAGTGCGCGAAGACCGGTGTGGACCCGACTTCGGCCAGCACGGCCCGGAAGACTTCCCGCACCAGCTTCGGATCGGCATAGCCGACCGTGTCGGCCACGACCAACTCGTCGGCGCCGGCCTCGATCAGTTGGGTGGCGTACTTGACCACCTGAGATACCGCGACCCGCCCTTCATACGAGCATCCCAGGGCCGTGGACAAACCGCCGACGATGATGGGACGTTTGCCAGGCGGTAGTGCCCTGATCAACTCGACGATCGCCTGAAAATCGGCGACCGAGTCGGCAGGCGGGCGGCGCACGTTCTTCATGTTGTGCGTTTCGCTGACCGACATCACGAAGTTCAGCTTGTGCACGCCGAGCTCAATCCCGCGCTGCGCGCCGCGCAAATTGGGGATGAGCGCGGCCACCGTCAGGCCGGGGATCGCCAGCGCGCCCAGCGTGACAGCCTGCGCATCGGCGAATTGAGGGATCAGCTTGGGCGGGACATACGACGTCACTTCGATCTCGTGCACGCCGGCTGCCGCTTCCGCGGCGATCCAGGCAAGCTTGTCGTCGGTCGGCATGAAGGTCGGGTGAATCTGCAGGCCATCTCGCAGGCCCACTTCGCGAACTGAAATTTTCTGGCGCATGGTGTCTGTCACTCTCGTGGTTTTGGCGGGTCGGTTAGCAGCCCTTGAATTGCGGCTTGCGCTTCTCGTTGAAGGCCTTCACGCCTTCGAGTCGGTCTTGTGTTTCGATCAGGTGATTGTAGGCTTCGACCTCGAAGCGCAACGCGGTGCGCAGCTCCATCTGGCCGCCATAGCGGATCGACTTTTTCACCTGTCGAACCGAAAGCGGCGCGTTGGCAGAGATCGTCTGTGCCGTCTCCAGCGCGTGCCCGAGTACTTCGCCTGGCTCGAAGATTGCGTTCGCCAGGCCGTACTCCAGCGCCTGCTGGGCCGTGAAGGGCTTGCCGGTCAGGATGATTTCCTTGGCGCGCCGCTCGCCGACGGCACGCGGCAGGTTCTGTGTGCCGCCCGCGCCCGGCATGATGCCCAGCGTCACTTCGGTCAGCGCAAAGCGCGCCGCGTTGCTTGCGTAAATGAAGTCGCACGAAAGCGCCATCTCAAGGCCGCCGGCGTACGCATGTCCGTTGACTGCGGCGATGACCGGGATCGGCAGATCCACGAGCGTCCAGAACATCCGCTCGAAGAGTTCGTGCTGACGCGTCCACTGAAGCTTGGTCATGCCATTGCGTTCCTTCAGGTCGCCGCCGGCGCAGAAGATCTTTTCGCCGGCTCCCGTCAGGACAATGCAGCGGACTTCGCCCGGCTCCGCCGTCAGCCGATTCCACAGGTCGAGCATATCGTGCCCCATCTGCGTATTGACCGAATTGCCCACGGCTGGACGGTTCAGCGTCACCTTGAGGACATGATCGCCAACCATGTCGGTGGCGATGGTTTCGTAAGCGGGCAGGGCGTTCGTGGTTGAGGTCGTCATGGTGTTTTCCTTCCGAGGATCTTTTCGGTGTGTTCTCCCAGCTTGGGCGGGGCACCGTAGGGGGCCGAGCGCTCGCCGTCGAAGCTGAGCGGCAGGCCGATGAAGCGCATGCCCGTTCCAGGTACGTCCTGAATCAGGCCGAGTGCTTCGGTCTGGGGGTGTGCGAGCATCTGGGCAATATCGTTGATCGCCGAGCAGGGCACGCCCACCGCCTCGAACGCATCGACCCAGTGGGCGGTCGTTTGCCTGGCCAGGATCTCGTCGAGCATGCCGTAGAGCAATTGCTGATTGGCCACGCGCGCCGGGTTGTCGACGAACCGGGGATCTTCGGCCCACTCGGGGTGCCCGACCACGCCCGCCACCTTGCGGAACAGCGAATCACTGCCGGCCGACACGAGAATCTCGCCATCGGACGTGACGTATCCCTTGTACGGAACGATGCCCGGGGCGCCCGAGCCCTGCTTGCCGGCCATCTTGCCGCTCGCCAGGTATTGCGCGGCGAGCAGCGAAACCCAGCAGCTCGCGGTCTCAAACAGCGACACGTCCACGATCCGGCCGCGTCCCGTGGTCTGGCGCTCAAGCATTGCCGTGAGAATGCCAATGACCCCCCACATGCCGGTGCCCATGTCGACGATCGAGGCGCCCACCCGCACCGAGGGCCGCCCCGGTTCGCCGGTCGTGCTCATGATCCCGCTGAAGGCCTGCATGAGCGGGTCGTAGCCGGGCCGATCCTTGAGCGGACCGGTGCGCCCGAAGGCCCCGAGGTTGCAATAGATCAGCGAGGGGCGCCCGGCCAGCAGCGTGGCACCGTCCAGGCCGAGGCTTTCGACCAGCCCCGGGCGCATGTTCTGGATCACGACGTCGGCGTGCTCCAGGATGAAGTCCCGCAGCGCGCCGAGCTGGGCAGCGTCGCGCATGTCGCAGACGACCGATTCCTTGTTGCGGTTGAGCGCCTGGAAAAACGCGCCTGCGCCTTCCCAGAAGGGTGGCCCCCACCGCCGCGCGTCATCGCCGTCGCCTTTTTCGATCTTGATGACCCTGGCCCCCAGTTCGCCCAGGATCTGGCAAGCGAACGGGGCGGCCACGCTGGCACCCAGTTCGATGACGACCAACCCGGCGAAAGGGCCTGTGCCAGGGTGGCTTGTCTGTTCGGTCATGCAGTCTCCTTGCTTTCGGTCACGATTGCCCCGGGGATTTCGTCACGCCGGCGCAGTGAGGTCGAGCGCTTTCAGCGTAAGTTCAGTTCGATGGTCGGGGTCTCGTCCCAGATCCAGGTGCCATTGCGCTTGAAGAGCTCCGGGAAGTGTCCGGGTACGATCACCTCGGCCCCCTCGCAGATCCGGCTGATCGAGCGACGCGATTCCTCGGGCGTGGCAAAGCACATGTCACTGACGCCCAGGATGACTTCCTTCGCATACTTGACCGCGTCACCCGCGAGCACCACGCGCTTGCCGTCGGCCTGGGTGAATCGCAGTGCCTGGCACCCTTTGGTGTGGCCGGGAACCTCAAAGTGTTCGATGCCAGGGTAGATCTCGCCCTCGGCAGGGAGCACCCGCAGGTCGAATTCGGCGAGCAACTCAAGGATTTTCCAGGGCATGAACTGATCGTCGGGGTGCGGGTTGCGCGCGTATTCGATTTCGCTTGCACCGACCGCGACCGGTACGCCCTTGAACAGGTCGAGGTTGTGGGCGTGGTCGAAGTGCAGGTGCGACAGGAAGACCAGATCGAAGTCCGTGGTCTTCATGTCGCGGTCTTTGAGCGCGCGCAGCAATCCGGTGCGTGTGCAGTAGTGGCCGGTATCAAACAGGATGCGCTGGCCTTCATCGGTCGTGACCATCGCCACGTTGCACAATCCGAAAAAGCCGCCCTTGAAACTCAGGCTGTTGCCCTTGATCAACAGTTCGTAGCGAGCGCGCATGCGACTCCTCCTATTTTTCTTGCGTATCCCGACTGCGCGGGTTAGCGTAAATGCCAATTGGTGCAGTGCGGCGCGCGCTGACAGCGTCGCCGCTTTCCCGCATCGTTATACCCTTAAATTCGACCCGACAGGAGTTGTCATGGTTTATCGAAAAGCCGTCCGACTGGCGCTTACGCTCGTGGGCCTCGCATTTGCTGCATCCGCAACCGCTCAGGTCAAGTGGGATTTGCCCGCGGCCTATGCGCCGGGTAACTTTCACACCGAGAACCTCGAACTTTTCGCCAAGGACGTGGATGCCTTCTCCGGCGGGAAGCTCAAGATCGCCGTCCACTCGAACGCCTCGCTCTTCAAGGCACCGGAGATCAAGCGCGCAGTCCAGGGCGGGCAGGCGCAGCTTGGCGAGATCCTGTTGGTCAACTTTGAAAACGAAAGTCCTCTTTTTGGCATGGATGGCGTGCCATTCCTGGCCACCAGCTACAAGGATGCCCTGGCGCTGCAGCAAGTCCAGGTGCCGGCGCTCGACAAGTACCTTGCCGCGCAGGGCATGAAGGTCCTCTATACCGTGCCCTGGCAGCCCCAGGGGATCTATAGCAAGCGCCCGCTTGCGTCCGGTGCCGATATGAAGGGCCTGAAATGGCGTGCGTATTCCCCGGCGACAGGACGCATGGCGGAACTGCTGAACATGCAGCCCGTGACGATCCAGGCCGCCGAGCTGAGCCAGGCGCTTGCCACGGGCGTGGTCGAGTCCTATGCGTCCTCCAGCGCCACTGGCATCGATAGCAAGACCTACGAAAGCCTGAAATATTTCTACGAGGCGCAAGCCTGGATTCCGAAGAACGCCGTGATCATCAACCTCAAGGCCTTCAACGGCCTGGACAAGGACGTCCAGGAAGCGGTGACCAAGGCTGCCAAGGCTGCGCAGGATCGCGGCTGGAAGGTCAGCGAGGAAAAGGAAGCCTCCTACAAGCAAACGCTGCGCGACCGCGGGATGACGCTTGAGGCACCGACGCCGGCGCTGGCCGCTGATCTGCGCAAGGTCGGCGCCGTGATGCTGACCGACTGGGAAAAGAAGGCGGGCGCCCAGGGCACTGAGCTGATCGCGGATTACCGCAAGCTGGTTCCCGCCCAATGAGGCGGTTTCTCGATGCGCTCTACATGATTGGCGGAGGGCTGGCCGCCCTCTGCATTCTGGGCATCTGTATCCTGATGGTTGGGCAAAGCTTGATGCGCGAGCTCGGCTTCAGGACAGGGGCCGTGAACGACGTGGTTGCCTGGCTCTGTGCCGCCGCCGCTTTCCTGGCGATGGCGCACGCGTTCAAGCACGGCGATTTCGTGCGGGTCACGCTGCTGCTCGAAAAGCTCTCCGCGCCTGTGCGCCAGCGTTTCGAGGTTGCCAGCCTTGTCGTGGCCAGCGTCGCGGTGGGTTACCTGTGTTGGTGGGCTACGCTGTTTACCTATGAGAGCTGGGAGTTCAAGGACGTCGCAGGCGGCCTGTTGCCGATGCCGATGTGGATCCCGCAACTGTCTTTCGTCGCGGGCGCCTGGCTGTTTTTCATCGCAGTCCTCGACGAACTCGTGCTTGTCCTGCGCGGCCATCGTCCGACCTATGTCGTGGCGGTTGAGGAGCGTCACGCGCACGGCGACTTCTCCTCGGACGTCTGACCGGTTTGCGACGCTAAATCATGGATACTCTGGGGATAGGACTTTTCCTGCTGATCATCATGCTGATGTTGCTCAGCGGTGGCATCTGGATTTCGATGACACTGGCGATTTGCGGGTGGGTCGGGCAGGAGTTCTTCGTCAATACCCAGCCGGGCAAGAATTTGTTTTCCTCTTTCTGGGAAACCAACGCGTCGTGGGAGCTCGCCGCACTGCCGCTTTTTATCTGGATGGGAGAAATCCTCTTCAGGACCAAGCTCAGCGAAGAGATGTTCGAAGGGCTTCGCCCCTGGCTTAACCGCGTGCCGGGGCGCCTGATGCACACCACGGTGCTGGGTTGCGGCATTTTCGGGTCGGTCAGCGGCTCGTCGGCAGCCACGTGTGCCACGATTTCGAAGGTCGCGCTGCCCGAGCTGCGCAAGCGCGGCTACGACGAAAACCTCGCGCTCGGTTCGCTTGCCACCGCCGGCACGCTGGGTATCCTGATCCCGCCCTCCATCACGATGGTGGTCTACGCCGTCGCCGCCGACGCATCGATCATTCGCATCTTTCTGGCCGGCTTCGTCCCGTCAGCGATCCTCATGGCGTTCTTCATGGGCTACATCGCCTGGTGGTCGATCCGTCATCCCGATCGCGTGCCTGCGGCCGATCCGCCCTCGACGTTCATGGAAAAGGTCAGGAAGAGCGGGAACCTGATTCCGTGCTCGCTGCTGATCATCTTCATCGTCTGGGTGCTGGTGGCGGGCTACGCGACTGCGACGGAGTGCGCGGCGTACGGAGTGGTCGGGTCGCTTGCGATCGCCGCCTGGAGTCGCTCGCTGACCTGGTCAAACTTCTGGGAAGGCCTCATGGGGACCACGCGCACCAGTTGCATGATCATGATCATCCTGGCGGGAGCCGCCTTCCTGACCAAGACGATGGCGTTCACGGGCGTGCCGCGACAACTGGCCGAATGGGTCAACGCGATGCACCTGTCCCCTTACGCGCTCATCAGCTGCCTGGTCGTGGTGTATCTGGTGCTCGGCACCGCGCTCGACGGCATCAGCATGATCGTCCTGACAGCTGCGGTCGTGCTGCCGATGATTCATAAGGCGGGCTTCGATCTGATCTGGTTCGGTATCTTCATCGTCCTGCTGGTCGAGATTGCCGAGGTGACCCCTCCGGTCGGATTCAACCTGTTCGTGCTGCAGAATATGACTGGCAAGGACAGCAATACGATCGCGAAGGCGGCGTTGCCATTCTTTGGCTGTCTCGTGCTTTGTATCGTGGTGATCACGGTGTTTCCCGAAACCGTGACCTGGCTACCCGATCTGGTGATGGGCAAGGAAAAATAGCCGCTCAGCCGATGTTGAGGTTCGCGGCCTTGATCAGCGGCGCGACCGATGCAGTGTCTTGCGCACGGCCCGCTGCGCGCCGCTATGCAATCAGGCGCACGGTGCGGCGGCGGGCGGCAAGGGCGAAGCCCTTTTTTATTTTCCTGTGATCCCGGCGTTCTTTGCGTCTTCCATGATGATCGGCGTTTTTTCCTTCATGAACGCACCCATCTTGTCCAGCGGGATATCCACAAGCACAAAGCCTGCTTCCTCGAGCCGTTTGCGCGATTCCGGCTCCGCGTTGAGTTTGGCCATGAAATCCGACATCTTTTTCTGCAACTCAATGGGCGTGGATTTCGGCATCCCGATGCCGCGGTAAGCCCCGTCGACCCATTCCAGGCCAAGTTCCCTGAACGTTGGCACGTCAGGCAAGGCCGGATGGCGGGTTTCGGACGCCACCGCCAGGGTGCGCACTTTTTCCTTTTGCTGGATCGCCAGCGGCAGGTAACCCATCGCGCCGTCGACATGCATCCCGATCAGTGACGAGATCAGGTCGCCGGTTCCCTTGAACGGCACATACTCGACTTTGACGCCCGCGAGCTTGTTCAGGCGTTCGGTCGCCATGTGGTTCGCCGAATATTGCCCCGACCCAGCCAGCGACATTTTGCCCGGGTTCTTCCTGGCCGCATCGACAAAGTCCTGGTAGGTCTTGTAGGGGCTGTTGGCAGACACCATGAGCGCATCGGGCGTGAAGTGGTAGTAGTAGATCGCGTTGATGTCTGAGGTCTTGAACTGTGATGCGTCCTGCAGGGGCTGCAGCACGATATGTGGAATGTTGATGCCCACGATGACAGACGCGTCGGGCGCGTAGTTGTTGAGTTGACCCCAAACCACGCCCCCGCCCGCACCGGGTTTGTTCAGCACCACCATCGGCTGTTTGTAGAGCCGCATCGAGGTGTCGGACTGCATGCGCGCGACGACATCGGATTCGCCGCCCGCCGGAAACGGAATGATGTACTGGATGGGCTTTTCGGAAAAAACCTGGGCGCCGGCCAAAGGCGGCGCGGCCAGGGCGAAGGCCATCGCAAGGATAGCGAATCGGTGTGCTGTTTTCATGTGGGATCCTGTCAGGCGATGTGTTCACAAACGGCGGCGGTCACTTGCACCGTGGTCGCCAGGCCGCCGAGGTCGCGCGTATGCAGCCTCGGGGTGGCTGTGACGGCTTCAATGGCTTGCATGAGCCGGTCGGCGGCGGCCTGCTCGCCCAGGTGTTCGAGCAGCATGACGACGGACCAGAACGTGCCAATCGGGTTGGCCAGCCCCTTGCCCATGATGTCGAATGCCGAGCCATGGATCGGCTCGAACATCGATGGGTAGCGGCGCTCTGGATCAATGTTCCCGGTCGGCGCGATGCCGAGGCTTCCCGCCAGCGCCGCGGCCAGGTCGCTCAGGATGTCGGCGTGCAGGTTCGTCGCGACGATCGTGTCGAGCGTGGCGGGGCGGTTGACCATGCGTGCCGTTGCGGCATCGACGAGCTCCTTGTCCCACGTCACGTCCGGAAATTCGCGCGCGATCTGCACTGCGATTTCGTCCCACATCACCATCGCGTGGCGTTGGGCGTTTGATTTGGTGACCACGGTCAGCAGCTTGCGCGGCCGGGATTGCGCAAGACGGAACGCGTAGCGCATGATGCGCTCGACGCCGGCGCGCGTCATCATGCTGACATCTGTTGCGACTTCGATCGGGTGGCCCTGGTGCGCCCGTCCGCCCACGCCGGAGTATTCGCCCTCGGAGTTTTCGCGCACGATGACCCAGTTCAGTTGCTCAGGCGTGCAGCGCTTGAGTGGGGCGTCGATGCCGGGCAGGATGCGCGTCGGGCGCACGTTGGCGTATTGGTCAAAGCCCTGGCAAATTTTCAGTCGCAGGCCCCAGAGCGTGATGTGGTCGGGAATGTCGGGATCCCCCGCCGACCCGAACAGGATGGCATCCATCGGCTTGAGCGCTTCCAGGCCGTCTGCTGGCATCATGACGCCATGCTGGCGATAGTAGTCACCGCCCCAGTCAAAGCCCGTGAACTCGAACTTGAGCGACGGATCCCGGGCGGCCAGCGCCTCGAGCACTTTCTGCCCTTCGGGAACGACTTCCTTGCCGATCCCGTCGCCGGGAATGGTCGCGATGCGATAGGTTTTCATGGGGTCCTTGTTTGCGGATTTGAGCGCGTGGCGCGATGTGGGTCACGAGGCGAGGGCGATAGGATAACCAATCAGCATGGCCTAGGCCTCGCCTGCCGCATAGGCGATCGCGTCGTCGAGTCGGTCGTTGCCCCAAAAGAGCTCGCCGCGCGCAATCATCGTCGGTGCGCCGAAAATGCCAAGCGCCACGGCTTGATCGGTTTGCTGGCGCAACGCCAGTTTGCTCTCGTCTTCCCCTGCCCGTGCAATGGCGGCTGCGGGATCGACGCCGCATTCCTGCAGGGCGTCGGCGATGACGGTTTGGTTTCCGATATCCTGGTCCAGACCCCAGCTGCGGTGGAACACGGCGCGACAGAACGTGCCCGTCCACGGAGCATCGGGGTGTCCGGCCATGATGCGTTCGGCCAGCATACCGTTGCGCGGAAACTGCGAAGGCCGGATCCAGGGGAGCCCGAACTTGGCCGCCTGGCGCGCGAGATCCTTCCAGGTGTATTCGCCCTTTTGCGCAATGGCGAACAACGGTAGCAGCGGCGCGCCTACGCTTTTGAACACCGGGCCAAGCAGCATGGGCCTCCAGCTGACCCCGAGTCCGGCGCGTGTGGCCATTTCTTCGATGCGCATGGCAGCGAGGTAGCTGTACGGGCTCGCGAAGTCGAACCAGAATTCGATGCGTCCGTTGTCACCCGATGGCCGGATGTTTGACTGGGAAGTGCTCATTGACGGAGTCTCCAGTGAGGAAATCCAGATTAATCGCTTGTTCCGCCTTTTTCGTAGCAGCGTCCCCGCTCAAGCAGTGCGGGCGTTCCGATCAGGTCATTGAGCCCGTTGAAGTCGAGCATCCGATCGGCAAACGCACCGTTGTGCCCGTTGGCTTTCAGGCCCGCGTAGAAGGCCTGCAGTGTGTGGGCGATGGCCCTTGCCGCGCCCCCGGGGAAAATCACGATCGAATAACCGAGATCCTGCAGTTCCTGCGTCGTGCGGATGGGCGTCTTCCCGCCTTCGACCATGTTGGCCAGCAGCGGGGCACGGCCGCGGAAGCGGTCGTTGACTTCGCGCATCTGTTCCTCGCTGCGCACAGCTTCGATGAACAGGATATCCGCGCCCGCCGCCAGATAGGCCTCGGCGCGTTCGAGGGTCGCCTCGAAACCCTCGATCGCGAGCGCGTCCGTGCGTGCCATGATCAGGGTATCGCTGCTGTGGCGCGCATCAAGCGCGGCTTTGATCTTGCCCACCATTTCCGGCGTGGAGACGACCGTTTTGCCGTCGAGGTGGCCGCAACGCTTGGGAAAGCCCTGGTCTTCGAGCTGAATCACGTTCGCGCCGCTGCGCTCGAATCCCCGCACGGTGCGCTCTACGTTCAGGGCATTGCCGAACCCCGTGTCGGCGTCCACGAAGATCGGCAGGGCGATGCGATCCCGGATCTGCGCGAGCCTTTCGTTGACCTCGGAATAGGTGGTCAATCCGACGTCTGATCGCCCGAGCAGCGTATACGCCACCGACGCACCGGAAATGTAGACGGCTTCAAAGCCGCTTTGCTCGGCGATGAGTGAGGACAGCGCGTCGTACACCCCCGGCGCGAGAAGGATGTCGGGTTGCTGCAGACGCTGTCGGATCGTGGTCATGGGGGAGTCTCCGTGTTGTGTTGGTGTTTGTCTTTCGAGTTCAGGTGAGCCGGAACACGTTGGCCGGTTCTTCGAACCAGCTTCGATCCCGGCGCAGTCGGCGCGCCATGGCGCGCGCGTGCGGCGCGGCTTCGAACAGGATGGCGAGTTGCGCGTCGGTCAGGTCGAGCCCGGCGTTGCGCGCCAGGCGCTCGGCCAGTTCGCGCGTGTCCTCATCGCATCCCGCAGTGTCGGGAACAATCTGCGGGGGATCGATTTCCGGCGCGTGTGCGCCTGCGGACAACGCCGGACGGCGGTCACGCCATTGCGTGGCGCGTTCATACGCATCGCCTGCAACCAGCACGAGCGCGTCAGCGCCCGGCTTTCCGATCAATTGCATTCCGAGCGGCAGGCCCGCCGACGTGAATCCGCAGCACACGGCAAGCGCCGGACCGCCGGTGATGTTGGCCATCACCTGCACGTTCGGCTTTTTCCAGAACGTGATGGGCTGGTGCGCGGCCAGCATCGGTGCCGGCCCGAAACCCTGGGCGAGAAAGAGATCGTATCGCCCATAGAGCGGCCGCATTTGATCGATCAGCCTGCGCTGGTGACGCTGCGCAGCAAGGTAGTCGACCGACTGGAACATCACCGCGGGAAGGATGCGCGTCAGGAAGTCGTGGCCGTATTCGCCGGCCCGCTCGGCCAGCCCGAGCTGATGAACCGAAAAGATTTCGGTCTCGGCGATCACGACCTTGACGTCCATGTAATCCTGCATCGGCGCGACCTGGCAATCCTCTACGATGGCGCCAAGCTGGCGCATCGTTTCAACGGCCTGCTCGAGTGCCGCGCGGTGCTCTGGCGGGGCGGGAAGTTCGTCTTCCCAGACGCTGCGAAGCACGCCGACCCGAAGACCGCGTATGCCGCCGCCAAGGCCGCCATGAAAGTCCGGGATCGCTTGCTCGACACTGTTGCCGTCGGCAGGATCGTATCCGGCGATCGCCTGGAGCATGATGGCGCAGTCTTCGACTGTCCAGGCCATTGGCCCGCAGTGGTCGAGCGAGTAGGAATTGGGCATGACGCCCGCGCGGCTGACAAGGCCTGAGCTTGGCATGAAGCCGGCAATGCCGCAGAAGGACGCCGGGCCGCGTATCGATCCGCCGGTATCCGATCCCAGCGCGCAGGGCACAAGGCCCGCGGCAACCGCCGCGCCCGAGCCGCTGGACGAGCCCCCGGCGAACCGCTCGAGTGCCCAGGGGTTGCGCACCGGGGGCCAGGGCAGGTCAAAGGAAGGGCCGCCGTGCGCGAACTCGTGCGTGGCCAGTTTGCCGAGCAGCAGCGCCCCCGCCGCATTGAGCCGCGTGACGATCGCGGCGTCGCGCTGCGGAACATGATTTCGCGCGGTGCGTGAGCCGCCGGTGGTCGCGATACCGGCCGTCTCGAAAATATCCTTTGCCCCAAACGGGATGCCGTGCATCGGACCCCGGTACTGCCCGGCCATGATCTCCTGCTCTGCGACGACGGCCTGGCGGCGGGCATGGTCGATCGTCGGGGCAATGAAGGCGTGTATTTGCGGATCGATTTCCGTGATGCGCTGCGCGAGAAGGTCGACATACTCGACGGGCGACAGTTGGCGCGTGCGGATCAGCCTTGCGGCCTCGGCGACAGTGAGGGGATGTGCGGGCGCGTCCATGGCGACTTCCTGCGTTATTGGCGGGGGCCGACAGGCGCGAGCCCATTAGCGCGAAAGGTATCGGCTCCCAGAGGCGACAACAGGAAGGCAATGAAATACTCGGCAAGCTTTCGCTGCGGCGCATCCTTGAACGTGCCGATGGAAAACACCGTCATTTGCTGGACGTCAGCCGGCAGTTTGGCAAAAATGTTGATGCCCTCGGCTTGCATGAGTTCGCTGGTTTGCTGTACGGCGAGATCGGCTTCGCGTGTCAGCAGCCGGGGGCCCGTCAGGCCCTGTGGCACGACGACCGCGCGCGCGTTCACCTGCTCCGCGATGCCCAGTCGCTCCAGCAGTCCGGCAAAGTACACCCCGCTTGCTCCGCGTTGGGAATATGCCACGGCGCGGCATTGCAGGAGTGCGGCTTTGAACGACTCGACGGTCGAGACGTCTGGCACCGGCTCGCCGGGACGTGCCGCGATGCTGATGTCCGAGGCGACAAGGTCGGCGCGCGCGTCGGGGGTCAGGATGCCTTTGCCTTCGAGTTCGTCGATCGCGTCGGCGGTGATGATCGCGGCATCCGCCCGCGCGCCGGCGAGAATGCGGTCGCGCTGTTCCAGGGTTGCCCCCCAGCTGACCTCGACCTTGGCGCCATGCCAGATTTCGAATTCCGGGACGATCACCTCAAGCACCTTGCGTACGGCGATGGTCGACAGGATCTGTAGTGTGGGTGTGTTGTTGGTCATGGAAGGGTGCAGGTTGCGTGCAGGTTGGGTTCAGGTCGAGTTCAGTTCGAGTTCAGTTCGAGCTCAGGTCAAGCGCAGGTCAAGCACAGGTCAAGCACAGGTCAAGCACAGGTCAAGCACAGGTCAAGCACAGGTCAAGCTCAGGTCGGGTTTAGATCTGGTTCAGTTCGGATTCGGACTCTATTCTCGCTCAATTCCGGTGACGATGACCGTCAGGAAGTCGATGAAGGCACGGACCTTCGCCGAGAGGTTGCGCCGTGGCAGGTAGACCACGTGCACCGGTGGCCCCTGCACCACGTAGTCGGTGAGGATGCGCCGTAGCCTGCCTTCGCGCAGCGCATCGGCCGCGATGAAGTTGCTGATCATCGCAATGCCAGCGCCCGCGACGGCGGCTTCGAGCAGCGATTCCGCATTGTTGATGTTCAGGCGGCCCGAAACCTTGCGCGAAATTGCCTGGCCGTTGCGCGCGAACACCCAGTCGCGCGCTTCTCCCGTGACGGGCAGCAGGTAGGTCAGGCATTCGTGCTGCTCGAGATCGTCGGGGGTTTGCGGCTCACCATGTTCGGCAAGATATTGCGGCGACGCGCACGCGGCGAAGCTCAGGCGGCAAAGCTCGCGTGCCACGACCCGGGAGTCGCTGACCGGGCCGATCTGCACGATGGCGTCCAGCCCCTCATAGGCGAGGTCCGCCACGCGGTCGCTGAGCTCCGCGTCAATCGCCAGGTCCGGGTACTGCTTGGCGAAGTCCAGTAACTTTGGCACCACGACGCGCCGACCGAATCCGACGGGCATCTGCACGCGAAGCCTGCCACGCGGATTGGCGGCGCTGAGCGTGACGGCGCTCTCTGCGTCGTCGATCTCGGCCAGGATGTGACGGCAGCGCTCGAAGAAGCCGGCGCCTTCATCGGTCAGGCTGACCAGGCGGGTCGATCGCTGCAACAGCCGCACGCCCAGTTCCTGCTCAAGGCGCGACACGGATTTGCTCACTGCTGAAGCCGTGAGGCCGAGCCGCTGCGCCGCCAGCGTAAAGCTGCGGGTTTCTGCGACGCGCGCGAAGACCATCAGGGCATTCAGGTTGCGCATTTTCGTGGACCACGTGGGGTGCAGCCACCGGAGTGTGGCAGGCGAACGCTAATTACTGAATATAATTCATTATTGTTTTTCATTTTATCTGATTGACCGATAATGAATCAGTAGTTAGGATTGAATCCTTAACTCAAACACCAAGAACGATCGCCCATGACGGGCGACGGGGACAGCGGTTCGCGCGTGCGAATCGATAGGGTATCGACTATGTTGCTTCAACAGCCGGGACGCATTGGCAATCTTCGCCTGAAAAACCGTGTCGTCATGGCCCCGATGGGGACAAACTACAGCACGACCGACGGCCTGTCGACGCACCGCGACCGGGCCTACTACGCGGAACGCGCGCGTGGCGGCGTCGCGATGATCATGACCGAGGCAATGGTCGTGACCGAACAGGCGCGCCCCCATACGAATTCGCTGTGCATCTATCACGACCGCTTCATTCCCGGGCTGGCGAGCCTGGTCGAAGGCGTCAAGGAGCACGATTGCCTCGTGTTTGGCCAGATCAATCACCGCGGCGCATTATTGCGTCGCTCGGTGCTCAACATGGAACCCGTCGGGCCTTCCGCCTGGAACAACCCGAACACCGGCGACGCCGTGCGTGCGCTGACCGTGCCGGAGATGCACGAGATCCAGAAATTGTTCGTGGCGGCGGCGCGACGCCTGACGCTTGCCGGGTATGACGGCGTCGAGATCCATGCCGGCAACGGCTACCTTTTCCAGCAGTTTTTCACCCAGCGCATCAACAAGCGTACCGATGAATATGGCGGCTCGGTCGCAAACCGGATGCGCATGCTGCTCGAGACGGTCGATCGGGTGCGCCAGTCGTTGCCCGACACCGCGCTGCTGGTTCGCCTGAGCGCCAGCGAGTATGCAGAGGGCGGCTACACCCAGGAAGAGATCATCGAACTTGCCCAGGCGCTCGAGCGCGCCGGGGTCGATGGTCTGGACCTATCCGGCGGCAGCAACGAAAGCCCGCAGTTGTCGAAGTACTGCATTCAGCCGCCATCCTTTGCGCGCGGGTGCCTTGCACCCGTGGCCAAGCCGGTCAAGCAGGCGGTGGGGATCCCCGTGCTCGTGGCCGGCAGGATCGTCGAGCCTGCCGATGCCGAGCGGGTGCTTGAGAGTGGAAGCGCGGATTTCGTGTCGGTCGGACGCGCGCTTTACGCGGACGCGCATTGGGCCGCGAAAGCGTTTGGCGAGGTGAAGGCGCCCATCCGTCAGTGCATCGCCTGCAATGTCTGCTTCGAACGCCTGACGCTTGAGAAGGACGTTTCCTGCGTCCAGAACCCGATGATCGGCACGGAGTTTGAATCACTCGAGTTTGCCGAACCGCAACTCTTCGCACCGCCGGCGACGCCGCGCAAGCGAGTCCTGGTGCTCGGCGCCGGGGTTGCTGGCGTCGAGGCCGCACGCATCGCGCGCGGTCGTGGCCATCACGTTGAGGTCTGGGAAAAGCGCGCGCGGGTTGGCGGTCAGATTTACATGGCGGTGGCGGCGCCCGACAAGCAGGAAGTCTGGCCTGTGTGGCGCTACCGCTGGGACGAGTTGTCCGCAATGGGCGTGACAGTGCGCACAGGCGTCAAGGCCGATGCCGTCGCCATCCGGGATTTCGCCCCGGATTTCATCGTCATGGCCACAGGCTCCGTCCCCCGCGATCCTGTGCTCGATACGCGCGCGCTCGCGCCCGAAGTCGCCGTCATGCATGCGTGGGACGCATTCTCCGATCCCTCGCGCTTTGCGTCCGGTGCGTTGATCACCGTGATCGGCGCCGGCATGGTGGGCGTTGAGCTCGCGGATCTGCTGCGCGTGCTTGGTTGCAGGGTCCAGGTGCTCGAGGTTCTGCCGGTCGCCGCCACCGGCATGGCGCGCAACAACAAGTTTGAGTTGCTCGAGCGGCTTGAGGCTGACGGCGTGCGACTCCTGACGCAATGCCGGATCCTGTCGCTTGAGGGGCAGCATGCCCGAATTCAGGTCGGACAGGCCGAGCCCATTGAAATCCCGGTCGGCGATGCCCTCGTGTTTGCAACGGGCCCTCGGGCCAACGATGAATTGCTGGAGACGGTGCAATCACTGGGCATTGCGTACGCCCGGATCGGGGATTGCAACGCGCCGGGAGACTTTCTTGCCGCCATCCGCGACGGTTGGATGGTCGGGCTTGGTATTGACAATCAACACGCCACAAGGAAAACACCATGACACAGACAAACAGCGCTGGCGCGGGCCTGCCGGAGTACGAGGTCTATGCGATCAAGTACGCCACGCGTGAAGCCCGTCGCAAGCAGCACTTTATCGGCGGCGACCCGCATGATGGCCCGATGGCCATGGATTACTTCGTCTGGCTGGTACGCAACGCGGATCGCACCTATGTGGTGGATACGGGCTTTGGCGCCGAAGTGGCGGCCAAGCGCGGCCGCACGCTCCAGCGCACGCCCGCCGAGGGGCTCGCGTTGCTGGACTGCGATGCCAACGTGGTCAAGGACGTGATCCTGACGCACCTGCACTACGACCACGTCGGCACGTTCGACAGCTTTCCCGTGGCCCAGTTTCACCTGCAGGACGACGAGATGGCCTATGCCACCGGGCGTTACATGCGCCATAAGCAGTTTAATCACGGCTACGAGGTCGATGAGGTCGTCGGGATGGTTCGCATGGTCTACAAGGACCGCGTGAGCTTTTACAACGGCGAGGCCGAGTTGGCGCCCGGCATCACGATTCATCGCATCGGCGGCCACACGCACGGCGTGCAGTGCGTGCGCGTCAATACGCGGCGCGGCTGGGTGGTCCTGGCGTCCGATACGAGCCACTACTACGAACACTTCGAGAAGAACAGACTGTTCACCACCATGTTCAATCTGGGCGAGGCGGTCGACGGCTACGCGACGCTCAAGCGTCTCGCTGCGTCGCCGCGCCACATCATCCCGGGGCATGATCCCCTGGTGATGGAGCGCTATCCGGCTGTGTCGCCTGAACTCGACGGGATCGCCGTGCGGCTCGACGCCGAGCCGACGTATTGAAGAAGGGTGCGCATGCCGTTGCAGCCGCGACGTGCAGGACGTTCCCCGCTTTGGAGACTGCAATGAAACTGTTATCGAATATGTTATGCGCTGCGCTGCTGGGGGTCGGCGTGGTCGCCGGCGCTGCCGCGCAGGGTTATCCCACTCGGCCGGTGCAGGTCATGATCGGCTTTCCCGCCGGCGGCAGCGGCGATATCGTCGCTCGCCTCGTCATGCAGAAGATGACGGATCTGACGGGCAATCCGTTCCTGATCGAGAACCGCACGGGCGCTGGCGGCAATCTGGCGTTTTCAGCGACGGCGTCCGCCAAGCCTGACGGCTATACGCTTCTGTTCAGTACACCGGGCATCGCCATCAACCCGAGCCTGTATAAGAAGGTCAACTTCACGCTGGAAGACTTCACGCCCATCGCGCTTATCGGAGAGGCGCCGCTGGTCCTGCTCGCCAACCCCACGCTTTCCATCAAGACCGTTGCGGATCTGGTGGCGGCCGGCAAGGCCAAGCCTGATGCGATCCGGTTCGCAAGCTCGGGTAACGGCAGTTCTTCCCACCTGGCGATGGACGTGTTGCGACATATGTCCGGGATGAGCTACATGCATATCCCCTACCGCGGTGGCGGCCCGGCGCTCGTGGATGTGATATCCGGGCAGGTCGATGTCACCATGCTGCCGATATCGGAAACCCTTTCCTACATTCGCGAAGGGCGTGTCGTCGCGTTGGGCCAGTCGGGCAAGACGCGATCGCCCATCGCCCCGAATATCCCGACGATCGAGGAGGCCGGCATCAAGGGCTATTTTTCGACCACCTGGTACATGGTGCTGGGCCCGGCCAATCTGCCCGCCAACGTCATCGACTACGTTCAGGGCAATTTGTCCAAAGTGCTCAAGATGCCGGAGCTTCAGGAAAAGCTGCAGGCCGTGGGCGTCAGCATCATCAATGGCGATTCCGCCGACGCCAAGGCATTCCTCTATGCCGAATATGCGCGTTGGCGTGAGCTGATCAAGGCATCGGGCACGGTGATTGAGTAATCGACGGCAACACGTGGGCGACCAGACTCCCTGGCTTGGGCTGGCCCAGGCCGTGTGCGACCAGATTGCCCGAATCAATGCCATTTCAATTCAATTTGCAATTACGAAATAGCCACTTCAACGCACTTTAACCGAGTCGCAGGATCGCCATGGATAGTCACCCAGAATCATTGTTGCCGGGCGCCACGCGTGCGCTCGCGGAATTTGCCGCCGGCGTTCAGTTTGACGCCATTCCCGCCGAAGTCATCGCGCGCATGAAGACGAGCTTTCTCGACAGCGTCGGTTGCTGCCTTTTCGGCGCCACGCTCCCGTGGACTCAGCATGTGCAGGCGATGATCGAGGAGGAGGGCGCGCGACCGGTGGCGTCCATTTTCGGTACGGGTCGCAGGACTTCTGTCGCCGGCGCGGTCCTGGTGAACGCCACGGCCGGGCATGCTTTCGAGCTAGACGATATCCACAAGGAATCGATACTGCACGCCGGGTCGATCGCCACGCCGGTCGTCGTCAACCTCGGTGAAATGACAGGACGCGCATCGGGACGCACGCTGCTCACCGCGATGACCACGGGTTACGAGATCGGCACCCGCGTGGGCAATGCCGCCACAATGGGACTGTTCTTCCGCGGCTTTCACCCGCAAGGCGCATCAGGGGTATTTGTTGCCGCGGCTGCCGCGGGCAGGATGCTCAATCTTGACGCCGATCACATGCAGCATGCGCTGGGAATCGTCGGCTCGCAGGCCGGTGGTCTGATGGCGGCGCAGGAAGGCGCGATGGTCAAGCGCTTTCATTCCGGTCGCGCGGCGCAAAGCGGCGTGTACGCGGCGTTCCTCGCGCAGCGCGACTTCACTGGGATCAGCGATGTGCTGGAGGCAGGGTACGGCGGCTACCTGAGTTCTTACTCCAACACGCCGAACGCGGCGCGCCTGACGGACGGGCTGGGGACGGTTTGGGAGACCGGCAAGGTGGGATACAAGCCCCACGCCTGCGTGACGAGCATTCACTCCGCGCTGGACGCGTTTGGCCATATTCTGCGCGAGCAGCACCTGTCGCCCGATGACGTTGCCCGCGTCGATATCGGCATGAGCGCCATGACCTACACGCATTGCGCCTGGGAATACAAGGCGCAAGGAGTGACAGCAGCCCAGATGAACCTGTTTTATGGCATTGCGGTCATTGCCTTTGATGGAATGGCCTTCGTGGCCCAGTACGCAGAAGGCCGCCTCGCCGATCCGCGCATTCTCGATTTCATCACCCGCATCAATGCCCGGATCGACCCGGAGATCGAGGCGATGGGCCCCGCGTACCGCCACGCGGCGCGCGTCTCGGTGACGACGCGCGACGGCCGGACGTACGCACACGAAATCCTCAACCGGCGCGGCAGCCCTGAAAACCCGTTGTCGCACGATGACGTGGTCTACAAGTTCCGCAATGTCGTCGAGTCATGTCTGAGTCGCAGCGACATCGACCGCGTGATTGCGCTCAGCGATCGCCTCGACACACTTGAGGACACCGCTGAGCTGCGCGCTTTGCTTGCGGCGCCACGGTCCTGACGGGCCCGGCATTCTGACGAACATACGATCACCATTTTTTTCTTACTGGAATACTCATGAGTCACGCTCCTTACGTCAGCACCAACACCATTGCCGATCGACTTGCGGCGCATTTTTCCGCGTTCGATTATTCGAAACTTACGCCGGCCAACCGCAAATCGGTCAAGCGACTGCTCCTCGATTACCTGGGCGTCGCCGTATCGGGTAGCCAGAGCGAAAGCGGCCAGGTTGCCCGCAAGTTTGCCGGCATTACCGGCGGTCATCCGCAGTCCACGCTGATTGGCGGATCCGAAAAAGTGCCCGCCATGCAGGCGGCTTTTGCCAATGCCATATCCTCGCACAGCATCGAGCTTGACGACATCGATGTGCTCGCGCTGTTTCACTTCAGCCCCCCGGTGTATTCGTCTTCCCTGGCAACGGCCGAACAGGTCGGCGCAAGCGGCAAGGATTTGCTCGTGGCGCTGGCCGCAGGCTGCGAGATGATGGAGCGGCTCAGCAAGGCGGCGAATTCGTCGCTGCGCAATCGCGGATTTCACACGACACCGACCACAGGCGTATTCGGTGCAACCATCGCCGCCGCCAAGCTGCAGGGGCTCGAAGTCGGCCAGATCGTGTCCGCGCTCGGCATGGCCGGCGCATCGGCATCGGGTCTGATGGAAATGTACGGCCCCTCGATGCAGAAGCGTTTCAACCCCGGCCCCGCTGCCCGCAACGGCGTCACGGCTGCGACCATGGCTGGCCTCGGTTTCACGGGCGCGGCTACCATTTTCGAAGGCGAGCGGGGCTTTCTGGCTGCCTTCACGGACAAAAATGATCCCGGTCAGCTGGTCGCCGACCTGGACAAGCCTTACCAGCTGGATATCGAGTTCAAGCCCTACTCCTGCGCGCGCCCGATCCATAACGCGATCGATTGCGCGCTGGATATTCGCCGCAAGCACAACCCTGACCTGTCGCGCATCAAGTCGATGCACATGGGACGCCACCCCGACTGGGCGCTTTACCACTTGAACAAGCGCCCGCAGACCTACCATGAGGCGCAAGTCAGCCTTCCGTACTCTGTTGCCGTGGCGCTGACGGATGGGCAGGCGCTCTTTGCGCAATACAACGATGCGCGTCTGAGTGAACCGGGGCTGCTGCGACTGATCGACATGCTCGAGATCACCACAGACAATTCGCTGCCGCGCGGCGTTTCCTGCCTGCTCACGATGACAATGGACGACGGCACGCAATACGTGTCGCAGGTGGACTACCCGAAGGGCTCCATCCAGAATCCAATGAACGATCAGGAGCTGCGCGCCAAGTTCGACAGCCTCGTCACTCCCGTCCTGGGCGCGGCCCGCGCCGCCGAACTGGCGGCGATGGTCGAGTCGATCGAGGATTGCGACAACGTCGGTCGCCTGATGCAACTGACCTCCAAGTAGTGCGTCGCCGGGACATGCCATGAAAGCCAACACCGATCTGCCGACCTACGAGGTCATTGCACTGAAGTACGCCACGCGCCACGGCATGCGCCCGGATCACTTCGTTGGGGGGGATCCCCACGATGTGCCCATGCCGATGGATTACTACGTGTGGGTCATCCGCAACGCCGATCGCCTCATCCTGGTCGACACCGGGTTCGATCAGGATATGGCGATCAAGCGCAACCGGACGCTGCTGCGGCGACCGGTCGAGGCGCTCGCGCTGCTGGGGATTCGCGCCGAGGATGTCGGCGAGATCGTCATCACCCACATGCACAACGATCATGTCGGCACCTTCGACGCGTTCCCGAACGCCCGGTTTCACCTGCAGGACGATGAGATGGCTTTCGCGACCGGGCGCCACATGTGCTGCACCCGGATGAGCGCCGGTTTCGAGGTCGACCACGTCGCCGGACTGATCCGGTTGGTCTACAAGGACCGAATCGACTTTCACAAGGGCGACGCCGAGATCGCTCCCGGCGTGAGCCTTCACCAGGTCGGCGGCCATACCGCCGGTATGCAGATCGTGCGCGTGCACACCGCGCGTGGCTGGGTGGTGCTTGCATCGGACGCCAGTCACTACTACGAGCACTTTGAGAAGAAGCGGGTGTTCCACCTCGTTTATCACCTGGGTCAGGCCATCGAAGGCTACGATACGCTTCACAAGCTGGCGCAGTCGCCGAGGCACATCATTCCCGGCCACGATCCGCTTGTGGTCCAGCGTTATCCCGCCGTTTCCCCCGAACTTGACGGGATCGCAATGCAGCTGGACAAGGATCCCATCAGGGATTGACCATCTAATCGTTATCCGGAGGTCGTTATGTTGAGACTGAATCGAAGCAGGGTGCGCGGCAATTTGCTGGCCGTGACGGGACTGTTGTGCTGTGCCCTTGGCATGGCCGGCGGTCAGGCGCAGGCCGCCGACGAATACCCCTCGAAGCCGATCACGCTGGTGGTCGGGTTTCCTCCGGGCGGCTCCAACGACATGGTGGCGCGCATTCTGGCGCCCAAGCTCGGCGAGATCCTGGGCGTGCCCGTGATTATCCTGAACAAGGTGGGCAGCAACGCGCTGATCGGCACCGAGTACGTGGTCAAGGCCGCGCCTGACGGCTACACGATCACGCTGGGCAGCGCCAGTCCGCTGGTCATCAGCCCGGCCACTTACGCCAAGATGCCGTTCGATCCGATGAAGGATCTGACCGGCATCACCACTGTGGCGCAGACCCCGGAGATGCTGTCGATCAACGTGTCGGTGCCCGCGAAGACCCTGCAGGAGCTCATCGCGCTGTCCAAAACACGCCGCGTCACGATCTCCTCCTCGGGCAACGGCGGGCTGCCGCACCTGGCCATCGAATTGTTGCGCGGTGCCGCGGGGACAGGCGAAATCGTGCATGTGCCTTACAAGGGCGCGGGACCGGCGCTCGCCGACGTGGTGGGCGGGCACGTCGACGGCATCATCGTCGACATCGCGCCACAGCTGCCGCTGGTGCAGGACGGTCGCTTGCGCGCCATCGCCGTCACCAACACCCAGCGCGCCGTGCTGCTGCCCAATACGCCGACGTCTGTCGAGCAGGGCGTGCCAAGCCTGCTCGCCTTTAACTGGTTCTCGGTCATGGGGCCGCCGAACCTGCCGAAACCCATCGTCGACAAACTCTTCGCGGCGCTGGTCAAGACGGCGCAGTCTCCCGATGTCGTCGAGGCCTGGCGCAAGATCGGCGTCGAGTCGTTCGTCCAGTCGTCGCCGCAGGCGTTTCGCGCGTTCATGCAGAAAGAGACAGATAGCTGGGCAAAGATTGCGAAAGCGTCGGGCGCGACTGCCGACTGACCGCGCCAACACATCACACGGGGAAACGCATGGATGACCTGAACTCCTGGAAAGAACTGGCGCGGGCCAATCGCGGCATTACGCGCAAACTGGCGGAATTCGTTTCGGGCCTGCGTGCCGAGTCGATCCCGGCGCATACCGAGGCGGTGCTGGCAAAGGCGGTCGTTGACGCGATTGGCTGCGGCCTCTATGGGTTGACCATGCCCTGGGCGCGCATCCTGCAGGAGTTTGCCGCAGAGCAGGGCGGGCCGCCCGAGGCCGGCCTGTGGGGAGCCGGCCGAAGAGTCAGCGTGGGCAACAGCGTGTTGTCCTCCGGTACGGCGATCCACAGTTTTGACTTTGATGATCACAGCCGCGCGAAGATTCACCCCGGTGCCATCGTCGTTCCGGTGGCGCTCGCGCTCGGCGAACGCGAGGGCGTCGACGGCCGCACAATCCTTGCGGCCATCGCCGCCGGCTACGAAACCATGAATCGGGTCAGCCAGGCGGCCAACCCCAGCCGCACCCGCATGCGCGGCTGGCATCTCACGGGCACGTGCGGCACGTTTGCGGCTGCGGCAACGGCGAGCGTGATTCTTGGGCTTGACGCCGAGACCACGGCGAGTGCGCTGGGCTTGGCAGGAACCCAATCGGCGGGCCTGTGGGCGTTTACCGCCGACGGCTCGATGAGCAAGCGCATGCACCCCGGGCGCGCGGCGCAGGACGGCGTCAACGCAGCTTTCCTGGCTCGTCGAGGGTTTCTCGGACCGCGCCAGATCCTCGAAGCCGAGGATGGCAGTTTTCTGTTTGGCATGTCCGATACGCCGCGACCGGAACGCATCGTCGAAGCCCTTGGCACGTTCTGGCATAGTGACATGACGTGTTTCAAACCCCATGCCTGTTGCGGCAGCAACCACGCTTGCGTGGATGCCGCGATTGCCCTGATGGAAGAAAACGGTCTCGTCACCTCCGACCTGGCGCGTGTCATTGCGGGTATCCCGGTGGTCGTGCAGACACAGACCGGATTCGAATACAAGGCAGATTCCGTCCTGAACGCGCAGATGAGCCTGTGCTATGACATTGCCGTTGCAATGTTTGATCGTCAGGTCTACCTTGAACAGTTCACGCCGGAGCGCATCGTCGAGCCGGCGGTGGTGGCCCTGGCCCGACGCGTTGAAATCGAGATTGACGACGAAATCGATCGCGCGTATCCCGAAGTCTATGGTGGTCGCGTCACCGTGGTCACCAGGGATGGGCGCACGATCTCCAAACGCGTGGATTACTCGCGGGGCACGCCCGAAAACCCCATGTCACACGCGGAAGTCGAACGCAAGTTCATGTCGCTGGCTGGCGCTGCGGTCGGCACCGATTCCGCAGCCGCGATCCTGGCGCAAGCCAACCGTGTGTTCACGGCAGGGTCGGTCGCGCCGCTCAACGCGCTGCTGACCAACGCGCGCATCACCGAGAACACCGAGGCCGTCGCGCTCGCGTAGCCATGAGGGCTGAAAGCACAACCGGTGCTCGCGCACCGGTTGCAACCCGCGTCAGCCGCGCGATTGCGGCAGGTTCAGCTGCTGCTATTTCAGGGGGGCCAACGGGGGTTCGACACCGCCTGGCAGCGGTGTGCGGTTGACGTTCAAAATCATCGACACCAGAACGTAGTAGCCGTTGACCGCAATCAGGTCGACGACCCCGCGTTCGCCGAACTTGTCGACGACGGCCTTGAACGCGGCATCGCTCACGCCGTGGTTGTTGTGCAACTCATACGAAAAGTCGTAGATTGCCGCCTCCTCGGCCGTCATGTTGGCCGGTCGCTTGCCTAGGGCCAGGTCGGCGGCAACCGACGCTTCCAGCCCTGCCTTGAGCGCGAGGCGGTGGTGCGCGTACCACTCGTACTGCGCAGTCCAGTGCCGCGCTGTCACCAGGATGGCAAACTCGTTGAGCTTCGGTGGCAGCGAGCTGTGAAAGCGGATCTGTTCGGCCGCCGCCAGCAGCTTCTGGGCCAGTTCCGGACTGCGCAGGTAGACGTTGAACGGAGCCCCGACCGACGTAGCGCCCTGCTGGACCGCCGCGCTGCCGGTGCCCGAGACGGGGCCTGCCATCAGCATCTCGAAGTAGGTCTTCTGGGCCGGCGTCATTTCGCTGACCGGAATCCGCTTGAAGCGGCTGTTGTCTTCCTGCGCGTTCGTGCTCATTGATGCGGCTCCCAAAACTGCGATGCAAAGTCCAAGTTTCCAGCGTTTGATCATGATGCGTCTCCTGTCGCTTGTTGTGATGCCGGGCCAATTACCGGCAAGCCGGCAAGCCGGCGAGAAGTGAGTGGTGAGTGGTGAGTAATGAGTGGTGAGTAATGAATGGTGAGTAATGAATGGTGAGTAATGAATGGTGAGTAATGAATGGTGAGTAAGG
>CAITPF010000217.1 GCA_903894155.1 uncultured beta proteobacterium | reverse complement strand
TCAGGTCGGCGAGGGTCAGCGTTTGACCCCCTTGGGCCAGGTGTTCGAGCACGTCGAGGATGCGGCCAGCGGCGCGATGCGCACCGGAGGTTGGCGTGAGTTCCTTGACCATAGAGTCATATTCCTCTAGGATTCGTGATTATGAACACTGTACCATATTACGAACGATCGCTTGCGGGAATCCGGGTCGTCGAACTGGCTAGCCTGATCGCCGGCCCCATGATCGGCATGATGCTCGGCGACCACGGCGCCGAGGTCGTCAAGGTCGAGCAGCCGGGCGCAGGCGACGGGCTGCGCGGTTGGGGCAACCGCAAGAATGGCGTGGGCCTGTATCACAAGATGCTCAATCGCAACAAACGTTCTGTAACCGCGGATTTGCGTACGCCGCTGGGTGTCGAGATCGTCCGGCGCCTGGTGCAGGATGCGGATGTCGTGATCGAGAGCTTCCGCCCGGGTACGCTCGAGTCCTGGGGCCTTGGATTTGACGATCTCGCCGCGATCAATCCTGGCATTGTGCTGGTGCGGATTTCGGGATACGGCCAGACGGGCCCCAACAGCAGTCGTCCCGGCTTCGGAACACTCGCGGAAGCCTCGACCGGGTTCGCCTATGCGAACGGCTACGCCGACCGGCCGCCGTTATTGCCCAGTTTCGCGGTGGCTGACACGACAACAGGTCTTTCGGGGGCGTTCCTGACGCTTGCGGCTCTGCGCGAGCGCGATCGCACCGGCCGCGGCCAGGTGGTCGATCTGGCGATCTACGAAACGCTCCTCACGATGCTGGGACCGCACGTGCTCGATTACGACCAGCTCGGGCTCGTGCAGGAGCGCACCGGAAGCCGCCTGCCGATCGTTTCTCCGCGCAATGCGTTTCGCACGCGTGACGAAAAATGGGTGGCGATCTCCGCCGGGTCTCAGTCGATATTCGAGCGTCTGTGCGAGGCACTCGACATCCCGGTGGTCGGACACGATCCGCGTTTCGCGAGCAATCTGCTGCGCCGCGAAAATATCGATGTCCTGGAAGACACACTTCAGCAGGCATTTCTCGGGTTCGACCAGGCCGAGATCCTCGCGCGTCTGGAAGTCCACCAGGCTGCGGCTGGCCCCATCTGCAGCGTGGCCGATGTTTACAACGATCCGCATCTGCGAGCCCGGGGCAGTATCGTCGGCGTCCACGACGAAGAGCTCGGCTGCGAGCTGCATATGCAGAATGCGATAGGACTGCTCTCGCGCACTCCCGCCCACATCGATGCCCCCGGCCCTGCGCTTGGCGCAGACAACCGTGAAATTCTGCTTGGGCGGCTCGGTTTCGCAGCCGATGAACTTATAGCCGGCGGGTTGGCGCTCTGATTTTTTAAGGAATCGACTTGAAGCTCGAAGGTATCCGCGTTATTGATTTGTCCCGTTTCCTGCCCGGTCCCTGGATCGGCCTGACGATGGCCGACCACGGCGCCGAAGTCATCAAGATCGAAATGCAGGAGGGCGAGCCCACTCGGCGGCTCGGGCCGTCGATCAAGGGATTTCCGGCCTACTTCCGCAATACGCAACGTGGCAAGAAGTCGGTTGTGCTCAACCTTAAGGATCCGGAAGGGCTCGAGATTTTTTACGATCTGGCGAGCCAGGCCGATGTCATCATCGAATCCTTCAGGCCAGGCGTTGCAGATCGGATCGGTATCGGCTACGACCAGATTCGCGAGCGCGCACCGGGCATTGTGTACTGTGCGCTGTCCGCGTTCGGCCAGAAGGGGCCCCTGGCGCAGAATCCATCCCACGACGCCGGCGCGCAGGCGCTCACCGGCATCCTGAGCCTTGGGCAGGTTGATGGGCGCGAGCCCTGCCTTCCGTCGCTCCCGGTGGCCGATGTCGCGCTCGGTTCTGCGGCGCTGATCGGAATCCTGATGGCACTCTTGCGTCGCGACAAGACCGGGAAGGGTGATTTCGTCGACATGGCGATGACCGATTCGCTCATCTCGTGGACGCCCCATATCCTGAGCACCGTGATCGACAAGGGCGAGGCCCCGGATCTGTCGGTCGAGCGCTTGCATGGCGGTGCCGCGTTCTACAACGTCTACCGCACGAAGGACGGCAAGCACATCGTGCTGTCGGGTGCGGAAATGAACTTCGTTGAAATTCTCCTCAATGCGCTGGGCCGTCCCGACCTCGTTGAAGTCTGCCGCCAGCCGTGGGGCCCGGCACAGCAGCCCGCGAAGGACTTTCTCGCCGCCACGTTCGCGACCCGCACCCGCGACGAGTGGGACAGCTATCTCGGCACGCTTGGCATTTGCTACGCCCCCGTGCTGAACATGAAGGAGGCCTGGGATCTGCCCGTGCTGCGCGAGCGCGGCATGATCGTGCGCGGCGCTGACGGCGTCGAAAATCTCGGCACGCCCATCCACTTTCGCGAGGAGCCGGGCCAGCCCTCGTGCCGAATGGCCGAGAAGGGCGCCGACACCGATGAAATTCTCGGGCGACTCGGGCGCGATGCGCAAACCATTGCCAGGCTGAGGGCAAAGAAGGTGATCTGAAGCCAGGCTTATAGCGAACAAGTCCCTCTGAATACATCAAGACGTCACAAGCCGCGCAAAGACGGCTCCACCGGAGACAGGCATGAAGATACTGACCAGGATTTTTTCAGCATGGCTTGCCGTTGCGGGTTGTGCGTTTGCGCTGCCTGCCGCCGCGCAGGCACGGGCCCCGCTGACGAAGGTGCACATCGGTGTCGGGGGCAAGGACGCGCTCTACTACCTGCCCCTGACAATCACCGAGCAACTCGGCTACTTCAAGGATGCGGGCCTGGACGTTACGATCAGCGACTTTCAGGGCGGATCCAAGACGATGCAGGCGCTGGTGGGTGGCAGCATCGATGTGGCTTCGGGCGCCTATGAGCATACGATCACCGTACAGCCCAAAGGGCAGGACATCATCGCTTTCGTCGCGCAGGGGCGCTATCCCGGCTATGCCTTTGGGATCGTGAAATCAAAGGCGGCGAACTACAAGTCGCCGAAGGATCTCAAGGGCATGAAGATCGGCGTGACCGCACCCGGCTCAGGGACGCAGAACTTCGTCGAGTACCTGCTCGACAAGAACGGGATGAGCAAGGCGGATGTCTCCTTCATCGGCGTGGGTGCCTCGTCGGTCGCGTTGACCGCCGTGCGCACGGGCCAGATCGAAGCGATTTCCAATATCGATCCCGTCATGACCGAACTCGAGATGAGCGGCGACGTAACGATCGTTCTCGATACGCGCACGACCAAGGGCACGCTGGATCTGTTCGGCTCGCCGATGCCGGCTGCAACCCTGTACTCGACGCGCGAGTTTATCGATAAGAACCCGAAGACTATTCAGGCGCTCACGGACGCGATGGTCCGCGCGCTGCTCTGGATCCAGAAAGCCACGCCCGAGGACGTCGCCCGGGTCGTGCCGCCGCGCTACCTGGAGCGTAACCGCGCACTCTATCTCGCGGCGTTCGAGAAAGTACGGGACGGCATTTCGCCCGATGGAATGTTTCCTCGCGATGGCGTCGAAAATACACTTAAAATGTTACAGACCTTCAACCCTGAAGTTGCCGCTGCCAGGATCCGGATCGATGATACCTACACAAACCGATTCGTCGAGCGAGCCCTCGCTACCGTGAAGAAACCATGATGACCGATACCGATCTCGCCTTGTCGAGCGCCACCTATGAAGTCGCGGACGCAGTCGCTGCCAACGAGCTGTACCAGCGCAACGGCTGGACAGACGGGCTGCCGATCGTCCCGCCCACCGAGGAGGCAGTGCGCGCCTTCCTGCGCGCGGGTCGGTGTAAGGCCGACGACCTCATCGGCGTCGAGCCGGTGCGTCGCCGAAGCATCAGCGCCGAAAAAGTCGCGATCGCGGCTGTCATGGCGGGATGCTTGCCGGAGTACATGCCCGTTGTCATCGCAATCATCAAGGCGATGTGCGCGCCCGAGTTCGGCATGCACGGCTGCACTGCCAGCACCGGCGGAAGCGCCCCCCTGGTCATCATCAATGGCCCGGTGCGCGGCCTGCTTGGTTTTAACTGCACGCACAATGCGCTGGCCAACGCGAGCCGCGCGAACGCGACGGTCGGTCGCACGGTACGGCTTTTCCTGTTGAATGTGCTGGGCGGGATCCCGGGGCAACTCGATCGCTCGACCCTTGGGCACCCCGGCAAATTCACGTTCTGCGTCGCAGAAGACGAGGAGGACAACACCTGGTTGCCCTTGTCGGTCGAGCGCGGCATTGCCCCTGGCACTTCTGCCGTGACGGTCATGGCCGTCGAGTCTCCTCACCAGATCATGAACGAGTGGACACTGAATCCCCAGGAGATACTCGACACCTACGCGGCGGCCATGCGTTCGAACATGCTGACCTATTCGATCTGGGAGGGCCCCTATGCCATGGTGGTTGCCAAGCAGCATCGCCAGATCTTCATCGCCGCGGGCTGGGACAAGAAAATGATCCGCGAATATATCTTCGAGAAGGCGCGGGTCGCTCGCCGCGAGTGGCGCGACGTCGGCAAGGCCGCCGTGGCGGGCCGCAAGGACGAAGACAAAATCTATCGCGCGTTGCGCACGCCCGACGATCTTCTTGTCGTCGCCGCCGGCGGCCCTGCGGGTGGGTTCGGCGTCATCATCCCGCCCTGGTACGGCAAGAAGTCGCTCGCCGTGACCATGCCCATTGATCTGTAGCAAGCAGCGATCCGTCAAAAATCCAGTTCATCAGGAGAAGTGCAAATGACAATGAAAATTCTCGATCCCCGTGTGGACGCAAGCGGTGAGGCGTTGCGGATGGCGCCTGCCTTGTCGTCGCTTGAAGGGGCGGTGGTCGGCATGATCGACAACGCCAAAATCGGCACCGAGCGCCTGTTTGATTTCCTCGCTGAAATCCTCAAGAAGGACTATGGCGTGCGGGAATTCCTGCGCGTGCGCAAGGCCGACGCGACGCGTCCGGTGTCGCCTGAAATGCTTGCTTCGATCAGCGGAGCCGATGTCATTCTCTCTGCGATAGGCGACTGAGGGAGCTGCTCGTCGTGCAGTTTGCACGATGCCGTTGCAGCCGAACGCCTTGGCATTCCCGCCGTCGGAATCATGACCGACCGGTTCGAGAGAAGCGCAAAGATCGTCTCAAGCCTCAATGGCTTGCCCGACTATCCTTTCGTGATGATCCCGCATCCGGTTGCCAATAACGACGACGCCATGCTGCGCCAGAAGGCAGCCGACGTTGCGCCCCGCATCGTCGAGTTGCTGACCCGGCGCGAGGGCTGATGCCCGAAGGGTGGGGCGGGTCTTGTCCCGCGCCGCCCTCCCGGGACGCTAGTCCAGCATTTGCGCCCCGGATTGTTTCACCACCTGTGACCACTTGCGGCCTTCGGATTTGATGTAGTCCGCGTATTCCCCGGGCGATGTCGCCACGAGCTCGGCGCCGATCAGCTTGTCGCGAAATCCGGGCTCACTGGCGATTTTGCGCACCGCAGCGCTCAGCTGATCGACGATGGCCTTTGGTGTGCCCGCCGGCGCGACAAGCCCGGCCCAGCCAACCGCTTCGAAGCCGGGAAACCCGGATTGCGCAACCGTCGGCAAATCTGGCGTCGCAGTCTGCCGGTTTGCGCTGCCGACTGCGATGGCGCGCAATTTCCCCGCCTTGACGTAGGGCAGCAGCACCGGGCCAGTATCGAACATGATGGGAATGCGTCCTCCGAGCAGGTCGGTGACCGCAGCCGGCGAGCTCTTGTAGGGGATATGCGCCATCTGCACGCCGGTCGAGCTCATGAACAGCTCCATCGAGAGGTGATTGCTGGCTCCGCTGCCGGCACTGGCGAAATCAACCTCGCCTGGGTGCGCTTTCAGGTAGGTGACGAGTTCCTTGAGGTTTGTGGCCGGGAACTCGGGCGTGACCACCAGAAAGAACGGCACGATCAGCATCTGCGAGATCGGCACGAAATCCTTGATCGGATCGTACGGCAGCTTGCGGTACAGGCCCGGGTTGACCGCGAGGCTGCCCGACGATCCCATGAACAGGGTGTACCCGTCGGGCGCGGCCTTGGCCGCGAGCTCTGTGCCGATAATGCTCGCAGCGCCCGGGCGGTTCTCGACGTAGAAGCTTTGCCCGTACATCTCGGTCAGTTTTTGCGCAAAGATCCTGGCAGCCTGGTCGGTTGCCTGCCCGGCCTGGAAGGCCACGATGATCTTGACCGGGCGTTCGGGATATTTCCCGTCAGCCGCCCAAGCCTGCGCAATTCCCAGTGCCAGGCCAAAAGCGACCAGCGCCCGCATCGTGAAACCTGCCATGGTTTGTCTCCTCGCTGTGATGTTCATCGTCCGGCAACTCTGTGGCGCGGCGCTCAATCGATCTTTCGCAGGATGCACCGAGAGATCCCGAAGCTTGGGATCACCAGTGAATGCAGGCCCTGACCGCCCGACACCATGATCCGGATTTGCGATGGATCATCCAGATAGGGAATGTGGGTCGTGTCAGGCGCCACATTGAACGTCGGTCGCTTGGTCTTGTACCACTCGCGATTTCCAGCGCTGATGCGCTCGAGCGCGATGCGGGTTCGCCGGTGAAGCTCGCGCTTGACGTCGTCCTTGCCCAGGCCGTCGCGCGCGAGCATTGCTGCGTGTTCCGGCCCGATCACGATCAGCATCTCGCCGCCCGAACTGAGATTGTTGGCGCCCACCGACATCATGACCTCGGCGATCATCAGCAGCAGCTCGTCTGCATTGCGGCTGGCATGATCGTTCACGTTGTGCGGCGCCTCTGCCGCGTGCACCAGCACGCTGCTCTCGTCAGGGTGCATCCCGTGCTCGACGTGATACGGGGCCCACGGGCTGCGCTCCTCGTTCTCGCCCCCGCAGTAGGTGAACTTGCAGGGCGTCCCGTGGGTGGCCATGTCTGACTTGCCGGGGATGCCCTGGCCGATGTTCATCATCACCAGGCGCAGGGCGCGCCCGATGGTTGCGTTGGCCCGAAATCCCTGCCCGAGCACGTTGCCCGCGCAATTGAGCCCGATCCGCTCGCGAATCGGGCCGTTGACCATGATCAGCGGCGCCACAGGGTGCGTGGTCGCCTGAACGCCCGCAAGATTGAACTCGGGCTGCGCAATGGCGCGCACGGCCGCGAGTACGACAGGCATGTAGTCGGGCCGGCAGCCTGCCATGACGGCGTTGATCGCCACCTTTTCGACGCTCGCCGAGGCGAAGGAGGGGGCGACGGGAGCCACCGGCGCATCCGGAGCCAGCCCGCTTGCGCGCACCATCTCCTCCACGAGCGCGGGCGTCGGCGGCACGATCGGCAGGCCATCGGTCCATCCCTCCCGCTCGAAATAATCCTGCAGCGCGGCAGGATCATCATTCACGTGCAGCAGGGTCGCGCGCTTTTCGGTCATGAGTGGATTCTCCCGATCGCGAAGCGGCAGTCGTCTGAAGGGGCCATGGCGTCAGGGCTCCCGGCCAAGAAGGGCATCGGCGACTTGCGCCGCGCGCTCGTCGGCGATGGCGGCAATTTCCTCCGCGCTGCGCGTCATGAGCGGATGTTCAATGTAGATCACGGGCAAGTCGGGCAACCCGAACGCCTGTGCACGCGCGGTGACGATCCCCCGGAACGGATGCGTGGCAAACGTCACGGTCGGGATCCCCAGCGCTTCGATCGTCAGCGAGTCGTGGACACTCCACGACGAGCATGACCCTCAGTCGCCAGAGGCGGAGAACAGCAGGTCCGGCATCCATTGCCGGATTTCATCCATGAAGGGGGCGGGCGCGGCCGAGGTTGGCTTGCGCCATGCGCGTATTTCGCCGATGCCGTAATCCCGCTGCAGGCGCTCGGCGAACGCATGGAGCAACTCGCGCGCATTGACTTTGTTATTGTCGAGCAGCGCAAGGCGCTTGCCCGCAAGCGTCGCGAGCCTGGGCGCCAGCCCGATGCGTCGTGACGGGTTGGAGCCATCCGAGCGCGCCGCCCTGATATCGGCAGCGTCCGCCGCTTCCACGCCCGGGTGCAGAACCGCAAGTCGGCCTGTCGGGATTGCTCTCTGGTCGTTCATCGTGCCCCTCCAAGTGACCGCCACCGCGGCCGCTGCGACAACGGGTTAGCCTATTTTGGCTGTATGCCAGCGGCGCGCGCAATCGCCGAGAACCGCTTGAGTTCGGCGATCTGCATCGCTTCCATTTGCGCGGGATCCAGCGGCATCAACTCGCCGCTCGCGCGCGTCGCGAACTCGGCGGCCTCGGGCGTGCTCAAGGCAGCCTTCACTGCATCGATGAGCTTGCGTGTGGCGGCCTCTGGCGTTTCGCGACGCACGTAGAGGGAGCTCCACGAGTACGTCACGTAGTCGGGATATGTTTCGCTGACGGTGGGCACGTCGGCGTACAGTGGGTGACGCTTCTCGCCCGTTGTTGCCAGTGCACGAACCTTGCCTGCCTTGATGAGGGCGGCGGCAGAAGGCAGGTCGACGGAACCCAAGTCGATTTCGCCGCCGATGAGGTTGTTGAGGATGTCCCCGCCGCTCTTGTACGGGACATTGGTGAACTTGAATCCGGCAACGCCGGCAAGCCACTCGGTCGTCATCTGGTGCCCGATCGAGAATGTGCCGACTGTCACGGGCTTGGCGCGCGTTTTGGCCATGCTCACCATGTCCGACAGTGATTTGATTGGCGAGTCCGCCGCCACCAGCAGAACGTTCTGCACCTTGATCATCCCCGAGATGGGTTTGAAATCGCGAGTCGGATCGTAGGGCAGATCCTTCTCGGTGATCGGGTTGATCGACATCGGCGTGTTGGTCGCCACCAGGATGGTGTAGCCGTCCGCCGGGGCGTTCTTGACCGCCATCACGCCGACTGTGCCTCCGGCCCCGGTGCGGTTTTCGACCACGAGTTGCTGGCCGAGCGCCGGTTCGATTTTTGTGCCAAAAAAGCGCGCGGCGACATCGCTCGCGCCGCCCGGGCCAAACAGAACGACCATCTTGATGAACCGGTTCGGATAGTCGCCGGCCTGCGCTTGCGCGCTGGCCGGCAGCAGCGAGGCGAGGGCAAGAAGCGCCCACGCAATCGTCACGAACCGCTTCAAGCGCCGAACTCCCAGTTGGCGGGCAGGTTGATCTTCTTCGATGTGGGCCATCCTAGCCTCCCGTTGTGCGCAAACACGAGCGCGTTGGTTCGCCCCGGGTCGCCTGTTACCCCGATCATGAAGAGATCCGCCGTCGTGACAATCGGCACCATGCGGTCCGGATCGTCCGATTCATGGAACACGTGGGGAATGCGCCCCGCCTGCTCCTCTTCGGCCAGGTTCCAGATCGGTTTCTCCACCCAGACCCGCAGCATGTGTTCGAAATCCCGCGCACGCACGCGCGCATGCTCGAACAGGTACTGCTTGACGTCCTGTTTGCTCCAGCCGGCGCGAGCGATCGTTTCGGCCAGGATCGGGCTGAGCAGCACCAGCGGGCGCAGCGCACCGTACGCCGCACCCATGGTGAACGTGATCTGCCAGGAATGCTGGCGCACGATCGCGTCGGCGAGGATCGGCATCATCATTTCGGGCGTGCTGCCCGAGACCGAGGCGATCAGGTTGCTGCCGGTGTATCGCGCGATCGTGACCGTGTTCTCGCCGCGCGTGAACCCGTGTTCCGCGCTCGTGGGTTCCCATCCGATGGCCGCCAGGACGTCCTCGTTCTCGGCAGCCACCACCCGCCACGTGTTGCCAAACGTCGCTTTGTCCGTCTTGTGCAGCAGGAACCCGGCCACGTTGCGCAGGTACAGGCGCCAGAAGCGGCCGACCGATGTGTTGGGCTGAAAGCCGTCGCGCAGCACGCTGTCGGTGTAGTTGAACCCCAGTTGCTTGATGATGGGGCCGTTCAGGATGATCAGCGTTTCGCCGCCTGGCGTGTTGCCGCTGTGCTCGACGCCGTACTCCGGATCGACCATCGCCTCGACGAGTGCGACGAGGATCGGCATGTATTCGGGGCGGCATCCGGCCATGACGCCGTTGACGGCGACGCTCCAGACCGTGGCCGCGCGATTGTCGGGCAGCGCCACCCCGAGTATCTCGTCCGGGCTGCGTTCGGTATAGCGAAGAAACTGCTCGATCTTCGCCATCGTGGGCGGCACGATCGGCAATCCATCGCTCCATTCCTTGTCGATGAAGTACTGATTGACCGCGTCAAAGCCTCCGCTAAAGACGATTTCGCGCGGGCCGGGCTCGGCATGTGCGCCGCCCGTGCCGCCCCCGCGCGTCAGGTTCTCGATCACGCGGCCGGTCGTGACTTCCAGCATGTTCTTACGCAGCGTGGCGTCATCCTGCACCCCCGGGTGGCCGGGAACCAGCGCCACGGGCATGCTTGGCAAGCCCAGACCGACCGAAGTCGCTGCGGCCTGGCGAATGAACCCCTCACACACCAGCGAAGACGTCGGGATACCGGCCGCTTCGCACACTGCACTCGCCCGCAACACGGCGGGCGTGCAGCTCCCTCAGCACCCCATCCCTGAGATGACGGCGTCGACCCCCAGCGACTTGAGCCGTTGCGGCAGCTCTGCGAGGATCTTGCGTTCGTCGGCGCCGTGGGTATTGCCGAACTCTTTCCAGTTGATGAACTTCACGCCCGGGACGCGTGCCTTGAGGCCTTCCTCGAGCGCTTCGAATACTTTGTCGCCGCGAAACAGGAAATCCCAAAGCTGGGCGACTGTCTTTCCTTCGAGGCTGTCGAGCCGGCGGGCCAGGGTCTTGCCCTTGACCTGCAGCGGGCTGCGCGGCCAGAGCACGTCGAAGTGACCATCGGACTGCGGTGCTGTCATGCTGAGTTCTCCCGTTGGGAGCGCATCGCACCTGGTCGGCGTGCGCCCCGTGATTTTTTGAATTGTCGTTCTATTTGGCGCCCATCATAGATTGCCGCAACCGGCAGGACAAGAGTTCGCTCAGGCGGGGGCGGAGGTCTGCGCCGCAGTCCCGCCGCACGGTATGATCATTGTTGTTTGCGAACACGACGAACAGCGTTCCGGATACGGCACGACCACTATGGAGAACGGTATGGCAGCACAAGACCAGGCGAACGACGCCATGGATGAAGCCCGGATGATCACGGATCTAGTCGCGAAATTCGTCGACCAGGAACTCATGCCTCTGGAACCTGCGATCCTTGCGCGCGAGGCCAAGGGCGAGGCCCTCAAGCTCTCCCCTGAGGAAGAAGCACCGCTGCTGGAAAAGTGCAGAGAGCTCGGCCTCTGGGCCCTGGATGCGCCCGAAGAGCTCGGCGGCGCAAACCTCAATGCCGAAACCTGGATGGCCATCAACGAAGAGCTCGGCCGCACCGTTGTCCCATTCGTGTTTCCGCCTGATTCGCCCAACATGCACATGCTGCTGGCAGTCGCCACCGAGGAGCAGCGCAAGAAATACCTGGAGCCCTATGCCCGAGGGGAAATGAAGGCTGCCATCGCGATTTCCGAGCCGGGCGCGGGTGGTGATCCGTCCGCCATGATCACGCGCGCCGAACGCGACGGTGACGACTGGGTGATCAATGGCCGCAAGATCTGGGCGAGCCGCGTGCCGGCGGCCGATTTCATCATCGTCATGGCGCGCACCGGCGATGGAAAGCGCCACGAGGGCGTCACGGCATTCATCATCGACAAGGGAACCAAAGGGCTCGAAATCCTGCGCGAGATCCCCATGATGGCAGGACATCGCACTTACGAACTCGTGCTTGAGGATTGCCGCATTCCCGGCAAGCAGCTGCTTGGCGAGATCGGTGGCGGCTTTGCCCCGATGCAGCTTCGGCTGATCGTGCGACGCCTGCAGATCGGCGCCTGGTGCCTTGGCATGTGCCGCCGGGCCCTGCAAATGATGGTGGAGCACGCCAAGCAGCGCGTGACGTTCGGCCAGAAGCTTGCCGACCGCCAGGCGATCCAGTGGTGGATTGCTGATGCCGCCATGAAGATGCATGCGTGCCGGCTGATGGTGATGGACGCCGCCCGCAAGCAGGACGAGGGCAAGGATGTGCGCAACGAAGCCTCGATGATCAAGGTTTACGCCACCGAAATGGCCTCGGAAATCATTGACCACGCCATGCAGACCTTCGGTGCGATGGGAGTGACCAAAGAGTTGCCCCTGCATCTGATGGCGCAGCGTGTTCGCGTCATGCGGGTGTACGAAGGCCCGACAGAAGTGCACATGATGGCAATTGCCCGCAAAGTCCTGAAGGACGCCAAGTAACAGAAAAGTCAGGTGGGTCGCACGTGTGCGGGCAGGGCGGGGCAGGTTGCCCCGCGCGGTCCGGCGCGCCGTGTGCGATGACCACCATTGAACGGGAGGGGAACCCACATGGCGCAATCAGCCACTACCACGACGACACCGGTCGATGCCGGCCCTTTGACGGGCATCACGGTCATTGACCTCACCCAGATCTACCAGGGGCCGTACGCTACCTTCCTGATGGCCAAGGCGGGCGCTGATGTCATCAAGATCGAGCCGGTCGACGGCGAGCCGTCGCGCATTCGCGCGAAAGTCAGCGGCGGCGCTTCCCTGCCGATGGCCATGCTCAACACCAACAAGCGCGGGATCACGCTCAACCTGAAATCGCCGCGTGGCAAGGAGCTCTTCAAGGAGATGATCCGCCGCGCCGATATCCTGGTGGAAAACTTCGCGCCAGGTGTCATGGATCGTCTTGGCGTGGGGTGGGATGTCCTACATGAAATCAACCCGCGTCTTATCTACGGAACCGGCACGGGTTACGGAATCTCCGGCCCGGATCGCGACAACCTGGCGATGGATGTCACGATCCAGGCAGCCTCCGGCATCATGAGCGTGACCGGCACGCCCGACGGGCCTCCGATGCGCGCGGGCGCGTCGATCGTCGATTTTCTCAGCGGTGTGCACCTGTACGCCGGCATCATCACCGCGCTGTTCGATCGCACGCGCACGGGCGTTGGTCGTCTCGTCGAAGTCTCGATGCTGGAGACGGCCTATCCCACGCTTGCGTCGAACATGGGCTTTACCTACAAGTCGGAAGGCAAGCCGCCTCCGCGCGTTGGCAACCGGCATGGCGGCCTTGCGCTGGCTCCATACAGCGTCTACGAGGCGAAGGACGGGCATATCGCCTTCGTTTGCGTGACCGAGCCGCACTGGCAGGCACTGCTCGCCGCGATGGGCCGGCTGGATGCGAAGGATGACCCTCGGTTTTCCACCAACAAGGCGCGGGTACAGAATCTGGTGGAAACCGACGAGTTCATCGAGGCCTGGACGCGCACGCTCCCGCGCAAGGAGCTTTTCGCGCTGAGTAAAAAGCACGGGTTCCCGGCTGCGCCAGTGCGCGATCTGGTTGAAGTGATGAATGACCCGCACATGCATGCGCGAGGCGCGCTGGAGTGGTTTGAGGATGCCGAGCTTGGTCGCGTCGTGCTGCCGACGTCGGCGCTCTGGATTCACGGAACCGCCCGCCCCAAGACCGTCTCGAGCCCGGGGCTCGGGCAACATAACGCGCAGGTCTACGGTGACTGGTTCGGGTACTCCGAAAAGGACCTTGAGGGCCTGAAGCAGGAGGGTGTTATCTAGCGAGGCTTCGTTCCGGCCGATACGCCTGACGCCATCGTGCAAATCCTGGCGGACGGTTTGCAGAGGGTGCTGGCGACCCGGGCGGCGAGTGATTACGCGAAGAAGGAACTCGTCGAACTCATGCCGCTTGGCCCTGAGCCGATGCGTGCATTCCAGCGCGACGAGATTTCCCGATTCGGGCAGGCAGCGGCGGCGGCGGGACTCAAGCCGCGATAATTCGGTTCGAGGCATCCCTCGGCACACAACAGGAGACGACCAAAATGCGCAAGATCATGCTGGTAATCGTGGCCATGACGTTCGGGCTCGCGCAAGGGGTGTTGCAACCTGCACAAGCGCAGGACTTTCCGACACGTCCCATCGCGCTGGTGGTTCCCTATGGTCCGGGCAGCGGCGTCGATATACTCGCCCGCGAGATCGCCCAGAAGCTCACGGGCATCGTCGGTGTCCCGGTCGTGGTCGAGAACAAGGCGGGGGCGACCGGCAACATCGGCACCGAATTCGTGGCCCAGGCCAAGCCCGACGGCTACACCCTGCTGCTCTCAAGCAACAGCGGCGTCATCTACCAGATCGTGAGCAAGACTCGCTTCGATCTCAGTCGGGATTTCGCGGCGGTCGCGTTTGCGGCAACGCTTCCTTATGTCGTCGCCGTACCACCAGCGCTCGAAGCCAAAACGCTGGCAGAGCTCATGGCCCTGGCACGCGCCAATCCCGGCAAACTCAACTACAACGGCCCGGTCGGCAGCGTGTCGGATTACCTGGGCTCGATCCTGAAGTCCGCGGCTGGCGCCGAGATGGTGATGATCCCCTACAAGACCACCTCGGATGCCCAGGTCGATTTGCTCAGCGGCCGCATCCAGGTGTGGTTCACGACCGCGACATCGGCGCTGCCGCTTGCGCAGTCTGGCAAGATCCGGGCCCTGGCCGTGACGTCGGATGAGCGCATGGCCAAACTGCCCGACGTTCCGACGGTGCGTGAGGCTGGGGTTCCAGCCATGCACATGGATGTCACCTTCTTTTTTCTGGCACCGGCCGGCACCCCGCCCGACATCGTGCAAAAGCTCAATCGTGCCTTTGCGCAGGCGCTCGAAAGCAAGGATCTTCAGGATCGCCTCTCGACGCAGGCGCTTGCCGTCAAGATCGGCTCCAGCCAGGAAGTGAAGGCCCACGTCGCCGGGGAACTGGCAAAATGGGGAAAGATTCTCGGGAGCGATGCCGCCAGGTAACGGTGCAGGCCGTGCGCGCAGCAAGGCCGTTTCGATCAACTTCTTAACTTACGGGACAACAGGCGCGGCGCTTGTGCTGCGTCAGACAACATCATGACAGAGCCAGTGAAGTACGAGCAGGACGGGGGCGTGGTGACGCTGACCCTGAACGAACCGGAAACGCGCAACGCGATTTCGCCGGCGATCATCGAGTCGTTGCTGGGTTACATCGCGCGCATCAACGCCGACCTGACCGTGGGATGCGTGATCGTGACAGGCGCCGGCGAGGGATTTTCGTCGGGCGGCAACGTCAAGCGGATGAAGGAGCGCAACACCGAAACCGAGCGCACGCCGCCCGAGATCCGGCGCTACTACACAGAAGGGATCCAGCGCATTCCGCTGGCCATGTACGGGCTTGAGGCGCCGTCGATCGCTGCCGTCAATGGCGCGGCCGTTGGCGCCGGCTGCGACCTTGCGACGATGTGCGATATTCGCATCGCGGCGCGCAGCGCCAAATTCGGCGAAAGCTTCCTGCGTGTGGGCCTGGTGTCGGGCGATGGCGGCGCCTGGTTCCTGCCGCGTGCCGTTGGCCTGTCAAAGGCCTACGAGATGACTTTTACGGGGGATTTCGTCGATGCCGCCGAGGCCGAGCGCATCGGGCTCGTGTCGCGCGTCGTCGACGATGCTGCGTTGATGGACGAGGCGAGGGCGCTGGCGCGCAAAATCGCCGGGCAACCCATCCATGCGCTGCGTCTTTCCAAGAAACTGATCCGCGATTCCGAGCACACCAACCTGCCGACCGCACTTGACATGGCGGCGTCGTCGCAGGCGCTCGCGCAGAGCACCTACGATCACAAGGAAGCGGTGCTGGCATTTAACGAGAAGCGCAAGCCAAAATTCGAGGGCCGCTAGTCGCCAGGGCTGGCGGTCACGGATTGCCTGTCGGCTGGAACCTAGAACCGGTGGCGCACGCCCGCGCCCACCATCGTCGTGTTCAGGCCCGGCACCATGGAGTAATTCGTGGCATAGGAAGCGAACGCGTAAAGGCCCGTGCGTTTGGTCAGCTCGTGCGTGTAGCCGATGCTGTAGGACTGCTGCGGCGACACATAGGATCCGAGTGCATTGTTCATGCTGGCGGTCGGCGAGGTTGCCTGGAACGAGCCAAACAGGATATCGGTCTTGCCGATATCCACGAAAACGCCCAGCATGATCGCGTTCACGGCAATGCTGTCGTCAAACACCATGACGCCGGAAAGTTTGTTGAACGAGGTGGGGCTGTAAAGTAACGGATAATCGCCGCTCGACGATACGGATTGCGTTTGCAGCGCGTTCATCCATCCATTGCGGGTCTGGCTGTACGCCACCGATGTCCGCACACCCGGGAACTGGTAGGATCCGCCGACGACCCAGGCGGTAATGTTCGAATACTCGCCATTGGCCACGCTGACGTTTGGCATGTAGACATCCAGCGTCGCGGTGAGGTAGAGCGGGCCGCCGCGGTACGCGACGCCCGACGTAAAGCTGCGCAAGTTGTCGACCGTCGGGAAGTTGTAGCCGGTCGCCGCTTTGCCGCTCTGGTCGACCAGAACCTCGACGCCAGACGCATAATAGGCGGCAAGTTCGGTCGCAAACGAATAGCCCACGCCGAGCTTGAAGCCGTCGATTTCAGCCGTTTCGATCTTGATCGTATTGCTCAGTCGTTCAGGCTTGGCGTTGCCAATGGCGGCGCCCAGCCCCGCGCGGGTGAAGTCGCCAGGGCCAAACGGTGTGAGCTTGGAAATGTAGTCATAGCCGAAGTTGTACTGGCGCCCAACGCGAAGGTATCCGAGCGACGAATTCTGGACGCCAAGCCACGCCTGGCGTCCGAACAGTCGGCCGCTCTGGCCCATGCTCCCGTTGCCGGGATCGAATCCGTTCTCAAGTACGAAATGGGCTTCGTATCCGCCGCCAAGATCTTCGCGTCCGCGCAAACCGAACCGGTTGCCGGATTCCATGCCGTACCCCAGCCCGAACTTGGTACCGCCGCTATAACTGCGGCTGTCGTTGGCCGAATTCATGACGTATGCCAGCCCGGTGTCGATCGTTCCATAGATCTCGACCCCTGGCGCGGCCAGCGCAACCATTGGGGCCAGCAGCGCGATTCCGGTAGCGTAGCGGCGCGCGCGATTCATTGGTCAGTCGGAACGAGTCCGCATTTTTTCCAGGACGCTGACAAAGTTGTCCGGTTGCACGGAGGTCTGCCCCTTGTAAGGTTCATCGAAGATCAACACCAGGCCCAGCAATGCACCGAGCACTGCCATCTGAACGCCCAGGACATAATTGCCCATGCCGCTGCGGTCCAGCAGGGCTGACAACAGGATTTTGGCCAGCATCGCAAACAGGATCACCATCCAGTAGTTCGTGGGGATTTGCAGCGTGCCGCTTTCGAGGCGCACCTCACGCATCCGCTCCAGGTCATGCGCCAGGTTCACGGCGGAGGCGTAAAGCGATACCTGGCGGTCGTTCTCGGGATGGATCGCAATGATGCCCTGCGAGACCGGCTTGAAGAGGTCCGTGGTCTTCTGGCTTGCGCCGCCGTTGACGAGCGCTGGCCAGTCGTCCTCGACGATGGATTTCGTGTAGGCCATCAGGTGCTGACGCACGTCGGCAGCCTTGTCGCTGTTGAATCGCGTCAGCAGGCGATCCAGGTTGTTGATTTGCGCGGCTTCCGTCGCGACTTGCGTGTTGGTCTGGCGGTAATTCCCGATGGCTTGCACCAGCGAAAAGGCCAGCACCAGCGTGAAGAGCGAAATCATTGAGTTATGGATGGTTTCCGCAAATTTGAAACCTTCCTTTGGCACCCGGTCGCCGATGATTCGGTGGCAAATGGCGTGGATGATGAACATTGCGACAATGGCCCCCACGATGCTGAACAATATGATTGTGAGGTCTGAAAATTGATAAAGCCAGTCTGTCATGGGGTGTCCTTGGGTCATTCGTGAACTCCGGAAAAGGGTAACAAAAATCTAAGGCGAATTGTCACAGAATAGTTCGGCGACCTATCGGACGGTGCGAATTTGTGATTATCATCGCCGCAGAACCACACTCCAGGAGACCTGAATGATTAAGAGCACAACAGCCCTTCGCAATTTGATCAAGGCCGGCGGGCCCGGTATCGTCCCCGGCGCGACAGACTGTTTCGTCGCAAAACTGATCGAGGCGGCGGGTTTCCCGGCGGTCTACATCACGGGTGGCGGCATGGCCAACACCTATCTGGGTACGCCAGATATCGGCCTCATTACGCTCAACGAACTCACCAGCCAGGTCGAGCGCATTTGCGATTCCGTTTCAGTGCCCGTGATCGCCGATTGCGACACAGGCTTCGGGGGTGTCGCGAACGTCAAGCGCACCGTCAAGAATTATGAACGCGCGGGCGCCGCGGGTTTGCATATCGAAGACCAGGTCTTCCCCAAGCGCTGCGGCCATTTCGAGGCAAAGTCGATTGCCTCCACCCAGGAAATGTTATATCGCCTGCAGGCCGCGCTTGATGCCCGCACCGATCCCGACTTTCTGATTATCGCGCGCACGGATGCTCGCGCACCCGAAGGCCTTGAGGCCGCCATTGAAAGGGCGCACGCCTACCGCGAAATTGGCGCAGATGCCATTTTTGTCGAAGCACCAAGCAGTATGGAGGAACTCGAGCGAGTCAGCCGGGAGTTCAAGGGCGTCCCGCTCGTGGCCAACATGATCGAGCGCAGCCGTACCCCGCTGGTTCCCGAAAAACAGCTGCTGTCGATGGGCTTTAACCTAATCTGGTATGCGAACGCCGCGTTGTATCTTGGATCGCACGCGATCCGCCAGGGCCTTGACGTCCTGAGGCGCGAGGGTACGACCGAGAGCATCATCGATCGCATGACGTCCTTCCAGGAGCGCCAGAAACTGGTTGGGCTCGACAAGTTCGATGCGGCCGAGCGCGACCTGATCGCCCGTGTCGACGCGAAGCACCCGAAGAAGTGAGCTGAGTGTCGGCAATCCCCCAGCCCTGAACGGCGCGGCTTGCCGCGCATCCGGTCAGTCGCCGAAGCGGAACAGGGCGCGGGGGGTGGTCACCAGGATTTTCTCCCGCAGAGCCTGATCCGAAATCCAGTCGGCTGCCCAGTCCAGGCAGTCCTGGTAGTTGAACTGGTCCTCGTAGCTGACCCAGGGCCAGTCGCTTGCCCACACCAGGCGGTCTTCGCCTCCTGCGGCGAGGATCGCGTCGACATAGGTGCGCGGATCAACGCCCGAAAGGCGATAGGGCGCCGACAGCTTGATCCAGCAATTGCCGGCTCGCACGGCGTCCAGCGCCATCCTGAAACCCTCGCAGGCGAGTTGACGCGAAGGATCCGGGCACGCGAAATGATCAAGGCACACTTTGACCCCGGCCTTCTGCAAGATCGCAAGCAACGGGGGCAGGCGCTCGCCTTCCAGGAAGACTTCCACGTGCCAGTCGAGGGCGCGGACGGTTGCGAACAATCGCGCGTAGGCTGGCGTCGTGAAATCCGGCAGCGTCGGGCGCCGGATCCAGTTCAGCCGGATGCCGGTCGCGCCTCGCGAAGACATAGCCTCCAGGGCTCCACGATCGACATCGGGGTCGACGATTACCGTGCCGCGCAACCGATCCGGATACGCGTCCAGTGCGGCAAGCAACAGGCTGTTGTCCGTGCCATAAAAGCTCGGGGCGGTCAGCACCCCGCCCGCCATTCCATTCGCGTCAAGAAGCGCGATGAAATCCTCCGCCCGCACATCATGGTCAGGCTGCTTGTGGCGCGTGGACTGGATCGGGAGATCTTTGCTCACCACGTGGGCATGCGTATCGATCGCGCCTGCGGGGGCGTGCCAGTGGGGCGTGCCGGATGCAACGTTCATCAGGACGCCTCGTCTGCCATGCGTTTGCGATAGCCCATCATCCAGGCAATCCCCTGGAGGGCAAGCAGGAATGCCAGCGCGATCAGGAAGACTTTGCTTGCGCCGCCCCGCAGCAGGCCCCAGTAGTCGCCGTCGCTGATGATCAGCGCCCGCCGGAAGGACACCTCCATCCGGTCGCCAAGCACGACCGCCAGCAACAAGGGTGCGGCGTCAAAGCGGAATTTGCGCAGGAGGTAGCCGATCAAGCCGAAGACGACCATCACGAGCACCTCACTCGAATTTGCCCCGACGCTATAGACGCCGATCACGCAGATCAGCATCACCGATGGCGCGAGGTACGCATAGGGTGTGCGCAGCAGGTTGACGAACAGCCCGACCATGGGGATGTTGAGCACCAGCAGCACAAGATTGCCGATGTACATGCTTGCGATAAGCCCCCAGAAGATTTCCGGATTCTTGCTGATCAGTTCAGGGCCCGGCTGCACGCCGTGAATCATGAGCGCGGAGAGCAGGATTGCAGTGGCGGGGATCGCGGGTATGCCCAGCACGAGCAGCGGGATCAGCGCGCTTCCGGTCGTTGCGTTGTTGGCGGTTTCAGGGCCGGCGACGCCGGCAATGGCGCCCTTGCCGAATTGCTCCGGATGGGCGGAAATGCGCTTTTCGAGCGCATAGGACACAAAGGTGGAGATCACATGCGAGATGCCGGGCACGAAACCAAAGAGAAAGCCCACGATGCTGCCGCGTCCCACGGCAGGCGCGGCGGCGCGGATATCGGCCCAACGTGGGATGAGGCTGCGAAACGTCGGGCTGATCGGCTTGACGTCGGCGATGTTCTCCAGGTTGAGTAGCAGCTCGCTTAGACCGAAAAGCCCCAGTGCCATGCTGATGAAGTTGATGCCATCCGACAGCTCGATCTGGCCAAACGTGAATCGCGGATAGGCCGTGATCGGGTCCAGGCCCATGGTGCCGATCAGCAAGCCAAGAAGAATCATCGCTATCGTCTTGAGCCATGGCCCGCTGCTGATCAGGCTCATCACAAGAAGGGCAAAAATCATCAGAACGCACTCGGCCGCCGGCCCGACCTGCAGCATGACGCCAGCCAGCGCGGGTGCGAAAAGCATCAGGCCGATGACACTGAACGTGCCCCCGATGAAGCTGCCGACGCCAGCCACCACGAGGGCGGGGCCCGCTCTGCCCTGGCGCGCCATTTCGTAGCCGTCGATGCAGGTGATCACCGAGGCGGCCTCACCCGGAATACGCAGCAGGATCGAGGTGGTGGACCCGCCGTACATGGCGCCGTAGAAGATGCCCGCCAGCATGATGACGGCCGAGGCCGGCTCGAGGTTGAAGGTCAGCGGCAGCAAGAGCGTCAGTCCGGCGAGCGGCCCGAGCCCCGGAAGCATTCCGACGACGGTGCCCCAGACGCATCCGATAAAACAATAGAAGAGATTGTCGGGGCGTAACGCCAGCGAAAATCCGGCAAGCAGGTATTCGGTCATGTTCAATCGTGTGCGTGACGGTCAGTTCATTTGCAGGATGCCCAGCGGCAGGTTCACGCCGAGCAACTGGACAAAGAAGAACCAGGAAATCGCCGCAGCAGCGATCGCTCCGAGAAGCGAGCGCAGCGAGCCCAGCGTCGAGAAGCTGCGCAGAAGGGTCGCCATGAACAGCGCCGCGCAGACCGGGAATCCGAGTGTGTCGAGCAACAAGCCGAAAAGCGCCAGCGACGCGAGCGAAATCCAGATCAGTCGGTGCCCGATCTGGACCTCGGATTCGTCTCCCCCGGAGTCTGTGGCTGGGCTGGCCGCAGCAGAGAGGTCCACGGGCGGCGCAATGAGCAGTGCGCGTACCACCAGCCCGAGGCTGACCGCGAGCAGACAGGCGCTGATTCCTAACGGGAACACGCCCGGGCCCGGCTCGGCGACGGTGCCAGTGGGCATTCCGGTTGCAACCGCCAGCGCGCCCGCCGAAACCGCGAGCAATACCAGCGCCACCCCCAGCTCACCCCGCCGCATCGAGACGATGATGGCTCCCGGCGGCTTCATTTCTTGTTGAGCCCGATCGCCGCCATGACTTCGCCCATCGCCTTGTATTCGCTGTCGAGCAGTTCGCGGAATTCCGCAGGCGATGTGCCCTTGACGATCATGCCCTTGGGTTCGGCGAAGTCACGGAATTTGTCCGACTGCGCGGCTTGCCTGAACGCTTTCTCGAGGATCGCCACCTTGTCCGCCGACAGGCCTTTTGGCGCGAGAACGCCGTGCCACAACTGCGTCGACGCCTCAGGCATGCCGAGGTCTGTCAGGGTCGCCACGCCGGGTAGCGCGGCGATCGGATCGGGGCCGGTGGTGAACATGCACTTGGTCGAACCCTCCTTCACGTAGGGAAGGATCGTGCTGATCGAGCCGCCAAAAAAGTCGACATGACCGCCCAGGTAGTTCTTGACGGTCTCGCCTGCGCCGCCGAACGGAACCGCCCGCACCTTGACCCCCTTGCGGATGAAGATGCGCTCTGCTGCCAGCTGGATGGTGCCGCCCACGCCGTCGGTGCCGTAGGTGTACTGGCCGGGCGTCTTTTTCAGGAGTTCAAAGAATTCGGTCGCATTGTTGGCAGGGAAGTCCTTTTTGACGCAGATGACGGTCGGGGCGACATCCGACATACTGATGGTGATGTAATCGTTCGGGGTATAGGGCGCCTGTTGCATGTGTGGCGTCATCGTCAGCGGGGCGTTCCAGAGGCCGCCGAGCGTATAACCGTCGGGGCGGGCTTTGGTCACCGCCGCAGTACCGAGCATTCCGCCACCACCGGGCCGGTTGACCACCACGACCTTTTGCCCAAGGATGGGTTCGACCAACTCGGCAAGCTGACGGATGACGAGGTCGGTGCCGCCTCCGGGCGGCGTCGGAACGATCATCTCGATGGGGCGCGAGGGGTACTTATCCTGCGCCATCACCGATCCGGCAAGCGCGATGCCAGCGCAGAGCAGGGCAGTGCGCAACGCCCCCCAGTGGCGGTCGTTCGATTGCATGTCTGTCATCTTGTGTCTCCTTGAGGCCGGGTCGCGGCTAGCGCGCAGGGCCGTATTTTCGGTTGAGCGTCTCTTCGGTCAGGAATTGCTGCTCGAGCGACTGGGCTTCGTCAAACCCGACCAGCGCGTTCAGATCTTCGAACGAGACGGCCAGATCCGGTCGCTCGACGATTTCATCACGGCCAAGCGACGCGCACAGTGCGTTCATCCCGTTAATCATCCCCTGAATCGCCGCCGATGTCAGTAACCGAGGGTAAATAACTGCCGCGACCCCCAGGTCCTGCAGACGGCGCGCCGAGATCAGCGGCGTCGTCGATCGCTGGCGAATGCCGAATCCCATGTTGACGGACACGGGCTTTGTGACCTCGCGCACCAGCGTGGCGATATCTTCCTCCCGCAGCACGGCATCGGCAAACAGCAGGTCGGCGCCCGCTTGCGCGTATAGGTTCAACCTGCGGATCGCTTCGGCAAGGCCATGGGTGCCGTACGAGTCGGTGCGCGATTTGATGATGAAGTCCGGGTTGCGACGCGCCTGAGCGCCGGCGCGTATTTTTTGCACCATCTCCTCTGCGGAGATCACTTCCTTGCCCTTCATATGGCCGCATCGCTTGGGCCAGACCTGGTCCTCGATCATGACGCCGCCCACGCCCGCCTGCTCGAAGGCGCGCACCATGTGATGCACGTTGACCGCGTTGCCATAGCCGGTGTCGCCGTCGGCGATCATCGGCAGGTCGCAACAGGCCACCATCGCCCGGCAAGTGGCGAGGTTTTCCTCCATGCCCATCAATCCGATATCCGGCTGGCCAAGGCGCGCTTCGCTGATGCCACCGCCCGTCAGAAATCCTGCCGGGAATCCGTATTTCTTGACCATTCTTGCGCTGTAGCCGTCGTAGATGCCTGGCATCACGAGGATTTCAGGCGCATCGATCAGCTCGCGCAGGCGCTTTCCGGGATTGTTCATGTCCTTCTCCATTTTTGTCGTTGTCAGGGCACGGTCAGGCACATGCGCGCGCATGTGCCCGATGCAATGCCGAGAGGAAATCGTTGCAGTCCGTGTTCTGATCCAGCCGCAGTGTCGCCTCGATGAGTGCGTCGGTGTCTTGCGGCACGACTCCGGCCTCACTGCAGAAGATCCGCGTCATGTCGACCGCAGCGTCCCAGGTCATCGCGTATCGTTCTTCGCCCTGATCTTCTGCCCATTCCAGAGTGCGCCCGTCCTCGGTCTCGATTGTCAGCCGTGGACGGTAGCGCGGGATGGAGGCATCGGCCACGACGCGTACGCGTGCGGCCAGGCGCACCACAGGTTCGCGATCGAAATCGTGCATTGCGCGGTAGGTAACGGCACCGTCAACCCATGCGAGCGCGGCGCAGAACGGGGCGCTCATGAATGTCTGCGGAAAGCTGACGAACGGCCCGGTGTGTCGCATGCCGACGAAATCCGCCTCGAAGGGGTGCAGGCCAATGGTGATGCCCCTCAACGGCGCGGCATGCGATGCGCGCAGGGCGAGCATGCCGCGGATGACGCTTCGGTTGAACTGGCAGGCTGGATAGGGCTTGTAGGTGGTGCGTACCAGTTCGTATTGCTCGCCGAGCGCATCGGCGAGGCGCGAACTGTAGGCCTTGCCGGGCTCCCCGAACGCGCGCATAAAGCCTGCGTCGCCCCCGATCGTGCTGCGCGCGGCGTGCACGCCCGTCAGTGCACATTGCACCGCGTGGATGCCGTTGCGTGCCGCCATCCCGGCGTGCAACGGAAACTCGTCTGTGCCGGCCGTGACGAATTCGCGCAGCCCGCCGGCGAAATTTGCCGCAAGGCAGATCGCGTCCGCCATCCGGTCGTCGTCCAGGCCGGCAAGTCGCCCTGCGGCGGCCGCTGCGCCAAACACGCCATACAGCGGCGTCGATCGAAATCCCCGTGCGCTCGAATCCGAGACGTGATCGCGCCCGATGCGCAGCGCGACCTCGTAGCCGACGACAAGGGCCGCCAGCAGGGCCGGCCCGCTGGCCCGCTGTGCCTGCGCCATCGCGATCGCCGCCGGCACCACCACGACCCCGACGTGACCGGCCGGATGCGCGTCCTCCTGGACCCTGCCGTGCAACAGCACGGCATTGGCGTAGGCGCCGGCTCCCGTGGCGACCGCGCGCCCGTCCAGCATCCGCGTGACCGGTCCGCCCGCCTCGCCGTACTCAAGATCGAGCGCCCGGGCGATCATCGTGGCCATTGGCGCGGCGCGCGAGGCGATACCCACGGCGACGGCATACAGCAGGCAAGCCTTAGCGGTGCGCACGACGTGCGCCGGCATGCGCGTGATGTCCGACTGTGCCGCGAAGGCGGCGAGCGCGGACGCTGATTCAGCGGCTTCCCGTGTCATGTTCCTCCCTGACTCCGATCACGATATTGCCGAAGCCGTCGAGCCAGGCGGTATCGCCGGGCGGTACCACGACGCTGGTGTCGTACTCCTGGATCACCAGTGGTCCCGGACGGCGGCCCGACGCAAGGTCGGCACGGCGAATCACGTCGACCTCGCGGGGAGATCCACCGTCGCCAAAATAGACCATCCGGCGTTCGCCAGAAGGGGCCTCGCCGATTTCCTCGCCCCAGTGCATAGGCCGCTCTGCCGGTCGTGATACCGACGCCACGAGCCGAACGGTCACGAGCTCGAATTCGCGGGACTGGCCCACGTGTCCGTATGTGCGCTCGAATTCCGTTTCGAAACGAACCTCCAGCTCAGTCACCGCTTCCCGGGTGAGCGTCATGCCGCTCATGGGCACGGTGATCTCTGAGGATTGCCCGCGGTAGCGCAAGTCGGCGTGCGCACGGATGGAGATCAACGGTTCGGCATAGCCTTCGCCTGCGAGCGCCGCCGTCAACTCGGCGCGCATCGTGTCGATCGCGGCGTTCACCGAGTCAAGATCCGCGCCTGCCGTGCGCGTCAGCACGGTGCGGGCCGAGTGTTGCTCGACGTCCGCGCGCAGCAGACCGAAGGCGCTGAAAACGCCGGGGGCAGGCGGCACGATGACGCGCCCAATGCCAAGCTCACGGGCGACCCCGGCCGCGTGGATTGGACCGGCGCCTCCAAATACCATCAGGACGAAATCGGCCGGGTCGCGGCCGCGTTCGACGGACACGGACTTGATGGCGCGCACCATGTTGGAGTTTGCGATCTGGTGCACGCCATGGGCTGCGTCCAGGTCCGACAGGCCGGTGCGCAGAGCGACATGCTCGTGAATGGCCGTCAGGGCGAGATCGCGGCGGATCGTCAGCGAACCGCCCGCCAGCGAATCCGAATTCAGATAACCCAGCACGAGGTTTGCGTCCGTCACGGTGGGGTGCAGGTTGCCGTTGCCGTAGCAGGCTGGCCCGGGTGTGGCCCCCGCGCTGCGCGGGCCGACACGCAACGAGCCGCCCGGATCCACCTGCGCGATGCTGCCGCCCCCGGCGCCAACTTCGGAAATATCGATAACCGGAATCCGAAGCGCATAACCGTTGCCGCGCATGAGGCGGCTGCTGGCCGAGACCGCCGATCCCACTTCATATTCTGTGGCGCGCAGGATCGCATTGTGTTCGATGATCGATGCTTTGGTCGTGGTGCCGCCCATGTCGAGCGTCAGCACATCGCGATACCCACAGTCTTGCGCAAGGCGCGCGGCCGCGACGACACCCGCAGCCGGGCCCGATTCGATGATCGTGACAGGGCGGCCTGCAGCCGCGCCGGCGCTGATCAGACCGCCGTTGGACTGCATGACCAACAGCGGCGCCGTCGTGCCCAGCCCGTCAAGCCGTTCGCGCAGCGTCCCCAGGTAGCGCGCGATGAGCGGCGCGACGTAGGCGTTGACCACGGTCGTGCTGGTGCGCTCGAATTCGAGCATCTCGGGCAGCACTTCATGCGACAGCGAAACGTAGGCCTGCGGCATACGGGCCCGAAACGCCGCGCCGACCGCGCGTTCATGATCCGGATTGCGGTAGGCGTGGAGAAAGCACACGGCAACGGCCTCGACGCCTTCTTTGAGGAGCGCGTCGATCGCCTGGTCAAGCGCCTGATGGTCGAGCGCCACCAACACGTTGCCGCGCGCGTCCATTCGCTCCGGGATCTCCAGGCGCCATGCCCGTTCGACCAGCGGCACGGGCTTTTGCCATCCGAGGTCATAGGACATCGGAATCCGGATGCGCCGCAGCTCAAGCACGTCGCGAAACCCGGCCGTGGTGATCAGGGCCGTGCGGGCCCCTTTGCGCTCCAGAATTGCATTGGTCGCCACTGTGGTGGCATGGACGACTTCGCCGATCGCCTCTGGCCGCAGTCCGGCCTCTCGGCAGTAGGCTTGAACCCCGTCGACAATCGCCCGCGAATAGTCCGACGGCGTCGAGGGCACCTTGCGCTTGTGCAGCGTGCCATCCGGGTTGAGGAATACGAGGTCCGTGAAGGTGCCGCCAATGTCCACGCCAATCCGCATGTCGGCAGACGCGCTCATGGTGTGCCCCTCGCTGATTCCTGCTCACGCGCTGGAGGGTTGCCCCGAAGCGCCGCCGTGGCAGCGTCGTCAATGCGCCAGGGGTCGCGCAGGATGACGACGCGATAGTCTTCGTACGCGGACTCTGTCGACACCTTGCCGTTGCGCACATCGTCGAGCACCGCACCCGGGTGGCGTGTGACCGGGTCGCCGTAGCCGCCTCCGCCTGCCGTGGTGTGCCGGAATGCCTGGTCTTTCTGCAGTGATCGGGTGAATTTGGTGGGCATTTGCTCCCAGACGCCGTCGCGCTCAAGCAAATTATTGGACGCGCCGCCGGGACCGCCTGAAAAAATCCCGAATGGAGGATGCTGTCTTCGGTCTGAGCGAAGCTGGAAAACGGCGCGTTCACCCAGAAAGCGCAACTGCCGTTCAATGGCCAGCCCGCCGCGCCACGCGCCGATGCCGCCGCTGTCGGCGACCAGCGCGTAACGCTCGATGCGGATCGGCGCGGTGTTTTCGATCATCTCGATCGGTGCGTTACTGATGTTCGCAGCCGGGTTAGCCACGCCGTCAACCCCTTCGCGCTCAAAGCCCGCGCCCCACGCCCCCATCAGCGCCTCGCGAAACAGCACGTAGCGCCCCTCGGCGTCATACCCGCCGATGCTGTAGCTGGTCGTCCCCCCTTCGCCCGCTGCCCGAGGGTACCTCGGCACCGCCTTGGCCAGTGCGCCGAAAGTTGCATCGATCAGGCGAAAACCGCTCACGCCGCGCGCTGCCACCGCGCCCGGGCGCCGCGGGTTGAACAGGCACCCCTCAGGGGCCACCACGCGAATCGGTCGGATGAAGCCGGCATTGTTTGGCGCATCGGAATCCATGATGGCGCGCACCGCGAAATAAATCGCCGACTTGGCAAAGGAGAGCGTCGAGTTGATGGCACCGCTCACCTGCGGTGAACTGCCCGTAAGATCCGCACTCAACTCCTCGCCGGCAATGGTCAGCGTGACCATGACCTTGACGGGCTGATTCGGATGGATCCCGTCATCGTCCAGGTAATCTGTAAAGGAGTAGACACCATCCGGGATCGCAGCGATCGTTCGGCGCGCTTCGCGCTCGGAGTAGTCGAGCAGCGCGTCGAAGCAGGCCTCGAGCTCTGCCACGCCGTACCGGTCAGCAAGTTCGCGCATCCCGCGATCCGCAATGCGGCAGGCAGCCTCCTGCGCGCGCAGATCCCCAAGCACGGTGTCGGGTACCCGGACGTTGCGCGCGAGGATGTCGAGCAGCGTCTGGTTCAGCACACCCCGGTCGTACAGCTTGAGGATCGGGATCTGCAAACCCTCCTGGAAGACTTCAGTCGAGTCCGCGGCGCTTGAGCCCGGTACGCGGCCGCCCATATCGTTGTGGTGCGCCACCAGTATTCCGAAGCCAAGCAGGTGCTCGCCCACGAAGACGGGGCGGAACATGAAGATATCGGGCAAGTGCATGCCGCCCTGGTACGGGTCGTTGAAGATCACCACGTCGCCGGGTGCGAAGTCGTCGCCGTAGCGTTCAATCACGGCGTCCATGGCGTCCGGGATCGAACCCAGGTGCAACGGCAGGCTCAGCCCCTGTGCGATCAGGCGGCCACGCCCATCGCAAAACGCGCTGGACATGTCCATCGTGTCTTTCATGATGGACGAGTACGCGATTCGCACGACGGTCAGGACCATCTCGTCCACGACTGAACCGATGGCGTTCTTGACCAACTCAAGTCGAACGGCGTCAATGCTCATGCCCGGGCAAGTCCTCTTTAGCGTGTGTTGATTTCCTGGGATGCAGGCTGCGATACGAACAGAGCGATTGCAGCCATGATCGGGAGGTTTGTCAACAGATCTTCAACCTGTTGTCGCCGGTTCGTTCCCCGGTGTAGGATGGTGCGCGCTCGCATGCGGCATTTCGCACGGCGCCGTGATGCATAACAATAAGGGACAAACATGACAGCTCAGTCTGACGCCGAAGGCCTGGTCCGCACGCTGAAAGTCGGCGATCGCCAATTTGATTACTACAGCCTTGAAGCCGCCCAGAGGCAGGGCTTCGGCGCAGTGCAGTCGCTACCGTACACGGTTCGAGTCCTGCTTGAAAACCTGATCAGAAACCAGGCCGCAGGCCGCGCGTCTGACCTGGACGCGCGCGCAATCGTCGCAAGGCTCCTGGGCGGTGAAGTCGACGTCGAGCTCGAGTTCCATCCGGTGCGGGTGATGATGCCCGAGTCTTCCGGCATTACCCTGATGGGCGACATGGCCGCGATGCGCGATGCGATGGTCGCGCTTGGCGGAGACCCGGCGCGCATCAATCCAACGGTACCGGTGGACTTCATCGTCGATCACTCGGTCATGGTGGAGGATTCCGGCAAGCCGACCTCGCTGCAGTTCAACATGGATTCGGAGTTCGCGCAGAATCTGGAGCGTTACGAGTTCCTGCGGTGGTGCGGCCAGGCGTTCGACGGTTTGCGCGTCTTTCCGCCCGGGTCGGGCATTTGTCACCAGATCAACCTGGAGTTCCTCGCGCGCGTGGTCAGCGTGGAGCAACAGGGCGGTCGTAGCGTGGCGTGCCCGGATTCGCTGATCGGCATGGACAGCCATACGGCAATGGTCAATTCGCTGGGCGTCGTGGCCTGGGGGGTGGGCGGTTTCGAAGGGGGCAATGCGGCGCTTGGCGAGCCGGTGATTGTTTCCATCCCGGAGGTCGTCGGGGTACGCCTTGTCGGCAAGCTGCCTGCCGGTACGACCTCGACCGACCTGGTGCTCACGATCACGCAGCGGTTAAGGCGCGAGCAAGTGATCGGGCGCTTCGTCGAGTATTTCGGGCCAGGCGTCGATTCGCTTTCCCTGACCGAGCGTGCGACCGTCTCCAATATGACGCCGGAATATGGCGCGACCATGGCGTTCTTCCCGGTCGACGCGCAGACGTTGCGCTTTCTCGAACTCACGGGTCGCGATGCGAGCCATCTTGCCCTCGTGAAGGCCTATTGCCAGGCCCAGGGCCTATGGCGCGACGCTGACAGCGCCGAGCCTCGCTACGCGCGCGTGGTGGAAATCGATCTTGGCGCAGTCGTCCCCAGTGTCGCGGGCCCCAGTCGCCCGGATGCGCGCGTGGCGCTCGGCGAGGCACCCGCGGCCTTTGCGCGCGCGGTGGCCAAGCCGCCGCAGACCGTCCAGGTCGAAGGTTCGGATTTTTCGATCGGAAACGGTTCGATCGTCATTGCCGCGATCACCAGTTGCACCAATACGTCCAACCCGACGGTCATGATGGCGGCGGGCCTGCTGGCGCGCAATGCCGTACGCCGGGGCCTGCGACCCAAGCCATGGGTCAAGACTTCGCTTTCACCGGGATCGCGTGTCGTCGCCGACTATTTCGTTGCCTCCGGTTTGCAGGAACATCTCGATACGCTGGGCTTTAACGTCGTCGGTTTTGGTTGCATGAGCTGCATGGGGAATTCCGGGCCGCTGTCGGATCCCATCCTGCAAGCGATCGAAGGAAACGACCTTGCCACGGTGGCCGTGCTTTCAGGCAATCGCAACTTTGATGCCCGTGTCCACAACAGCGTGCAGCTGAATTTTCTCGCCTCACCGCCGCTCGTGGTCGCCTACGCGCTGGCAGGATCAATCCACCATGACCTGATCGCAGAGCCGCTGGGGTTCGACCCGCAGGGTATTCCCGTCTTCCTGCGCGACATATGGCCTTCGCAAGAGGAAGTCCGCGAGACGATCGAGCGTTGCATCGTCCCGAAAATGTTTACGGATCGCTATTCGACGATCCTGCAAGGATCGCCGCAGTGGAGGGCCCTGAAGGGGGGCACCGGCAAGTTGTACGACTGGAACCCGGCCAGCCTCTTCATCCAGCGTCCTCCCTATTTCGAGGGGATGTCGCGCAATGCGCAGCCAGTCGACGACATTCGGTCCGCGCGCGTGCTCGGGATGTTTGGCGACATGCTCACGACGGATCACATTTCGCCGATCGGGAAATTTTCGTCCCGCACCCCGGCTGGCGCCTATCTGGAGTCGCTTGGGGTCGCGCAGCGCGATTTCGTCAACTATGCCGCGCGACGTCTGAACCATCACGTCATGATGCGTGGCACCTTTGCCAACGTGCGATTGCATAATGAAATGACGCCGGGCGTCGAGGGCAGCGCGACCCGCCATCTGCCCGGCGGTGCGCAAATGAATATCTTCGAGGCCGCTGAACTCTACCGCGCCGAGGGTGTGCCGCTCGTGGTCGTCGCAGGCAAGGAATACGGCGCCGGCTCGTCGCGCGATTGGGCGGCCAAGGGTACGGGCCTGCTGGGCGTGCGTGCCGTGATCGCCGAGTCGCTCGAGCGGATTCATCGTGCGAACCTGGTCAGCATGGGCGTGCTGCCGCTGCAATTCACCGGCGGCGATAGTCGACAGCGGCTTGCACTGGACGGCAGCGAAACGTTCGATATCGTGGGTCTTAACGAGATCGCAACGCCGCGCCAGGAAATTCAATGTGTCATCACGCGCGCCACTGGCGAGCGTCTGACTGTGACGCTGCTTGCGCGGATCGACAGCATGGCCGAAATTGAATATTTCCGGCACGGCGGTATCCTGAAGTACGTACTGCGGAGCAGGCTCTGAGGAACGCGCCGTTGGCCGTCGCGCAAGCGCGGCCCGGCGCGCGATGTCGGCCTCGCGCCATGCACGGTGAAGCACCGAAACACTGAGGAGGCATCAAGTGGACAGATTGCGCAGAAAGACAGTCTCCGCGTTATTCGCAACGCCCGCAGTCATGGCGATGGGCACGCGCACGGCGAGCGCGCAGGGCACATACCCGACGCGGGCAGTGACCTTCATCGTGCCGCAGGCGGCCGCCGGGTCGACCGATACGGTGGCGCGCCTCACCGCGCAGCGGCTCGGTCTGGCGCTGGGGCAGCAAGTGGTGGTGGAAAACCGGCCGGGTGCGGGCGGCATCATCGGCGCCGACCTTGTCGCCAAGGCGCAGCCCAACGGCTACACGCTGCTGGTGGCCGGCACGGGCATCGTGGCGATCAATCCCTTTCTCTACAAGAATATTTCGTACGATCCCGTGCGCAGTTTCAAGCCGGTCGCCCTGATCGCCTACTCGACCGATGTGCTGGTCGTCAATCCCGCAGTGCCGGTCAAGACACTTGAGGAACTGGTCGCGCTGGCACGCGCCCATCCTGGCGAGATCAAGTATGCGTCGGCCGGCAATGGCACATCGCCTCACCTCACGGCGGAGCTGTTTCAGCAGGTCACCCAGACGCGCCTGATGGGCGTGCCGTACAAGGGCAGTACGCCTGCGGTCGTGGCGACGGTGAGCGGCGAGACATCAATGATGTTCACCGGGATCGCGTCATCGATTGGCCATATCAAGAGCGGGCGGTTGCGACCGATTTCGGTCAGCAGCGCCGAGCGTTCGCCAGCGCTGCCCGATGTGCCGACGGCGCGTGAGTCCGGGCTGCCGCAGTTCGAGGTCAATTACTGGATCGGCCTGCTCGCGCCCGCGGGCACGCCGGACGACGTGATCGAGATCCTGAACAGCAATGTCAACAAGATGCTGGCGTTGCCAGAAGTACGCGAGAAATTCGCTTCGGTCGGCATTGAGCCCGTCGGCGGCAGCGCGAGCGATTTTGCCGATTTGATCCGCAAGGATCTCGAACTGTGGGGCAAGACGATCGCCGCGTCCAATATCAAGGGCGACTAGGTCTGCGTCGCGCGGCCGGCGATCAGTTCATCAGGCACCAAAGTAGCGTCCCGCCCGGTGATTGATTCCAATCACGAAATTCAGCGCGACGGCACCGAGCAGCGAAAGCGCTATCCGCAGGGGATCCAGCATGCCGAAGGCGACCACCAGGATGGCGCCGTCGATCGCCATCTGGACGGCGCCCGCGCGAAGGCCCAGGCGCTTCTGCGCGTAGACTGCGATGATCGTTACGCCGCCCAGGCTGCCTCCGTGCCGGATGATCATCAGGATGCCAGTGCCCGCCAGCAATCCGCCGATGATGGCGGCAAACACGGGATTGAGTTGGTCGATGTGTATCAACGCCGGCAGCCACTCGATGTAGAGGGATAGTGCACCGACGGCGAAAAAAGTCTTAATGGTAAAGGTGCGTCCCAGCACGCCCCAGCCAAATGCATAAAACGGCAGGTTGATCGCGAACAGAATCCAGGCGAGCGGCCAGTCTGTCCCGTAGAAAACCAAAAAGGCGATGCCGGTCGTCCCGCCGGTGACAAGTCCCGCTTGACGCAGGATCAGCACCGCCAGCGCCACGAACAGGCTTCCGGTGAGAAGGCCTTGCGTGTCTTCAAACAGATTGTGGGGCTTGACTTCGATTTCCATGAGGATTCCCTGCGCCGGTCGCCCCTGCGCGATTGCTGGACGGTGGTGCGTCTCTATGCTACCTTTACTGGCATAAATACAACCAGAGCCGAGACGACGTTCGGGCCATTCTTCGGTCCGATTCGCAGCAGGGATCAGTCGTGCTCAGGCACATGGCGATATTTTTCAGCGATACGGGTTGCGTCCAGGCGCCGCCTATCCCTGACCTGCTCAACCAGAATACGGAGACATCGACATGAGCGCACCCGCCCTCAAGGCATTTCGTCACACGGCTGTCGCAGCCATTGCCGCTGCGGCCCTACTGGCAGGCTCGTCCGCAACCGCTGCCGATCCTGGCATCACGGCCGACACCATCAAACTCGGCATGTTTGCGCCCATGACGGGCTCCATGGCCGTCGGATCCCTGACCTTGCTGGGGGCTACGGCGATCTACAAGAGCATCAACGATGAAGGCGGGATCAACGGGCGCAAGATTGAGCTCGTGGTCGAGGACGACGGTTGTGATCCCAACAAGACGATCTCTGCCGTCAAGAAGCTGATGTCCCAGGACAATGTCTTCATGATCCACGGTGGATGGTGCAGCGGAACGGCGCTTGCTGCCAAGCCTGAGTTCGAGCGTGCCCCCGGATTTCCGTGGATGCTACTCGGCGCGGCAAGTGCCGCAATCACCAAGCCTACGCTGCCCAATGTATTCCAGCCGATTGCGACGACCGACACCGTTGCCAGGGCCATGGTCGATTTTGCGTTGTCCAAGGCCGACACCAAGCGCATTGCAATCATCAGCCACTCCGATGAGTGGGGCAAATCCCACCTTGAACCCATCCTGGCTAACCTGAAGAAGGCCGGCGTGGAGCCCGTGGAAACGGCCTATCTTGAGCGCGGCAGCGCCGACGCGACGTCGCAGATCCTGCGAATCCGCAACGCCAAACCCGATTTCGTGCTTGCTGTCCTGTACGCCCCCGAGCTCACCCTCTACGTGCGCGATGCCTTCAAGTACAACCTGAAGGTGCCGGTCGTCACGACCCAGGGCGTATCCGCTGAAGACATGGTCAAGCGGGTCGGCAACGCGGCCGCCACGAGCGAAATGTTCGTGTTCTATCCGCTGAATTCCACGCTTGAAGCGCCGGGAATGCAGAAGTGGATCGACATGTTCAAGAAGTACCACCCGGGCGCGCCCGTCGAGACGCTGAGCTTCCTTGGTTCAACTGGAACGCTGGCCGTCGTCGAAGCCCTGAAGAAGGCAGGCCCTGACCTCACGCGCGCCAAAGTGATCGCTGAACTCAACAAGATCACCAACTTCAATCCGGGCATCTCGTCGGGCTCGCTGACCTTTACGCCTGAAATCCACGCTGGCATCAGCACCGGCAAGATGGTCTATATGCCGACTGGCGAAAAGCCTGTCATCGTAGACAAGTACCCGGCCAAACCCTGATCGGGCCGGGACCACAATGCTGGGTCAACTGATTGCGAGCGGCATCGTCGTCGGGGGCATCTACACCCTGATGGCGCTGGGCATGACGGTGCTGTTCCGATCGACGACCGTAGTGAACTTCTGCCACGGCGAGTTCTTCATGGTGGGCGCGTTCGCGGTGCTCCTGACCCAGTCCAAGCTGGGATGGCTGATGGGCGCCTCGATCGTGTTCTCGCTGGTGCTGATGTATGCGATCGGCGCCCTCATCGAGCGCGGCTTGCTTCGCCCCTTGCAGAATGCGCCGCATATCAGCCTGACCATGATGACGGTCGCGCTGTCTTACCTGCTCAAGGGGCTTTCGCGCTTTTTCTATGGTCGCGAAGTGATCCCGTTGCCGCCGATACTTGCCGGCGATCCGATCGAGTTCTTCGACATTGTTCTCGCTCCCCAGGATATTCTGATTGTGCTGTTCTCGCTCTTCGTCGTGCTGGTCGCCTATTGGTTCTTCAACTACACCCGCTCGGGCAAGGTCATCCAGGCCGCCTCCCAGACTCCGCGTGGCGCGGCGCTGGTCGGCATCAACGTGCCCCGACTGCGCAACATCATGTGGGGCGTGGGCGCGATGCTCGGCGCGATGGCGGGCATCCTGATTGCGCCGACCACGCTCGTCTATCCGGATATGGGCGGGCACGTGCTCATCCGCGCGTTCGCGGCGATGACGCTGGGCGGCTTCGGTTCGTTGCCCGGTGCGGTCATCGGATCCATGAGCCTGGGCGTGATCGAGAATCTTCTGGGCGGCTACGTTTCCAGTGCGCTGGTCGAGATTGCCGCGTATCTGGTGATCATCGCGGTCCTGATCGTGCGTCCGCAGGGCATCATGGGCGAATGGAGGCAGGGACGTGGCTGATCATTCCACGGTCAGGCGTTCGCTGGCCGTCCTGTTGCTGGTTGTACTGCTTCTGCTGCCGCTGGTTCTCAACAATTACCACCAGTTCGTGGTCAACACGATGCTGGTGTATTGCCTGATCGCCATCGGGTTCAATATCGTGATCGGGTACCTTGGGCAGCTTGCCTTCGCCAACGCGGCGTTTTTCGGGATCGGCGCCTACGCTACCGGACTGTCCATGGTGCATCTCGGCCTGCCATACCTTCCCGCGGCGCTCGTGGGTACGCTGGCCGGCGGATTGGCGGGCGCCGTCGTCGGATTGCCCGCGCTGCGTGTCAAAGGGTATTACCTGGCGATCATTACCCTTGCCCTGGGCGAACTCATGCGCTGGGTGTATGTCCACGCGGATTTCTTGACGTTCGGCCCCGGCGGCTTCAAGGTGCCTGACATCGTGTTCTGGGGCCATACCCTGGCGGATCGCGAAAAGTATTACCTGTTCCTGGTGCTCGTGATCCTTGCCACGGCCTCGACGTCGCTTCTGTTGCGATCCCGTTTCGGGCGAGCCTTTGTTGCCATTCGCAACAACGAGGTCGCCGCGGCGTCGCTGGGCATTGCCGTCAATCGAAGCAAGGTCGTCGCCTTCATCACCAGTGGCTTGATCGTCGGCCTGGCGGGTGCGATGTACGCTGCCCTGAACGGCCGCGTTTCGCCCGATACCTTCGGCTTATCCCAGATGCTGATGCACTTTGCCATCGTGGTGATCGGCGGCCTGGGAAATCTGATGGGCTCGATCATCGGCGCGCTCCTGCTCACGGCAGCGCCCGAACTCTTGCGCAATTTCCCCGGGCTGGAGGAAATCGTTTTCAGCCTCATGCTCATCCTCGTGCTGTTTTTCATCCCCAAGGGATTAGGCGGGCTGGTTTGCGACCATTTTCCCAGCCTGCGCGAACGTCTGTATCGGGAGAAAAAGCCGCATGCTTGACGTACGCAACCTCACGGTCCAGTTTGCCGGGCTCACTGCGGTCAGCGATTTGTCGTTTTCGGTTAAGCCCGGTGAAATCTTCACGATCATGGGGCCCAATGGTGCGGGGAAAACGACCGCTTTCAATGCGATCGGCGGCTTTACCCGCCCCAAGACGGGCTCGGTGACATTCAATGGCCACACCCTGACCGGATTGCCGCCAGAAAAAATCGCCGGGCTTGGGATTCGCCGGACGTTCCAGTCCAACGGCATCCTGCGCGAAATGACCGTGCTCGAAAACGTATTGACCGGGCTTGAACTCGACACGCACAGCACGTTGCTAGGCGTCATTACCGGAATGCCAGGCTCGGCGCGGGCCGAGCGCGAAGCAACGGCCAGGGCGCGTCAGACATTGGGTGAAATGGGAATTACGGATCTCGCGGATCGCATGGCAGGGGATCTCTCGTTCGGCCAGCAGCGGATGGTCGAAATCGCCCGCGCGATCGCCGCCGGTGCGAGCCTGATCATGCTCGACGAGCCGGCGGTGGGGCTTTCGCCCAGCGAGCGGGGCCACCTCGGTGATGAACTCAAGAAACTCGCCGCCCAGGGCATTGCCGTACTCCTCGTCGATCACGTGCAGGATCTGGTGATGGCCGTGTCCGACCAGGTCCTGGTGATGAACTACGGAAAGAAGATTGCCCAGAGCACACCGCAAGAGGTGCGCCAGAACAAGGAAGTCCTGGAGGCCTATCTCGGTTATGCCTGATCATGACATCCGCGTAAAGGACGTCGAGGTCCGCTACGGTCGCCTGAAAGCCATTCGGGGCATTGACCTTGAATTGCGATCCGGCGAGGCCGTCGGGCTGCTGGGCGCCAACGGCGCCGGCAAGACGACACTGCTCAACACGCTTTCAGGGTTCCTGGCACCCAGCGCCGGCACGATCGAGCTTTTCGGAAAGCCGGCCGTGCGCCTGGAGCCGCATCGGGTCGTGCGCGAGGGGCTACTGCACGTATCGCAGGAGCGCGACCTCTTCGGCGAGCTGACGGTGCTCGATAACCTGCAACTCGGCGCGCTCGCGCGCGGCGCTGAACGCTGCGACGAGAACGTCGAGCGCGTGTTCGACTTTTTCCCCCGCCTGCGCGAGCGCGCGCAGCAACGCGCCAACACGATGTCTGGCGGAGAGCAGCAGATGCTGGCGATCGGCCGCGCCCTCATGGCCGAGCCGCGCGTGCTGCTGCTCGATGAGCCGTCTGCGGGCCTCGCGCCATTTTTCGTCGACGAAATCGGATCGATCCTGAGTGCGTTGCGCAAGTCGCACCAGTTGTCGATCCTGCTGGTCGAGCAGAACATGCGCCTTGCCGCGCGCATCATTGACCGGTTCTATATCCTGCGCGATGGCGTCATCGTGGCACAAGGCACCGCGACGGATCTCGAAAAGAACCAGGAAGATCTCGCGCGCGAGTTTTATCTCTGATCGTCAGCGACCAAACAGTCGCGCGGAAACTCGCGGCCACACCAGATTCCACAGCTTCCAAATGACCACGCCACCGACGATGGCGGCAATGCTGCTGGCTACGACATTGCCAGCCAGCGGGGTCTTGCTGATGACCATCGATTTGAAGCCGTGATGCGTCAGGTAAATGAACAGTGATGCGGCTGCGACGAGATTGATCGCTTTCACCAGCAGTGTGGGCAGGCGCACGCGATCAAAGGTCAGGACAAAGAGAATCGCCACAACAGGGTAGATGCCAGTTTCCGCAGTGAAGGACACGGCAATGGTCATGGCCGCGACCAGCAGCTTTTGCCGGATCGTTCTTGCCAGCGCGGTGCTCATGCCCAGGAAAACCAGAGTCACTCCGTGGTAGAGGATGCGATCCGTTTCGAAACGTGGCGTCCACAACTGGTCCAGGCCTTCCGTGAGCACCAGCAGCACGAGCGTGGCGAGCGCGGCAAAACGGAACTGGTCCCGGGCTGCGAACTCGCGGATCCTCTGGATCGAGAAAAACGCTGCGAGCAGCAAGAAGATCTGGCACAGCACCGCG
>CAITPF010000216.1 GCA_903894155.1 uncultured beta proteobacterium | reverse complement strand
TGGATCGTCTGGCCTGTTGCTGATTGGCCTGCTGATCGCACTGCTACAGCGTCTATGGCACTTTGAAGCCAAGCATTCCGAGGGGACCGACGCCATCGCCCAGGCCGAAGAGCGCTGGCGTCTCATGTTTAACCGGGCCACCGATGGCATCGTCATGCTGTCAGACAGCGGCAAACTGCTGGCGGTCAACGCCGCATTTGCGCAGATGCACGGCTATACGCAGGCCGAGATGACGTCGATGGACTTGCGTGATCTGGAAACGCCTAAAGGATTGCAAAACCTGCCTGCATTGCTGGAGCGCGTTCTTGCCGGGGAATCCCTTAAATTCGAGGTGTCGCACTACCACAAGAAGGGGCATCTCATTGCGCTGGAGGTCTCTTCGAGCGTGATCGTGGCCAACGGTGAGCGACTGATTCAGGCATTTCATCGTGACATCACCGGTCGCAAAAAGACCGAAGAAATTGTCCACCAACTGGCCTACTATGACCCGCTGACTAAGCTGGCGAATCGGGAGCTGCTGAACGATCGCCTTCTCCAGTCGATGAAGGCCGGGGAGCGCAGCGGGCGTTACAGCGCCCTGATGTTTATGGACCTGGATAACTTCAAGTCGCTCAACGACCAGCACGGCCACGGTGTTGGTGACCTGCTGCTGGCCGAAGTGGCCAAGCGGATCACCAGCTGCGTTCGCCAGGTTGATACGGTGGCGCGCTTTGGCGGCGACGAGTTTATCGTGTTGCTCGACGACCTCACCGGAGACAAGGCGCAGGCCCACAGCCAGGTCGATCAGGTAGCCGAGAAGGTGCGCAGCCTGTTGGCGAATCCCTATGTGATCGTGATTGCCGCTAGCGAGGACGGCGCGCCACCTCAAAACGTCCAGCATCACGGCAGCGCCAGCATCGGCGTGACCCTGTTCCTTGGGCAGGAAAGCACACAGGAACACATTCTGCTTGAGGCTGACCTGGCGATGTACCGTGCCAAGGAGCTGGGCGGCAACACCGTATGTTTTTTTGACGTGCAGATGCAGTTGGTGAATACGGAGAGGACGATCCTGCGGCAAGAATTACGCGACAGCATCGTAGCAAAGCAGTTTTCCGTTTATTACCAGGCCCAGTTGCACGGGAACGGCCAAATCACCGGTGTTGAGGCGCTACTGCGCTGGCAACACCCGACACGCGGCATGGTGTCGCCGGCCGAGTTCATCCCGATGGCGGAGGAAACCGGTCTGATCCTGCCGATCGGCAACTGGGTTCTGGAAACTGCCTGCACCCAGTTGTCCCTCTGGTCCAGGCGACCAGAGACCGCACACCTGACCATGGCGGTCAATGTCAGCGCACGCCAGTTTCACCATCGCGACTTTGTCGATGAGGTTCTGGCGGTGCTTGAGCGCACCGGCGCCAACGCAAAACAGGTTTTTCTCGAACTCACGGAGAGCGTGCTGATCACCGATGTCGAAGACGTCATCGTCAAGATGAACCTGCTGAAGGCGGCGGGCATCAGTTTTTCGCTGGACGACTTTGGCACTGGCTATTCGTCACTCTCTAGTCTGAAACGCCTGCCGCTGGCGCAGCTCAAGATTGCGCAGGAATTTGTGCGCGATATCCTGATTGATCCGAACGATATGGCGATCGCCAGAATGGTGGTTGCGTTGGCCGACAGCATGGATTTGCTGGTCATCGCCGAAGGCGTGGAAACCGAGGAACAGCGCGACTTTCTTGAAGGCCTGGGTTGCCACGATTACCAGGGTTATCTGTTCAGCCAGGCGCTACCGGTCGCCGAATTTGAGGCACTGGTGGCGCGAGTGCAAACGTCGGCTCAAGTCCGGGATCAGGCAATTTAGGTACTGGTAAGATCGCAACAGATGCCTGGGCTTGCCTAAGGTATATCCCTAGTGCGGGTGCAACGCGATTCTGTTTTGATGGCTGTCGGTTGGGACGAATCGCCCAGGAGAACTTGATGTCACGCAATTTTCTGAACTCCCTGATCGCAGGCTTTGTCGCGCTCGCCGCGCTGGCGCCCCTCGCGTCACAGGCCGCCGAGGCGTGGCCCACGCGCGCCGTGCGGCTGGTGTCGGTGTTCCCGCCTGGCGGATCCGTCGACCAGGTGGCACGTATCCTGGCGCAGCAGCTCAGCGAACAGACCGGACAACAGTTCGTGGTGGAGAACAAGGGCGGAGCCGCAGGCGCGATCGGCACGATGGCCGTGGCAAAGTCCGATCCGGATGGCTACACGCTGGGCGTGGTGTTCGACACCCATGGCGTGAACCCGTCGCTGATCCCGAACCTGGGTTACGACACCTTCAAGGATCTGCAGTCGCTGGTGCTGTTGGGGACGAGCGCCATGGCGATCGTCGTGAATCCGAAGCAACCGTACAAGAATTTCGCGGAGCTGATTGCCGCCGCCCGCGCCAAGCCCGGATCGATCAGCTTTGGTTCGATCGGGACCGGATCGCTTGGGCACCTTGCGATGGCGCAGATCGGTGATCAACTGGGGCTGGACTGGACGCATGTTCCTTACCGCGGTGGCGGCCCGCTGATGACGGACATCGTCGCGGGCCATGTGCCGGTTGCCATCGGATCGGTGTTCCTGGTCACGCCGCACGTGAAGGCAGGCTCCGTGCGCCCGATCGGCGTGACGTCGGCAAAACAGGATCCGAATTTTCCGGGCACCGAGCCGGTCGCGCTGCAAGGCGTGCCAGGCTTTGAGGCGCAGAGCTGGTGGGGCGTGATCGGGCCGGCGAAGATGCCCGAACCCCTGGTCGCCACCATCGTGGCTGAATTCCAGAAGGCGCTCAAGGCGCCTGGCGTGGTCCAGAAGCTCGGCGCCCAGGGCATCGTGATTAGCGGCGCGGGTCCGAAGGAGTTCGAAACGTTCGAGCGTAGTGAGATCGAACGCTGGGCCAAGGTCGTCAAGGCCAACAACATCAAGGCCGGGGATTAGTCGCGACCGCGGCAAACCCCGGCGTTCAAAGCGGGGAGGATGTCCGGACCCCGGGCGTTAGCGCGACGCGCCAGCGATCCGGGATCGTACGCAGAGCGCGCTCGACGAAGGGCGTCAGCCCCGTCTGAGCGGTGGCGTCGAGATGCGCTGCCAACTGCAGCCGCATCCGCACCTCCCAGTTATCGCCGATGTGACCGACAACGCCCTGCATTCCTTCCTGGATATCGGGAAACGCGTCGAAGAACTCGCCGATGCGGTTGGCCATCGCCACCAGGCTGTTGATGTCCATCGTGCGTTCAACCTTCTGGTGTTGTCTGCGCGGTCGATCTTGCCGCAGGATGCACAAGCCGCTGCGGGTGACTGTAGACGGTCCAGTGCCCCGGGGTTGCAAACCCGACGAGACAAATGCCGTGCTGCTCGGCCAGGCGAACCGCAAGATCGGTTGGCGCTGACAGCGCGATCAGGATTGTGAAGCCAGCCATCGCTGCTTTCTGCACCATTTCCATGCTGGCCCTGCTCGTGACGATGAGAAATCCATCCTTCCAGCCCGTGGGCTCTGCGCGCAGGCCCGCCCCGATCAGTTTGTCCAGCGCGTTGTGGCGCCCGACATCCTCGCGAACGATCCTGATGTCGCCGGTCGCATCCGCCCAGGCTGCGGCATGGGTGGCACCCGTTGCCGCCCCGATTGCCTGATGTTGGCCCAGTTCGCTGAGCGCGCGGCTGACGCTGGCCGAGTCGACCGGGTCGCGTGCGTTGCGTGCGTCGCGCAGATCGGGCAGCGCCCGTACGACGTGCGCCAGGCTTTCCACGCCGCAGAGGCCGCAGCCGGTGCGTCCGGTCAGATTGCGCCGCGATTGCTTCAGGCGGGCGAAGCATGCGGCCGCGATCTCGATTCGTGCGGTCCAGCCGTCAACGCCCTCGTGGATGTCGATTCCGTAGCATTGCCCGGCGCGGTCGATGATCCCCTCGGACAACGCAAACCCAAGCGCGAAGTCTTCGAGGTCAAGCGGGGTCGCCAGCATGACGGCATGCGACACGCCGTTGAACTCGAGTGCGACCGCGCATTCGCGTGCCAGCATGTCGGTATCCGGACGCCTTTCATCCCGTGTTTCGCGTTGGACCGCGGCGACACGAAATCCTTGCGAAAGCGCACGGTCGGGAGCGCCGGGTTTCATCCTGCAGATCCCGGCGTTGTGGGCCCTGAATGCGCCGCGTGGTCCACAGTGCCCGTCAGGCGCTGTTGATCCGCATCGAAATGCGCCGTGCGGGTCTGCCATTCCGAGGGGCCGCTGACCTTGCGAACCTGGACTGCCGTGACCTTGTATTCCGGGCAATTGGTCGCCCAGTCGGAGCTGTCCGTTGTCACCACGTTTGCGCACGATTCCGGAAAGTGGAAGGTCGTGTAGACCACGCCTGGCTGTATGCGCTCGGTCACTTGCGCGCGCAGCGCCGTTTCGCCGGCACGGCTCTGGATGCCCACCCAGTCGCCGTCGCGAATCCCGCGATCCAGCGCATCGGTCGGATGGATATCCAGCACATCCTCGGCGTGCCAGGCCACGTTGGCGGTGCGGCGTGTTTGGGCGCCCACGTTGTATTGCGAGAGAATCCGACCGGTCGTGAGGATCAGCGGGAATTTGCGCGTGACGCGCTCCTCGCTCGCGACGTACTTCGTGAGCGCGAACATACCAAGATGCGGTGAAAACCCGTTCACATACATCACGGGCGTGCCGTCCGCGCCTGTCGAATCGTTGCACGGCCACTGCACACTGCCCAGCCTGTCGATCCGGTCGAAGCTGACGCCGGCAAAGGTGGGCGTGAGGGCGGCGATCTCGTTCATGATCTCCCCGGGATCCCGATAGTGCATGGGGTACCCCAGGGCATTGGACAGCAACTGGGTGACTTCCCAGTCTGCGTAGCCCGCGAGTGGCGGGATGGCCTGGCGCACCCGGCTAATGCGGCGCTCGGCGTTCGTGAAGGTGCCGTCTTTTTCCAGGAACGAGGAACCCGGCAGGAACACGTGCGCATAACGGGAGGTCTCGTTCAGGAAGATATCCTGCACGATGAGGCAGTCGAGCGACGAAAGCGCCGCCGCGACGTGGTGCGAATCCGGGTCCGACTGCGCGATATCCTCGCCCTGGCAGTAAAGACCGCGGAAGCTGCCGTCCAGCGCCGCGTCGAACATGTTCGGAATGCGCAGGCCAGGCTCCGGATCCAGTGCCACACCCCAGTGCGCCTCAAAGCTCGCGCGCGTCTGCGGATCTCCGACGTGGCGGTACCCGGGAAACTGGTGGGGAAAGCTGCCCATGTCGCAACTGCCCTGCACGTTGTTCTGGCCGCGCAGCGGGTTCACCCCCACGCCTTCGCGGCCAATGTTGCCTGTGGCCATGGCGAGGTTTGCAATGGCGATGACCGCAGTCGTCCCTTGCGCGTGCTCGGTGACGCCGAGCCCGTAATAGATCGCGGCGTTGGCGCGCCCATCGGGTCCTGTCAGGCGCTGGCCCGACGCGCCACGGGCATAGAGCCGGGCTGCGCCGCGGACTTGTTCTGCGGGTACGCCGGTGATCCCGGCCGTCGCTTCCGGTGAGTTTTCCGGTCGCGAGACAAACTCCCGCCACTGCCGGTAGGAGCGCTGATCACAACGATCTGCGACGAAGGCCTCGTCGACCAGGCCTTCGGTGACGATCACGTGCGCCAGCGCGGAAAGGATCGCGACATTCGTGCCGGGCCGCACAGCGAGGTGGAAATCCGCCCGCACATGCGGGGATTCGACCAGATCGATGCACCGTGGGTCGATGACGATCAGTCGCGCCCCGGAGCGCACACGGCGCTTGAGCCGCGATGCGAAGACCGGGTGCGCATCTGTCGGGTTCGCGCCCATGACCAGAACGACGTCGGCGTGGTCTACCGACGCAAACGTCTGCGTGCCGGCAGAGGTGCCCAGCGTCAGCGCCAGCCCATACCCGGTTGGCGAGTGGCAGACGCGCGCGCAGGTGTCCACATTGTTGTTGCCAAAGACCGCTCGCACCAGCTTCTGGACCAGATAGGTTTCCTCGTTCGTGCAGCGCGACGAGGTGATGCCTCCGATCGCGCCGATCCCGTGCTCGTCCTGGATTCGACGCATCGACTGCGCCGCAAAATCGATGGCTTCCTGCCAGCCGACTTCGCGCCAGGGGTCGGTGATGCGCTCGCGGATCATCGGACGCGTGGCGCGATCCTCGTGGGTTGCGTAGCCCCAGGCAAAGCAGCCCTTGACGCAGGAGTGCCCCTCGTTGGCGCGCCCCTCCATCCAGGGCGTCATGCGCACGACCGCGTTGCCGCGCAACTCGGCCTTGAAGCCGCAGCCCACGCCGCAATAGGCGCAGGTGGTCAGCACTTCGCGCGTCGGCAGCCCGGCTCGAATGATGGAAGTTTCCTGCAGCGTTGCCGTGGGGCAGGCCTGCACGCAGGCGCCGCAACTGACGCATTCGGAGCCTAGGAAAGACTCGTCCTGGCCAGGCGATACCCGCGACGCGAAGCCGCGTCCGCTGATGGTCAGCGCGAAGGTTCCCTGGCGCTCTTCGCACGCGCGCACACAGCGATTACAGACGATGCACTTGGACGGGTCGTAGGTGAAATACGGATTGGAGGCATCCGGCTGATCGCCGAGGTGGTTCGCCCCATCTGCGCCAAAGCGCACTTCGCGCAGGCCAGTCTCGGCGGCCATGTCCTGCAACTCGCACTCGCCGTTCGCGGCACACGTCAGGCAGTCGAGTGGGTGATCCGAGATGTAGAGCTCCATCACGCCGCGCCGCAATTTTTGCAACGCGGCGGTCTGCGTGCGCACGCGCATGCCGTCCTCGGCCGGTGTCGTGCAGGACGCCGGGTAACCACGGCGACCGTCGATCTCGACCAGACACAGGCGGCATGAACCGAACGGCTCGAGCGCATCGGTCGCGCATAACCGCGGGATCGCGTTGCCGGCGAGCGCTGCAGCCCGCATGATCGAAGTCCCGGCGGGAACCGTGACCGCAATCCCGTCGATTTCCAGAGTCACCGCCGTGTCGCACACGCTTGCCGGCGTGCCAAGGTCGCGTCGCGCCTGCTGTTCGATCATGGTCGATGCTCCTGCTTGCCGCTCGCAACGGGAGCGCCAGACACGATTGCCGGGCCGAGCCCGAAGTCATCGGGGTACAGATCAAGAGCCGAGAGCACCGGGTTGGGCGTCATGGAGCCCATGGCGCACAGCGACGCGCTGGTCATGGTGTCGCAAAGGTCGCGCAGCAGGTCGACTTGCGCCACGCGGTTGGTGCCACGCGCGATTTGATCGATGACCTCCACACCGCGCGTGGATCCGATTCGGCAGGGGGTACATTTCCCGCAGGATTCGATCGCACAGAACTCCATCGCGTAGCGCGCCAGCGCCATCAGGTTGGACCGGTCATCATGCACGACGATTCCGCCGTGCCCGACGGTGGCGCCAAAGGCTGCGTACCCTTCGTAGTCCAGCGGATCATCCCATCGTGACGGCGGCACGTAGGAGCCCAGCGGGCCGCCGACCTGCACGGCCTTGACCGGACGGCCGGACGCCGTGCCGCCACCGAAGTCCTCGATCAACTGGCGAAGCGTGATGCCGAAAGGGAGCTCGACAAGGCCTCCGCGCCGCACGTTGCCCGCCAGTTGGAAGGGCAGTGTTCCGCGCGAGCGCTCGTTGCCGAACGCTGCGTAATCGGCTCCGCCCTGTGCGAGGATGCGCGGCACGCTGGCCAGCGTGATGACGTTATTGCAGGCGGTCGGTTTGCCGAAAAGGCCCGACAGCGCGGGCAGGGGCGGCTTGGCGCGCACGATGCAGCGCTTGCCCTCCAGGCTTTCAAGCAGTGCGGTTTCCTCGCCGCACACGTAGGAGCCTGCGCCCTTACGCACCTCGATGTCGAAGGCGCGGTCGCTGGCCAAAACGCGCGCACCCAGAATCCCGGCGTCGCGCGCGATCGCGACGGCAGCGCCCAGCGTATCGATCGCGTGCGGATATTCGGACCTGACGTAGACGTAGCCTCGTGTGGCGCCTGT
>CAITPF010000215.1 GCA_903894155.1 uncultured beta proteobacterium | reverse complement strand
CTCTCGAAATCATTTCCGCCGAAGACGCGGCGCTTGCGGTGCAAGCCTTTACGGCACTGCTCGACGATCTGGATGTGAACGGATGACAAACGACAAGACAGAACTTTACGCACGACTTGATCAGTGGATCGACGCGCATTTCGAAGAGGAAGTGCAATTCCTTCAATCGGTCATCCAGGTTCCCACCGATACGCCGCCCGGCAATAACGCGCCACATGCCGAGCGCACTGCGGCGTTGCTGGCGGATCTGGGGATGATGGCCGAGCAACATGCGGTGCCGGCCGAGGACGTTCATGCGGCGGGTATGGAATCGATCACGAACCTGATCGTGCGGCGCCAGTATGCCGAGGGCGGCAAGGTGCTCGCGCTCAATGCGCATGGCGATGTGGTGCCGCCAGGCGAGGGCTGGACGTATCCGCCCTATGGCGGTGAAGTGCATGACGGCAAAATCTATGGGCGCGCGAGTGCGGTGAGCAAGAGCGATTTTGCGACCTATGTGTATGCGGTGCGCGCGCTCGAGTCGCTGGGCGCGCCGCTGGCCGGTCGAATCGAATTGCATTTCACGTACGACGAGGAATTTGGCGGCGAACTTGGCCCCGGCTGGCTCCTGCACAACGGCCTCACCAAGCCGGATCTGGCGATGGCGGCGGGGTTCAGCTACCAGATCTTCACGGCGCACAACGGATGCATTCAACTGGAAGTCACGATCGAAGGCAAGAGCGGCCATGCGGCTGTGCCGAGTTCCGGCGTCGATGCGCTACAGGCGGCCGTAAAGATCATGAATGTGCTCTATGCGCTCAATGCGCAATACCAGGGCGTGCACAGCAACGTTGCAGGCATCACCCATCCGTACCTCAATATCGGCCTGATCCGGGGCGGCACGAATACCAACGTGATTCCGGGCAAAGTCGTCCTGAAGATGGATCGTCGCATGATTCCCGAGGAGGATCCCGCGCAGGTCGAGGCCGATCTGGTCGCCGCCATCGAGCATGCCGCAGCACCGCTCGCGGGCATTCGGGTCAATATTCGCCGCATCCTGTTTGCGCGCGCGCTTCGTCCGTTGCCCGGCAATGCCGTTCTGGTGTCATCGCTGCAGCGGCACGGGCAGGCACTGTTCGGCGAGGCGATTCCCGCAGTCGGGACGCCCCTGTATGCCGATGCGAGGCTTTACGGCGAGGCGGGTGTGCCCGTGGTCCTGTATGGCGCCGGGCCGCGCACGGTCGAGGAAAGCCGTGCGAAGCAAACGGACGAGCGCCTGGAGCTTGAGGACCTGCGGCGCGCCACCAAGGTGGTCGCGCGCACGTGCCTGGATCTGATGCTGGCGTAGACGATCGAAATGAACGGGGATCTGATCCTGGTCTGCACGATCGGGTCGAGCTTTGCTGTGGCTGCAGCCTATCTGGCTGCGCTTTGGCGCACGTCTAACCAATCACCTCGAGCATCGTTCGCCGCGCGTTGGTGAAGTGCGGGCGCACGCGGTCGCTCCATTTGCTGTGGCGTACCGCCAGCCAGGGAGGGCAGCCCATGATTTCTTTCGCGGTCAGGTCGTAACAGGCAAAATTCAAAGGCCCGTGGTCAAGGTTAAGCAAGCGCACGGCGTGGATGCATCCTGGCACCGCGGCAAGACCCGGCATGTGCTCCTGGTCGTACCACGCGAAAAGTTCTTCCTCCCAGCCTGCCTCGGGATCCATTTCGACAACGTAGTGCGCAACGGGAGCCACTCCGGGCGAGGCGCCGACGATCTCGAGTTGGCGCGCAAGGCGCGAAGCGCGCGCGTTCGGATCGCCGCTGAGCGCTTGCCAGCGTGCTTCGATAACGCCCACCTGGGCCTTCGATATTTTGTTCGGCCGACGCAGCTTGAGATAAGCATAGACCGTGCCCGGCGTGGCGTCCTGGCCCTGGGTGTAGGGATCGCTTGCGCCGTCCAGCGCCGGCGACCAGTTCACGCGCACCACGGCGATGCCAGGTGCAAACTTCTCCATCCATCCGCCCGTGTACAACGCGTGCGCCTGTTCGCGGGTCGTGATCGCCGTCAGGACGATCAGGTCGATTGCAGCGTCATCGGTCGACTTACTGCTCTGGGTTGTGTGCTTCATCGCGTGACGGTCCTGATGTGCTTCGGTTAATCGATTTTAAGTTTGAGGTCAGCGATCACCGCCTTCCATTTGGCCACGTCGGCACGCAGTCTTTCGGTAAACGAAGCCCGGCTGTCGGCGACGATTTCAGCGCCTTCCTTTGCGTAGATGGCGCGTATCTCCGGGGAGTTGAGTGCGGCGACAAAATCCGCGTTCAGTTTGTCGAGCACGGGCACGGGAGTCCTGGCCGGGGCAAAAACACCGTACCAGGTATCCGCCTCGTAGCCCTTGAGACCTGCTTCGTCGAGCGTCGGAATATTCGGGGCGATCTCCGGGCGCCGCGCGCTGGTCGTGGCGAGCGCGCGCAACTTGCCCGATTGAATGTGTTGCAGCACCACCGGTGCGTTGGCGATCCACACCTGTGTCTGGCCCCCGAGCATGTCGGTGAGCGCCGGGCCGCTGCCTTTGTAGGGGACATGCGTCAGTTGGATGCCGGCCATGTTTTCGAAGATTGCCGTGGCCAGGTGCGACGGCGATCCGTTGCCGGGCGACGCGTAGTTGAGCTTGCCCGGGTTCGCGCGGGCGTAGTCGATCAACTCCTGCACCGTGTTGGCGGGAACCGACGGCGTCACCACCAGGATATTGGGCGTATTGGCGACCATGGTGATCGCTGCGAAATCCTTCGTCGAATCGAACCCGGCGTCCTTGTACAGGCTCTGGTTGACCGCGTGCGTGCCCATGACGCCGAAGATCAGCGTGTAGCCGTCGGGTTCGGCGTCCGCGGCGGCCTTCGTGCCGATGTTGCCGCCGGCACCGCCCCGGTTATCGATGATGACGGGTTGCCCCCATTTTTTGGAAAGCGCGTCGGCTAGGGGCCGCGCGAGAATGTCGGTGCCGCCGCCCGGTGGAAACGGCACGATGATCTTGACGGGTTTCGAGGGAAACGTGTCGCCCCGGGCCGGCAGCGCAAGCGCCGCCAGGGTCGATAGCAGGATCACGTACAACAGTCGCTTCATGAGAGTCTCGCTCCAGGATGCTGGCTCAATTGCCCGAGCCGGCGTCGCCCCGCGGTATGCCACGGTGGCTTTATGGGGGGAGGGGCGTTGGCCCCTCGCGGTTTAGTCGGCCTTGATATTCTTGTCCTTGATAATACGCGCCCACTTGTCGGCATCCTTGCGCAGGCGTTCCGACAACTCCCCGGGGGTGGATGGCGAGGGGACGGCGCCAGAGTTCAGTACCCTTGCCTTGACCGCTTCGTCGGCCAGCACACGACGAACGGCCTGGTTGATGCGGTCGATTTCGGCAGGCGGCGTGCCTTTGGTCGTGAAAAGGGCATACCAGTTGTCGGAATCCACGCCGTCGATCCCGACCTCCTTGAACGTCTTGACCTCCGGCAGCAAGGGATGCCGAGCGTCTGCGGCCAT
>CAITPF010000214.1 GCA_903894155.1 uncultured beta proteobacterium | reverse complement strand
TGCATGGATTGCCACGCCAGGCCGACACGAACGAGTTGATCCTCGTGCCCTGCGGGGGCGATGAACGTGACGCCAAACGGCAACCCCATCTGCGTGAACCCCGCGGGAACCGCGATCGCGCACCACCCGAGCAGATTGACGAAGTTGGTGTAGCGGCCAAGCTGGCTGTTGCCGCCGACCGGGTCTGCGGCAATCTGCGCCATGGTGGGGTGAACCGGTGCGGTCGGCACAAGCAGCAAATCACACGTTTCCCAGAGCGCGGTGGCCTGTTTGCGCAGGTCCTCCAGGCGGTAGAGGCCGGCAAACGCGTCGGCTGCACTGAATTCCTTTGCACGCCCGATCACCTGCGCGACGATCGGATCCATGCTGATGGGCGAGCGCTCGATCAAATCGCGCACCGTGACATACCGCTCGGCGATCCAGGGGCCGTCATAAAGGAGGGCCGCCACTTCGTCGAGAAGGTGCATGTCAATTTCGCGCGTCGGGCCCGCCAGCGCTGTGCACGCCAGTACGGCTTCACCGAAAAGTCGTGCGTACTCAGGATCGGAAGGCCGGCTGGCGGCCCCCGGGATACCGATGCGCAGGGCGCTGCCGGGCGAATCCTGGGCGACCCGCGGCGGCGGCTTGTCGGCGAGCACCTCCAGTACCGTATTGGCATCGGCGACCGTCAACGCAAACACCGAGACGCAATCGAGCGTCCGGCACGCGGGCAGGACGCCTTCTGTGCTGACCAGACCGGGCGTGGGCTTGAGGCCGATGATGTTCTGGAATCCTGCCGGGATTCGCCCCGACCCGGCGGTATCGGTGCCAAGGCTGAAACACACCAGCCCGCGCGAGACCACGCTGGCCGAGCCCGAACTCGACCCGCCGCTGACGTAGGCCGAATCGAAGGGGTTCGGCACGGCGCCATAGGGCGAACGCGTGCCGACCAATCCCGTTGCGAACTGGTCCAGGTTGGTCTTGCCCATCAGGATCGCGCCAGCCGCGAGCAGGCGCTCGACGCATTCTGCAGTGCGCTCCGCGCGGTAGGCAAAGTCCGGGCATGCGGCCGTCGTGATCCAGCCAGCGACGTCAATGTTGTCCTTGACCGCGAAGGGAATCCCATAGAGAGGCAGGGCCCGCGGGTCGACGCCGCGCAGCGCCTCGAGCTGTTCGTCGATTTCCTGGGCGGTTGCCAGGCTGATCCAGGCCACGTCGTCCTGCACGTCCAGCGCGCTACGGATGAATGACTCAAATGTCCGTACGGAAGATTCGAGTTCGCGATTGCCGGCGAGGTAATCGCGGCGAAGGCTTGCGATGGTGGTCATGCGCGCATCTCCCGCTGAAAGACTTCGAGTGCCCGCCCTTTCGTGCGAATGAAGTCCGGGTCACTGACGGCTTCAGGGCTTCGGGGCTTGGGCATGTCGAAATCGATGATCTCTGCAATGCGCGTGGGTCGGCGCGTGAGCAATAGAATCCGGTCGGCCAGGAAGACCGCATCTTCCAGATCGTGCGAAACGATCACCATCGTGACGCCGGTGGCAAGGCTCGCTTCCTGCAGCTTTGCGCGGATGAACAGGGTCATCTCGAAATCCAGGGCCGAGAATGGTTCATCAAGGAAAAGGACTTCGGGGCCAGGCGCAAGCGCGCGCATGATCGACACGGTTTGCTGCTGGCCGCCCGACATCTGGTACGGATAGAGCTTGAGGTCAAAGCGGATTTCAAAGAGTTGCTTCAGTTCTTCGACGCGCCGGGTGACTTCGTCGCGCTTGGCGCCACCGCGACGCAGCGGGTAAGCAATGTTGTCCCAGGCGCTCATCCACGGGAAGAGCGCATCCCGGTAGTTCTGGAAAACGTACCCGATGCGCGTGTCCGAGAGCGTCTTGCCATCAAAGAGAATCTGCCCGCCGTCGATCGGCAGGAGTCCCGCCACCATGTTGATCAGGGTGGATTTGCCGCAGCCGTTTGGCCCGAAGATCGAGACGATCTTCCCGCGGGGCAGATCCAGGTCGAAGTCGCGGTAGAGATCGACGCCGCCGAATGCTTTATTCAGATCCCGTATGGTGACCAGCGTATCCGGTGCGGGAGGACGATCGATGACGGAGGTCATGCCTTGCCGCTCCAGTGGATGAGATTCTTTTCCAGCGCGATGAACACCAGGTTCAGCACATAGCCGAGCGCCCCGGTGATGAGGATCGAGCTGTACATTTCCTTGACGTTGAATATTTGCTGTGCGTCGATGATGCGGTGGCCGAGCCCGTTTTCGGAACCGATGAACATCTCCGCCACGATGACGATCACCAGTGCCATCGAGATGCCGCTGCGCAGTCCCACGAAGGTCTGCGGGAGACTTTCCATCAGCAATACATCCTTGAAAATATGCAGCCGCGAGACGCCCATCGTCATCGCAGCCATTACCCGGGTCTTTTTGGCATTCATGACCCCGTAGGCGCTGTTGAACAGGATCACCAGCACCGCGGCGAAGGCGGCGATCGCGATCTTGTTCATGTCGGTGATTCCGAAGATCAGCAGGAACAGCGGGATCAGTGCGGAGGAGGGCGTCGAGCGGAAGAAGTCCACCAGGAACTCGACCGAGCGGTAGACGACGCTTGAGGCGCCCAGCGCAACGCCCAGCGGCACGCCGATTGCGGTGGCGATCAGAAAGGCGTAGACCGTGCGCTTGACCGTTGCGAAAAGGTCGGGATAAATCGCACCCGAGACGAATGAGCTCCAGAGGTGCGCGAGCGTGTCGACCGGCGGGGGCAGCAGCACCGGCTTGACCCACTTTCCGGCGATGCACATTTCCCATGCCGCGAACAGCAGGAGCGGCCCGATCAGGGGCAACAGCTTCTTGGCATAGGCTCCCACGGCGCGACCCTCAGCCCGCGTACATCAGGGATTTGACGTCGACTTTCTGCGTGAAAATCTTCTTGTCGGTAAAGACATCGAAGAATTTCTGGAAGGCGGCGATGTCGTAATCGGTGAACTGGTTGTACATGACAAAATTCGCGAGCGGCACGGCCTGCGCGATTTCCTTGTCGATCGAGGTGTATTTCTCCATCGCCTGGCGCGCCTGGTCAGGATTCTTCTGCACGTAGTCGACGCCCTTGGCGTAGGCTGCGACATATTTCCTGACGGCCTCGGGTCGTTCCTTGATCAGCGTGGTCGTGACCGATGCGGTGCCCCCGAACCAGGGCGCCTCGGGGTCGTCGAGCACATACTTGGAGATCACGCCGGTTTCCAGCACGCGCGTCAGCTTCTTGATGGTGCCGACCGTGCCCGTGGGTTCAAGCGTGTAGACGGCGTCAATCTGGCCTGCGGCGAGCGCCGGCACGTGTTGCCCGACGGGCAGCTCGATCGGCGTGACGTCGGTGATGCCGTTTTTCTCCAGCATGATCTTGGTCAGCACGACGTTCTGGATGCCGGGGCCGCAGGCAATTTTTTTGCCCTTCAGGTCTTTGAGCGACTTCACGGTGCTGTCGATGGGCACCAGGAATTCGTCGAGCACGTGTTTGTAGTTCGAGGGGTTGGAGCAGACGATCTTGAGCAATCCCGGCGAGACGATCTCGGCCAGGCCAAGCGCGGCAGAGGCTGTACCGTTGGCCGATCCGTGAATGCGTCCTGCGACCATCGCTTCGGCGATTTGCGACGGGCTGGCGAATCGCACGGCCTCCACGTTCAGACCGGCTTCCTTGAAGAACCCGTTCTCCAGAGCCAGGTAAAAGGGCAGGCCTGCCGCGATGGGCCAATAGCCGATGAGGATCTTGTCGTCGGCGGCACGCGCGGAAAGCGGCAGAAGTGACCCGATTGAGCACATCGCCGTGGCGGTCAGCAGTTGACGACGACGGGCATTGACTTTCTGTGGCATGGCAGACTCCTGGTCACGCAGAGCGTGCGGCGTTGGGATACAGGCTGAGATATCAGCTTGTTCGCAAGCAAGGTTCATGCCATGCGGCAGTGTGCGCGTCCAGTTTCCCTAAGCATGGCTTGTGTGGCTTCACGAGCGCGCATGCGCCCAGGATCGACGACGGGATGGTCACGTTGCCTGGAAAATTGCGCAAAAATGCGCCAATAGCCGCACGCGATGCACGCAGATGGTGCGCACGCCCTGCCATGGAGCAGGGTCGCCCCCTTCAGCCCTTGCCGAGGAATCCGTTGAAGAAAGCGACCGTGTTGTCAGTCAGGCTTTCCAGGTGGTAGCCGCCTTCCTGCACGACCAGGGTGGGCAGCCCAAGCGCGTGGACGAGAGCGCCGAGGCGGCCAAAGCCCTGCGTCGTGACCGCGACAAGCGACTGCGGATCATCCTTGTAGATGTCGAAGCCGAGCGCGAGTACCAGTGCATCGGGCTGAAATGCCCTGAGCGCCTCCAGCGCGATGTCGAGGTTGTCGAAAAAAACATGCTCGGGCGAGCCGTGTGGCATCGGCAGGTTGAGGTTGTAGCCTTCTCCCTTCCCGGATCCGCGTTCCTCTTCGAAGCCGGCGACCGCCGGGTAAAAATTGGTGGGGTCGCCATGCACCGACAGGTAAAGCACGTCGTCGCGGTCATAAAAAATTTCCTGCACGCCCTGTCCGTGGTGCATGTCCGTATCAAGGATCGCCACCCTGCCGAAACGGCCGCGCAGGATTTGTGCCGCGACGGCAGCGTTGTTGATATAGCAAAAACCGCCCGCGGCATCACGGCGCGTGTGGTGTCCGGGCGGGCGGCACAGCGCATAGGCCTTCGATTGCCCATTGAGCAGTTCTGTGGCGCCCGATGCCGCGCATTGCGCTGACCAGTAGGACGAGAGCCACGTGTGCTCGCCGATCGGGCAGCTGCCATCGGCGAGATAGCGCGCCGCTTCGGCAAGGATGCCGCGCATGGGATTGGGCTCGCGCACGAACACGTTGGACATGACCTCGTCGCCCCAGTCCAGGGGGACTTGCTTCCAGCGCGCGTGCGCGGTCTCCAGGAACTTCAGGTAGCCGGCATCGTGTACGGCGAGCAAGGGGTCCATCCCATGATCTGCCGGGGGCAGCACCGGCAACCCCAGGATGTCCAGCCCGGCGAGGATGCGGTCGACCCGCTCCGGAATCTCCTGGGGCGTGCGCATTTGCCCGCGCGAAAAGTAGCTCGTCGGGCGATGCAGGCGCTGGTCGGGGTGAAAATAGGTTTTCATATCAGTCATGGCGGGCCTCGTGTCGCAGGGGCATTCACGTTACGTGGTGCATAGTGTCGGCAGGCATCACGTTTTGCCCGCGCCAGCCATGGGCTTCCAGCGCTGGCCCGGGATGGCGTTGATCAGCGCCCGCGTGTAGGCGTGACGGGGATGGTCGAAGACCTGCGCTGGCGTGCCGGATTCGACGACCGTGCCCTGGTGCATCACGATGATTTCGTGGCAGAGTTGCGCTGCCACCCGCAGATCGTGCGTGATGAAAATCATCGACACGTGCAGCCGGCGTTGTATTTCCTGCAAGAGCTCGAGCACCTGCGCCTGCACGGATACGTCCAGCGCCGAGACCGATTCATCGGCGACCAGCAACTCCGGGTCGAGTGCGAGCGCCCGTGCGATGCCGATGCGCTGGCGCTGGCCGCCGGAAAACGCGTTTGGATAGCGGTCAAAGGCGGAGACATCAAGCTCGACAAGCCGCAGCAGGTCGCGCGCCCGGTGTTCGGCCTGCGCATAGGGGACCCCGTTGGCGAGCGGGCCATCGGTGATGATGCGGCCCACGGTATGGCGCGGGTTCAGCGATGCAAAGGGATCCTGGAAGATCATCTGGATTTTGCGTCGCATCGGACGAAACTGCGCAGGCGTGAGCGGCGCGATGTCCTGCCCGTGAAAAAGCAGTTGTCCGCCGTCGATGCTGGTCAGTTTCAGCAGGCAGCGGCCGATCGTCGATTTCCCCGAGCCAGATTCGCCGACGATGCCCAGCGTCCTGCCGCGAGGCACAGAGAAGCTGACGTCGTCGACCGCATGCACCACGCGCTTCTTGATGAACAGGCCGCGCGCGGTCTCATACGTCTTGCGCAGGTTGCGCACCTCCAGCACCGGGCCGCTGCGCGGGTCGCCGGCCGATTCACCCGCACCAGGATTGTGTGCGCCGTGCGGCACGGCGGCAATCAGCCGTTGTGTATAAGGATGCGCAGGGTGATTCAGCACGTCAGCTGCAATGCCTTGCTCGACGACGAGCCCTTTCTCCATGACCATGACGCGATCGGCGATATCCGCGACCACGCCAAAGTCGTGGGTAATGAACATGACCGCCATGTGCATCGATCGCTGGATCGTGCGGATGAGATCCAGGATCTGCGCCTGGGTGGTGACATCGAGCGCGGTGGTCGGCTCGTCGGCGATCAGGATCGCGGGTTCGAGCGCGAGCGCCATGGCGATCATGACCCGCTGGCGCTGGCCGCCCGAAAGACGAAACGGATAGGCGTGCTGAAGGGACTGCGGATCGGGCAGCCCGACAAGCGAGAGCAGCTCAAGCACGCGCCGATGGCGTGCGGCCCCAGGATAGGCGCCATGCACGGCCATGACCTCGGCAATCTGGTCACCCACGCGCATCAATGGGTTGAGCGCCGACATCGGCTCCTGGAAGATCATGCCGATCTCGCGCCCGCGCAACGCCAGCAATTGTGTTTCGTCCAGCGCGAGCAGATCCCGATCGCGAAACAGGATGCGACCAGCCTTGGGCCGCAGGTAGTGGGGAAGCAGCCCCATGATGGCGTTGGCGCTGATCGATTTGCCCGAACCCGATTCCCCGACGATGCAAAGGATCTCGTCCGGATGCAGGTCGAAGCTGACTTCACGGATCGCGAAGGGGCGATCGCTGCCCGCCGGCAACGCGACGGTGAGGCCCTCAACCCTGAGCAGGGGTTCACTGCGCCCGCCTGCACCTGCACCTGCCCCTGCCGACTGCGCTGATGCAGCGTCGGCAGGCGTGCGGGAAAGGGGGGAATCGTGCATCGTCTTACTCCCCGCGGCGGCGCAGTTGCGGGTTCATGGCGTCGTTCAGGCCTTCGCCGATCAGGTTGATGGCCAGCACGGTCATCAGGATCGCCACCCCGGGCATGATGCTCATCCAGGGCGCCTCGCGCAGCATCGTGCGCGAGGCGCCGATCATGAATCCCCAGCTCATCATGTTGCGGTCGCCCAGGCCCAGAAAGGCCAGCGACGATTCAGTGAGAATGGCGGTCGCGATCATCAGTGACGCTGTCACGATGATGGGGGAGATTGCGTTGGGCAAAATCTGGGTGAAGATGATCCGCGATGGGCGCTGCCCGATCACGACGGCCGCCTGCACGAACTCGCGCTGCTTGAGGGTCAGGAATTCGCCGCGCACCAGGCGCGCGACCGGCGGCCAGGAGACGACGGCGATGGCGCCGACGATCGAGTAGATCGATGGCCCGAGGATGGCCACGAGCACCACGGCCATCGCCAGCTGCGGAATCGTCTGGAAAAACTCGGTAAAGCGCATCATCGCGTCATCGATCCAGCCGCCGTAGTAGCCGGCAACAGACCCGATCAGCACGCCCACCAGCACGGCGACCAGCGTGGACACGATTCCGACAAGCAGGGAAACCCGCGCGCCGTAGGCCAGGCCCGCGGCGATGTCGCGGCCCAGCATGTCGGTACCCAGGGGAAACTGCACGTCTTCAAAGGGCAGCATGAGGGGCTGCGCGACCATCATCCAGGGGGACTCCTCGAATAGCGCCGAACAGAATATGCCCACGAGCACGACGACCAGGAGCACGACGGCGCCGAAGACGGCGCCACGATTTCTGGCAAAGAGTCTGAGGAAGGCCGACATGTCAGCTCCCGAACTCGATGCGCGGGTCGATCAACCGGTAGACCAGGTCGGTGGCCAGGTTGAACACCACGACCATCACGGCGGTGATCAGGAACACGCCAAGCAGCAACTGATAATCGCGCTGCAGCAGGGCATCGAACATCAGCCGCCCGATGCCCGGCCAGGCGAAAACCGTTTCAGTCAGCACCGCGCCGCCGGCCATCTGGCCGAGCTGGATTCCCGCGAAGGTGACCACCGGCAGCAGCGCGTTGCGCAGCACGTGGCGGCGGATGACCTGGTTTGCCGGCACGCCTTTGGCGCGAGCGGTCTTGATGAAATCCATGCCCATGACCTCGAGCATCGAGGCGCGGGTGAGCCGTGCGTAGACGGCCATGAAGAAGCACCCGAGCGACACCACCGGAAGCACGAGGTGCGCTGCGATGTCGGTGACGCGGGCCCAGCCCGTGAGGTTCGCGCCGACCGACTCCATCCCGAAGGCGGGCAGCCAGCCGAGCATCACCGAAAACAGGATGATCATCAGCAAGGAAAGCCAGAAGAGCGGCGTGGCATAGACCAGCAGCGCACCCGACATGATGGCGCTGTCGACCCAGGTCTTGCGCTCGGTGTAGCGTGCCCGGGACGCGACCACGCCAAGCAGGACGCCTACGACCAGCGAAAACACGAAGGCGCAGCCCATCAGCAGCAGGGTGGCGGGCAGGCGTTCGACAATCAGGTCGATCACAGGCAGCTTGTTTCGATACGAGAAGCCCAGGTCGAGTTGAAGGATGCCCTTGAGGTAGAGCCAGAGTTGATCGTAGATGGGCAGGTCGAAGCCGAATTGCCTGCGCAATTGTTCGACGTACGCAGGATCGGCAGATGCCGCTTCACCGGCCATCACGCTCGCCGGATCACCGGGCGCCAGGCGAATCAGGAAGAAGTTGAAGACGATGACGCCGAGCACGACAAAGACGGCCTTGCCCAGACGGGAGACAAAAAAGGAAAGGAATTTCAAGATGGCACGCGGGGCGGTCCGATTGCCGCGGGCGTGGCCAAAAGCGGCCACGCCCGCGAATTCAGGCCTACTTCTCGATCCAGACGTTGTCGAAGCTTTCGTTCAGGCCGATCGCGGTCGTCACGAGGTTCTTGACATTCTTGCGATAGAACGTCGGATACTCGATCTCGAACAGAAAGCCGTTGGCGACTTCGTTGACGAGGATGTTCTGTGCCTCGGAATACAGCTGCTGGCGACGAATCGGATCAATCGTCGAGGCACCCTTGGAGAGCAATTCATCCACCTTGGGATTCGAGTACCCCTGATTGTTGACGAACGGAGACCCCTTGACGATGTTGCTCGACAGGTAGTGCCGCGCGACGCCGATGGCAGGATCGCCATACTGGTAGGTGAAGTTGAAGGTCAGGTCGAAATCGAAATCCCCCGTGCTCTTGGCCCAGCCGCCCGCATCCACGGACACGATGTCCACTTTGAATCCGAGCTGCTCGAGGCTCTGCTTGGTGTATTCACCAAGCCGATCCCAGGCGGATCCATACGGAAAACTCAGCAACCTGATCGTGCGCGCCCCGACGTTTACGCCCGATTCCTTGATCAGGTCGCGTGCTTTCTTCATGTTGAAGTCATATTGCGTGACTTTGGGTTCGAAGAAGAGCGTGCTCGAGGCGAGCGGGCTGATGGCAACCTTGCCCAGGCCGAAGAAAATGTTGTCGACCACGAACTTGCGGTTGACCGCATGCATGACCGCCTGCCGGACCTTGACGTTGTCAAACGGCGGCTGACGCTGGTTCATGACCATGAAGGCAAGCGGGGCGTACATCTCCCAGCCCTTGGTCGTCATTTCGACGTTGGGCAGGGCGCGCAGGCGCTTGACCTCGACGTTGTCGACGTCGCCCCCGCGCAGCACGTTGACATCGCTCTTTTCGAACGCCACCGCGCGCGACGCCGCGTCGGGAATCACCTTGAAAATGATTTCGTCGAGGTAGGGCAGGTTGGGTTTCCAGTAATCGTTGTTGCGCGTCAGGATGATGTATGAACCCTTTTTCCATTCCTTGAACTTGAACGGGCCGGTTCCGATCGGCGTCTGGTTCGCCGGATTCGTGGCGAAGTCGGTGCCTTCGTAGATGTGCTTGGGCACCATCGGCATGTTGTCGACCACGAAGATGCTCAGGAAAGGTGCGAAAGGCTCCTTGAGCTTGATGACCACCGTGCCCGCATCGGGCGCGCTGATGCTCTCGACATATTTGTTGATGACGAGGCGCGCGCGCGGATGCACGGCGCGCAGGAACTTGTCCATGCTGAAGACGACGTCCTCGGAACTGAACGGCTTGCCGTCGTGCCACTTGACACCCGTCTGCAGCTCAAACGTATAGGTGAGCCCGTCAGGCGAGACTTTCCAGGCCTTGGCAAGCGATGGCAGCGGCTTGAGGTTCTCGTCATAGGTCAGCAGGCCCTGGTAGATCTTGCCGGCGATGTATTGCGTCGGCCCCTGCTGGTTAAGCCCCAGCATCAGGATGGGCGGTTCGGGCTGCACGATGGCTGTCAGAGTGCCCCCGCGCGTTTGCGCGATCGCGGCACCCGACAGCACGAGGCTGGCGGCCAGGGCCGAAAACAGCACGGCCTTGCGAATATTCAGGATCGGTTGAAGAGACAGCATGGTTTTCCTCTTGAACGGGTTGGGCAATGCGTTGATGTCCAATGACGTACTGCCGATTCGGGATGCACGCGGTGAACGCCTCGGCCCGCGTCCATTACTGCCAATGTATACCGTACACGCAAAATGCGTGCCACCCCCCGAACTGTTTAACAAAAAAGGCCCGAAAGTTGAACTGCACCCCAAAAGTTGGACTGCACCCCAAAAGTTGGACACCAATCCAACCTTTGGGGTGCAGTTCAAGTTGCTCGGGCTTGATTGAAATGGCCGATTACGGGCCAGATTGGCAGGATCGTTCGCCTAATTCCGGATGTTGGCCATCAGGTTGGCGAGATCCGTGACCTTGTGCTTTTCGAGCGAAAGCAGCACGCGCAGCATCGCTTCGGTGGTGTCCAGGTCCTGCCCCTCGACGTTGTGGCGGAACTTCGCGATGAAGTCCTCGTCGCTGGCCGGAAACTCCGGTTCGCCCTTGGCCAGAGGGATCTCGCTCAAATAGGTGTCCCCTTTTTTGCTCTTGATGACGAGATTGGCGCCGCGCTGGCGCGGGTAGGCCGCAGCCCATTTTTCATCGACCCTGGACGTGATGCGCCTGGAAAGATCCTGGATCTCCTTGTGTGTCACCACCGATTGCACGTAGCGATCTTCACCGACGTCGCCGTAGAAGGCCGCCATTGCCACCGAGTAGCCGGTCGAGAACTTGGCGCCCTCAGCCGTGGTCGGCAGGGCGGTCGATCCGCAGAAACTGACCGCGACGGGATAGGTGGCGACGTCGACGCTGTCGATATCGCCGAATTTCAGGCCCTTGTCCTTCATGACCGACAGCAGACCGTCTATTGCCGGATGGATGTGCCGGCAGGCTGCGTGCAACTTGATGTACTGGTCGATCAGGCAGTGGTGCTTGCCCAGGTCGGCGAAGAGTTCATCGAGTTTGATCTCGTCGGCCATTGCCTTGAAGAAACCCTTGTTGCCCTCAAGGGCAGTGACCGGGCCCTGTGCGCCACGTTTGGCCAGTTCAACGGACAGCACGCCTGCCATCGCGGCCTTGCCCGGATGAATCGGCTTGGTCATGGCGCCGTCGTTCAGGATTTCGAGCAGCCCCGCACCTTGCAGCGCCGCAAGTCCCATCGCGCTGGTCATGGTGGCCTTGTCCAGGCCGGCCAGCACGCCGCAGGCCGCCGCCGCACCGAGCACGCCGATCGTGCCGGTCGTGTGGAATCCGCGGTTCAGGTGGGAGGGGTTCATCGCGCGGGCGATCCGGTTGCAGATCTCGTAGCCGGCGACGATGGCCAGCAATAGTTTCTTGCCATCGAGGTTGTTCATTTCGGCATAGGCCAGGGCCGCCGGGATGACCGCCACCCCCGAGTGCATACCGCCGAACCGGTAGCCGTCGTCCATATCGAGTGCGTGCCCGCTCACGCCATTGCCAAGTGCCGCGTGGATCGCAGGCACTTTGTCTTTGCGCCCGAGCAGGGTGGCCTGCTCAACGCCCTTGAGGCTTGCGAGGTAATCGATCGTCGCGCGTGGGAAATCCATTTTCACGCCTGCGATGGCCACACCGAGCAAATCCAGCGTGAGCATCTTCGCCTTGAGGACGACATCCTGCGGAAGATCCTCGTAGCGCATCTTGCAAAAATAATCGGCGAACTGCTGCAGGAGAGTATCTGCGTTCTGGCTCATGTTGTCCGGTGCTCCGTGGGGCCTGCTTTTATCGAATGGGGGTGCGTGCGCGTCGGGAATCAGTTTTCCCGGATGTTGCCATCCTGCGCGACTTTCTTCCAGCGGTTTACTTCCCTGGTGACGTAGGCGGCGGCCTGTTCCGGTGAGTCATCAGTTGGTTCGGCACCTTCCTGCGCGAACAGACGCAGCATTTCAGGCTGTTGGCTGACCTCGCGGATTGCGGCGTTGAGTCTGTCAATGATCGCCCTGGGTGTTCTGGCCGGCGCCATCACGACCCACCAGACGTCGACGTAATAGCCCGGAATGGTCGCGGCGACCGCTGGCACGCCGGGGTAGAACCTGGAGGGCTCAAGCGATGTCACTGCGATCGGCCGGACCTGCCCTGCTTTGAGCGGACCGCCGACCGAGGCCGTCGTGGTGATCATGTAGTCGATGTTGCCGCCAATCATGTCGGTGACGGCGTTGTTCACGCCCTGATAGGGCACGTGCAGTGCTGTCGTGCCGGACATCGACTTGAACAGTTCGACGCTGAGCTGGCCGATGGAACCGACACCTGCCGAACTGTAGTTGACCTTGTTATTTGCATCCCGCGTCGCGGCGATCAGGTCCGGCACCGTCTTGTAGGGAGTCTTGTCCCCGACGATGAGCGCCATCGGCCCCTTGGCGACGATGGCGATGGGGGAAAAGGATCGAATCGGATCAAAGGGCAAGTTGCCTTTGGTCGCCGCATTGGTGGCGAATGACGTTGAGTTCAGCAGCAACGTGGCGCCATCCGGTTCCGCGCGCGCGACGATGTCGGCGCCGATCGCGCCGCCCGCGCCGGGCTTGTTCTCGACAATGAATGTCACACCGAGGCGCGCGGCGAGTTTCTGGCCGAGCGCGCGGGCATAGACGTCGTTGCTGCCGCCCGCCGAGAACGGCACGATGATCCGGATGACTTTCGGAAGTCCTGCCTCCTGCGCGCGGGCAGGCTGCCCGGGCGCCAGGGCGACCAGCGCAGTCGCAAGCGCGACGCCAAGCGTGCGTATCACGGAAGTCAACATGCTCTCCAGATGCCCATTCTGGCCAGCCTCAAGGCTGTCTCCCCCGGGCAATCATTTTTGTCATCACGATGCGTCGCGAATTGCGGATTAATTTATCACGTCTCACACCCGACGGCGCCCTGGCGTGCCGAAGTCGCTCACCAGGCGAGGGCGTAGCATTCGCGGCGCGGATCGGCGCCCGCATGCAGCAGTCCCGTGCGCGGATCGCGCAGCACTGCACAAATGCCGCCGCCTGCCGCAGGAAACTGCGCCCACGCTTCCGTGTGGTGTCCCAGCGACTGCAGGCCGTTTGCAACTTCCGGCCGGATACTGCCCTCGATACAAAGACGCCCCGGGCTGTAGGCGTGCGGGGCAAACGAGTTCGGGAAGTTCATGCTCCAGACGCGGCCGGCTTCGATGGCTTGTTGCAGGGGCATCTTGTGCAGCACCACGTTCAGGAATACCTGCAGCATTGCCTGCATCTGCACGTCGCCACCGGGCGTGCCCAGCGCCATGAACGGATTGCCGTCGAGCGTGACCAGCGCAGGCGCCGGCGTCAGGCGAGGCCGCTTGAGCGGCGCGACCGCCGAAGGATGGCGGGGATCGAGCCGTGACTGCGATCCGCGCGAAGAAATTGCCAGGCCTGTCCCCGGAATGATCGGCGTGTCGTGGGTGTTGTCGCTGAGCGTGGCCGAATAGACGTTGCCGTCACGGTCGATCACGGCACAATAGATCGTGTCGGGCGCGGGGCGCTGCCCGACCGGTGGCGTCGAGGCACTCGCATCGAGGTCAAGGTGTTCGTGACTCAAGCCTTCGCTGCCCGCCGGCCAGCCCGGATTCGGCATCTTCCCGAACGCCTGGCGCGGGTCGATCCGCAAGCGCTGTTTGCGGGCATAGTCCTGCGACAGCATCCCCTTCACCGGGACTTTCACGAAGCGCGGATCCCCGAGATAGGCCTCGCGATCGGCAAAGGAAAGATTGAGCGCTTCGACGATGGTGTGCAGGTATTGCGTCGAGTTGTGTTCCAGCGAGTCGAGGTGCTCCTGATCCAGCATCACCAGGGTCTGCAACAGCGTCATGCCCTGGCACCAGGCATCGTTGACATGCACCTCATACCGTCCGAAGCGCGCGGAAAGACTCGCTTCAACCGGTACGTCGAAGCCCGCGAGGTCCTTGAGGGTCATGAACCCGCCGTTGGCGGCGTGGTAATCATGGATCGCCTGCGCGACCGGGCCACGGTAAAAATAGTCCTCCGCCGCGTCCAGTCCCTCCGAACGCGTTTTCGCCGCCTTTGCAGCGGCGATCATCGCGTAAATCGTGCGCCCCAGGTCTTCCTGCCGAAAGAGATCGCCTTCGCGCGGCGGCGCGCCTGCCGGAAGGAAGATGCTGGCGCTCGCTGGCCAGCGCGCGTAGCTTGCCGCGTCGCCCTTGAGGCTTTCGGCCAGCAACCGGTACATGGCGAATCCGTCGCGCGCCAGTTGGGCGGCAGGTGTTGCAGCCTGTTCGAAGCCGATCGTGCCGAAGCGACGAAGCGCCTCGATGTGGGTGGCGGGCGCAGCCGGGATCACGGTGCGCAGCAGCCCTTCCGGGATGGCATCGCCGCCTTCGGCCCGCAATCGCGCGATATCCGTGCCCTCGGGCCAGTACCCCAGGCCTGCAAGACTCGTGACGCGACGATCCGCCGCGCTGTAGATCAGGGTCGGCGCCACGCCAGCGAAGCTGACGATGTCCGGTTGCAGTACGGCCAGCGCCATGGCGGCTGTCACGCCCGCGTCGATTGCGTTGCCCCCGCGTTGCAGCACGTTGGCGGCCGCCATCGCCGCCAGCGGGTGGCCGCAGGACACCGCGAAATCGCGCCCCATCAGCGTGGGCCGAAAGCTCGCCGCGGGCGAGCTCATCTTATAGGAGGGTTTGGCTTCCATGATGTCAGCGCCTGAGCTCAATGGACTTGTCATGCGCGATTTGCCCAAGGCGCGCGCCTTCAGCGCGCATGTGCTTCGCAAAGTCGGGGCCATCGCGGTAATCGACAATCATGCCGAGCGTGTTGGCCTTCTCCCGAAATCCTGCGGATTGCGCGACCTGGCGAATCGCGGCGGCAAGCTGGCGCTGGATCGCGTCGGGAACGCCATGGGGAGCGACAAATCCGTACCAGTTGCCCGCCGAGAGCCCTGCCAGTCCTTGCTCGGCCATGGTAGGCACGGCGGGGATCGTGGGCAGGCGCGCGTCGCCCGCCACGCCCAGGATCTTGATCTTTCCGGACTTATAGAACTGCTCGACGTTAAAGGCGTTCACGAAAGCGAGGTCGATCTGCCCGGCCAGCAGGGCGTTGACCGTCGGACTCACGCCGAGATAGGGGATGTGCGCGTAAGTCGTTTTGGTGAGCGCCTCCAGGGTCGCGAGCCCGAGATGGGACGTGCTTCCCACGCCGTAGCTCCCGGCCGACAGCTTGCCAGGGTGCAACCGCGCGAAATCGAGCAGTTCGTTCATGTTGTTGGGTGCCAGGTCGGCGCGAACGGCGAGCACCAGCGATACGTGGGCCACCATGCCCAGCGGATCGAAATCTGTCAGCGGATCGTAGGGCAGGGGGACGTACACCGCGGGATTGATGGCGTGTGTCTCGGCGGTGACGCCCAGAAAGGAGTAGCCGTCCGCAGGCATCCTGGCGGCGGCCTGCGTGCCCACGATCCCGTTGGCGCCGGCCTTGTTCTCGACGACGACCGGTTGCCCGAGAATCGACCCGAGTTCGGCTCCTACATAGCGCGCCAGGACGTCGGATGCGCCGCCCGGGGGCCATGGCACGATCAGCTTGATTGGCCTGTCAGGGTATTGCGCGAGCGACGGTGCCGCGGCAAGTGCCAGAAACGTCAAAATCACAAAGTTACAGACACGCCACATTGTCATTGCCACCAGGTTCAGGGAAAACACCACACCACCCGTGATTTTGGCTCCGGGATCGCGGAAATCCAAGAGATTTCGTTCGCACCCGGTCGCCGCTCCCCTCGCGCAAGGCGGTAGCGGCAAGACGATCGGGATTCACCCTGCGCACGACGCGGAAATATGACCTAAGTCAAGGCAATCATGTGAAAATATTTACGGGCTCGAAGCAAAATCGGCTTCGGCCCAATGGATTGTCTCTACTCCTCCCGCCCCGCAACGGGCGTTTTAGCCCGGTCGTGCAGGTTCGGCCGGGTTTTTTCTGCCCGATAGACGGGCACCGCAGCTGCGGGCCCCTCAGGCAGTTTCGCGCATGTGCGGATGTGCTTGCAGGTATGCGGTGAGCGCGCCCCGTAGTCCGCCTTGCGCAACCAAATCGGCCAGTATCGGCGCAAGCGGGGGGAACCGCGTTTGCCTGCCCTGCGAGTGATTCGTGGCGCAACCGCTCGAAAAATCAATCTCAAGGTCATCGCCCGTGCAGGCAAAGTCTGGGGCGTTTTCACAACCCGTCAATACGGGTACCCCGCGCGCGATGGCGCCGCGGTGCGATTTGTAAGGCATTGAGCCGCACAGCACACCCATCCCGAGCGCAGCCATCGCAATGAAGCCTTGCATGTGTGCCTTGCCGCAGCCGAAATTGCGCCCTGCGATGACGATGTCACCATGCCGCACGCGCGTCGCGAAGGTGGGGTCAATGGCTTCGAACAGATGAGGAATCAGCTCCTGCGGATCGGTAACGCGCCCGATCGCATACTTGAACGGCATCACGCCTTCATCGAGCGGAATGTCATCGCCGAACACGTGACAGATGCCACGGCGGATCAGGGGAGCATTCATGGCGCGCGCCTTATGACGTTGCGTGGATCCTCGATGAAGCCCGCGAGCGCCGAGGCGGCGACGGTCAGCGGGCTGGCAAGGTAGGCCTGGGCGTCGGCTGCGCCGAAGCGCCCGGCGTGGTTGGTTGCGGCGGTCGAGATGGATGTCTCGCCGGCACCCAGCGGCCCCATCAGGCCGCCCGCGCAGGGACCACAGCCCGGTGGCAACAGCACGGCGCCCGCGTTCAGGAAGATCGGGAGAATGCCTTCCGTGGCAAGTCGCCTGGCGGTCTCCACCGTACCGGGCACGATGAACATGCGCACGCCATCCGCAATGCGCCGACCGCGCATCATTTGCGCGGCCCACGCAAAATCTTCGAACATGCCCGATCCACAGGACCCGATGAATGCATGATCGATGCGCGTTCCGACCGCGGCGCTGACCGGGGCCGCGTTTTGAGGGCCGCCGGGCAGCGCGATCTGCGGCTCGATGTCGTTGAGCCTGATTTCAATCGTTGCTTCGAACGATGCGTCCGGGTCGCTGCGTACCGACGGATCATCGAATGCCGCATCGGTGGGAAGCGGGGGGAACAGCACGGTGGCCACGCCGATTTCGGTCACCGAGTTGCAAAGCGCAACCCGGGTGGCCAGCGACATACCGGTCACTGCGGCGCCGTCGAACTCGATGACCCGGTAGTCGCCCGCGACACCCCAACGCCCGCCGTTCCCGCTAAGGCCCGCGGCGAGCATGAAGCCGAGATCACGCCCGTGTGCGCCAATGGGCCATTGACCCTCGAGCACCACCCGGATTGTCTGGGGAACGCGCACCCAGACGCTGCCTGTTGCAAGCACCGAAGTGATCTCGGTGCTCACGGGCAACGTCATCGCGCCGGCGGCGCCGAAATTGGTCGCGTGCATGTCGTAGGCGAAAACGAACATTCCCCCTCGTACCATGCCTGATTCGATCGGGAAAATGTGGCCGTGCCCGCCGCGCCCGACGTCAAAAAAATGGCCGACCTTCCAGTCTTGGGCGATGCGGCGGATATTGGCGCCGCGCTGGATCGCCTTTTGCGATCCGTACGCGACTTCGTGGTCCGTGACGAAGACGAGGCGCTCGGGATCGTGCACCCTCGCAAAGCCGAGGTCGCTGAGCTCGCGCCATGCCGTTTCGACAAAGCCGTCGTGGATGAAGATGAATTCGGGTCTCGGGTAGGCCACATCGCCCACGTCAAGGTGATCAAGACCCGCAGCACGGGCGATGATTTTTTGTGCGGCTGTCCGGCCGCCGGGTGTCGTGTGCGCGCGATCCATTCGATTGGCGTTCCCGTGTCTCGTTGCTGCTGTCGGCAGCGATTGTAGTATTGTCGCAGCCAAGGAGCTTACGATGCGATTCAGTCTACTGCGCGGTCTTGTCCTGCTCGCCGCGACCTTTTCGGTCTGCGCGACGGCATGGGGCCAATCCTACCCCGATAAACCCCTTCGGGTCATCATCCCGCACGGTGCCGGATCGTCGCCCGACGTGGTCACGCGCCTGGTGGCGCAGAAGCTTTCCGCGCAGATCGGGCAACCGGTGCTCGTCGAAAACAAGGTGGGCGCGGGCGGGTCGATCGGCATGGGCCAGGCCGCCCGGGCCACCCCCGATGGTTACACCCTGGTGATCGGGCACGTCGGCACCCTGACGATCAACCCCAACATCTACGTGGATTTGCCCTATGACCCCAGGCGGGATTTTGCGCCCGTGACGCTATCGGTGACGACGCCGCTGCTTGCGGTGGTGAGCGCGGCCTCGCCCTATAAATCCGTGGCTGATGTCATCGCGGCGGCAAAGTCGGAGCCGGGCAAGATCACCTATTCTTCGGCCGGCAACGGAACAGCATCACATATGGCGGGCGAGCTTTTCGCGGCAATGGCAGGAGTCAAACTCGTACATATTCCCTACAAGACCGCGCCTGCTGCGCTTGCCGCAGTGGTCGGGGGCGATGTCGCGCTGACGTTCGGCGGGCAACCGCCCGCCTGGCCCCTGGTCAAGGCAGATAAGCTGCGCGCGCTCGGGCTCACCAGCGCCAAGCGTGCAGCGGAGTTTCCCGATGTCGCCGTGATCGCGGAATCGGTGCCGGGGTACGAGGTGCTCGACTGGAACGGGTTCATGGTGCCCGCCGGTACGCCGCCCGAAGTCGTCGCGCGCCTGAACAAGGAACTCGTTGCGATCCTCGTCGATGATGATCTGGTGCGCCAGCTGCGCGCCCAGGGCCTGAATCCCGCCCCCGGCACGCCCGCGGATTTTGCGGCCATGATCGATCGGGAAAGCCGCAAATGGGCTGGCGTGGCCAAGGACATCAAGCTCAAGCTGGATTGATTCTTGTCCGATCGGAATCCCCGGGCCAGAACCTCGCATAGTCAGGCTTGCGGCGCTCGGTGAAAGCACCGAGTCCTTCCTGCCATTCTTCATTCGGCAACCGCATCAGGCTCGCCTCGATCTCGCCCCAATCAACCTGCGCGTGCCTGTTCAGGCTGCGCTTGGCTTGGGCAATTGCGCCGGGCGATGCATTGGCAACGATGCGTTCGGCCAGCGCAAGCGCCGTCGGGACAACCTCGGCGGTGGCGACGACCTGGCTGACGAGTCCGCATGCCAGGGCCTCGTTGGCCGTGACGGCGCGACGCGTCAGAACCCACTCCAGCGCGCGCCGGCAGCCCACGATCGCGGGTAAAAGCGCGAGGCCGGTATTGGGAATCACGCCGTGGGCGATTTCCGGCAACGTGAACGTGGCGTCAACGGACGCGACGGCAAGATCGGCCCCGAGCATGAGCTCGACCCCACCGCCGAGCGCCATTCCGTTGACTGCGGCGATGGTGACCTGCGCGGACTCCTTCAGCCGTCGGAACACGCCCACGGGGGACGTCGTACGATCCTGGCCGTTGAGCCACCCGAGCGTGAGCAGGTCGTGAATGTCGGCGCCCGCGCAAAAGGCGCTTCCCGCGCCGGTGATGACGATGGCACGCGCGCCGGCTGCTTCACGGGAATCAAGGGCCGCGTGCAAATCGCCAACGAGCTTGCCCGAGATGCAGTTGCGCCGTTGCGGCTCGTTCAGGGTCAGCAGGGCCACGTGCCCGTGCATCGAAACGTCGACAGCCATCGCGTTACCTGGCCGGGTAGATCAGCTTGCCGTTGGCCTTAGCCGCTGGCCATACGACTTCCTGCCCAACAGGGCGGTATTGCCACACGATCAGCGTCGCATCGGTCAGGAGCTGGTGTTTCCCGCCTTTCTCTGAATCCTTGTAGGACAGCGCGCCATAGGGGGTGTTGAATGTTCCCGTATTCAATTCCTTGAGCACCTTTTCCCGGTCGAGCGCGCCAGCACGCGCGATCGCTTCGTACAGGGTGAGGGCGCCCGTGTAGCCCTGGACAAACGCCGGGACAAGTTTGGTGTCCGGCGACTGGCCTGAAATCGCGCGCTTGAGAAAATCATCCATCCCTGCCGTCTTTTGCTCTGGTGCCCATTCGCCGATCACGGCAATGCCGTCGCCAAAATCGCCGAAATCGTCGCGCTTTTCACCGGCAGCGACGATCATCATCAACTTGGGCTTGACCGCGAGCGCTTTGGCCTGGCGGGCGATCTGGATGTTGTCACCCGAGTAGCCGACGAAGAAGAATACGTCCGGGTCGAGCGATTTCACGCGCGAAAGGATCGGCGAGAGATCCGGCGTTCCGGCCTTGTAGGGCTCTTTCATCACGACCTCAAAGCCCGCCGCCGTCAGGTATTGCTCGGCAAACTTGACCGCATCCGAGCCATAGAGCCCATCTTCGTGGGCGATGGCGACGCGTTTGGGTTTTGGTTCGATGCTGCTCAGGAAGGACGCGACGCCTTTTTGCCGGTGATAGTCGACGATGTAAACGTGGTAGTACCAGGGCTCCGCGCCAAAGGTTTCCTCAAGCTTGACGGCCGAAGACCCGAGATGCACGAAGATGGGTCCCTGGCGTTTGATGCCCTGCAGCATGGCGAAATCTGCTGTGCTGCCGTAGCCGCCCGCAAAGGCGAAGACCTTGTCCTGGTTGATCAGCTTGGCCGCGACGATCGCCGCGGTATTGGGCTCGCTCTTGGTGTCTTCGACCAGCAGTTTGACCGGGCGCCCGAGCAGCCCGCCCCGGGCGTTGACCTCGTCGGTGGCCATTTGCGCCCCGGCGAGGATGAGCCGGCCTGCACCGGCCAGCGGGCCGGTTAGCGGCATCGGTACACCGATCTTAATGGGGTCGCCGGACTGCGCCTGCACGAGTGTGGCGACTGCACACAAGGCGAGCGCCCCGATGAGCTTGCCGAATTTGCCAAATTGCATTGTCTTCTCCCGGTACGGTTATTTTGATAGCTGAAAAAAGGGCAGCTTCTGGTTTTCTACGTCGACGAACACCACCTGCACGGAATCTCCGATCCGGATTTCACTGGTGTCGCCCATCATCCGGCTCAACATGCGCGGACCTTCCTCCAGGTCAATCAGCGCAAGCGTGTATGGTAGTTCGGAGTTCCACTCCGGGCCATAGAAGGAAACGTGAACCTCGGAAAAGGAGAACACGCGTCCGCGGCCACTGGCCTGGGCCCACCGAAGCGATGATGCGCCGCAATGCGGGCACGCTCTGCGCGGAAAATAGATCATGCCCTTGCAGGCGTCGCAGGCTTGCAGGAGCAGTTTGCCCTGCGTGCAGCCTTCCCAGAACGGCGCGGAATCGACCGTGGGCGTGGGCAGGTGCGCCCGGATTGTTTGCTGGTTCATTGAGCCTCCATGGTCATGACGCCGCAGATCGAGAAGACGCCGCCATTGCCACTGACGACGGCGCGCCGCGCTTGTGCGATTTGCCGGCGACCTGCTGTGCCGCGCAGCTGGTGCACGGCCTCGGTGATGTGCAGCATGCCGCCAATATGTGCCTGCGACAGCAACCCCCCGTGCGGGTTCAACGGACAGCGCCCACCCATGCTTGCATGACCCTGGCGCAGGTAGTCGCCGGCCCGGCCGGGTTCGCAAAATCCAAGGGCATCCAGGGTGATGAGCACCGAGATGGTGAAGGCATCGTGCAGCAGCGCAACGTCGAAGTCCGTCGCCGACATTGCGGCGGATTCGAAGGCATCGCGCGCGGCGCCGGCCATGCCGAGATCCGGGATGTCGGGTGTCTGGACGATGGAGTTGTGCGTGCCGCGCATCGCCATCGATCGCACGTGCACATAAGGCAGACCAAGCGATCTGGCACGGTCGCGCGTGGTCAGTATGACCGCGCCCCCGCCGTCCGATACGAGCGAGCAGTCCAGCAGTCGCAGTGGCGTGCTGATCATGCGGCTGTTGTGATGATCGTCAACCGTGATCGGCTTCTTCATCTGGGCGTTGTCGTTGTTGAGCGCATGACGGCGCGTGATCACTGCCACTTCGGCGAGATCGTCGGGCGTCGCGCCGTAGAGGTGGAAGTAGCGCTGCGCAAGCAGCGCATAGGGTGTGACCATGCCGTGCAGACCGAACGGATCCTCCCACTCCTCTCCTCCCAGCAGGTTTTGCATCACCAGGCCGTGTTGACCGGGTGCACGTCCCGTCAGGGTGTTCTCGCCATAGACGCAGGCCACGGTCTCGCAATATCCCGACTCAATGGCCCAGATCGCCTGCTGAAGCATCGCCATTCCCGTGACGGTACCCCCAACGTCAACGGTGGCCTGAAACCGCGGTTTCATCCCGAGGTATTCGCATAGTGTCGAGGCGAACATCGAATTTGGAATCGCATAGGGATCGAGATTGATCAGGCCATCCAGGTCGGGCGTTCGCATTCCACAGTCGGCAAGCGCCGCTTCGACGGCCCAGGCCTGGATTTGCACCGGCTGGTAGCCGGGCAGCTTGCCAACGGTGGTCTCGCCGACCCCGACAATCACTACGTCACTCGATACGCGCGGCATCGGTCATCTCCATGTTCGATCGGTCAAAACCCAAGGTACGCCAGCCTCAGTCGTTCGTCCGCGAGCACAGACTGCATGGTGCCCTGGAGCGCAACCTCACCCTCGGCCAGAACGATGCAGTGCCCGCCGAAGGGTTGCACATAGCCGGCGTTTTGCTCGGCGAGGATCACTGCGCATTGACGTGCCCGCTGGATCTCCAGCAGCGCTTCGAAAAGCGCCTCTGCGATGATCGGTGCGAGCCCGGCGGATGGTTCGTCAAGCAGGAGCACCCTGGGTTCGGCCATCAGCGCCCTGCACACGGCGAGCATCTGACGCTGGCCACCGCTCATTGTTCCGGATAGTTGTTCTGCCCGCTCATCGAGAATGGGGAAGTAACTGACCAACTCGCGGTAGAGCCGCTCGAATTCCTGCGTGCTGCGCCGCGCGTGGGTCGCCGTGTAGGCCCCCAGCAGGTTGTCGCGCACACTGATGTTGGGAAAACAACGCGCACCGTCCGGAACCATGACGATGCCGGCCTGCGCGAGTCGCCAGGTGGGCAAGGCCGTGATGTCGCGTCCGTCGATGGACAACGTCCTGCTGGCCGCAGCCACCGTGCCCATGATCGCGCGCAATGCGGTCGTCTTGCCTGCGCCGTTTGACCCAAGCAAGACGACGGTCTGGTTCGGGGCGACCCGCAGCTCGACGTTGCCGAGCACTGTCAGCGTGCCGTATCGCGCGCCCGCAATCGTCGCTTGCAGGCCGCTCACAGTTTGAACCCCTTGCCCAAATAGGCCTCGCGCACGATCGGATCCGAAAGCACGTCGCGCGCCTCGCCGCTCGCCAGCAACGCACCCTGGTTCAGGACCAGCACGTGCTGACACAGCGCGGATATGACCGACATGACATGTTCGATGATGATGATCGTCACGCCTGCCTCGTGCACGCGGCGAATCACGTCGGTCATGACTGCGGCGTCCTGGCGCGAGAGCCCTGCCATGACCTCATCGAGCAAAAGGACCGCGGGGCCACAGGCAAGCGCGCGGGCAACTTCAAGACGCCGAAGGTCGGGAACCGTGAGTTCGCCGCATCGTCGGTCAAAGACAGCGTCAAGTGCGCAAAAACGCGCAATCGAGCGTTCGTCATGCAGGGTGCCGAGCAGGTGCTGCTCGCGACCGACGAAGTGCAGCGGAACGCGGATGACTTCCTGTACCGTCAACTGAGGCGGAACACGCGGGATCTGGTAGGTGCGCGCAAGGCCCATCCGCACGATCTGGTCGCTGCGCAGGGCCCCGATCTCGGTATCCTGCAGGCGAATCGTGCCAGCGGAGGGTCGGATCTGGCCCGATACGGTATTGACGAGCGTGCTCTTGCCCGAACCGTTCGGGCCGATCAACCCGCAAATCTTCCCTTGCTCAAAGGTGAGCGAGGTCTTGTCGAGCGCCTTGAGACCTCCGAAGGCCACGGTCAGTTGTTCAACCCGCAACGCAACGGTCATGGCGATCTCCCCATGCGTGCGCGTATCCGCTCGATCAGGCCGGCGAGTCCCTTGGGCAGCAGGAGCACGAAGAGGATGATGACTGCGCCGTAGACAACCTGATAGCCGACGCCGCCGATGGTCGCCCGTGCGACTTCCTCAAGCGCGCGGATGAGCACGGCGCCCAGAAGCGGGCCAAGTGTCGTATCCATGCCGCCCAGGATCGCGATGGCCAGCGGCAGCACGCTCCAGTTGACCGTAAATACGTCGGTTGGCACGACGTACCCGTAAAGGCTACCGTACAGCGCACCGCAAATCCCGGCCAGAACGCCGGAAACCGTGAAGACCACGATGCGCGTTCGAACCACGGCAATGCCGCTTGCTGCGGCAAGCTCGGGATTGGTGCGCACCAGAAACAAGGCCGGCCGCAACCGGGAGGAAAGAAAAAAATCCGAAACCATGGCGCCAAAGATCGTGACCGCAGTCACGACGAGCAATTGCAGTTGGGGGTCGCCGTCCATTAATACCGGTGGCGATATTCCGCCGCTGCCGCCCGTCCAGTCCTTGAACACCAGCACCAGCACCTGCAGCGAAAGCGTCAGCCCGAGCGTGGCGATCGCGAAATACATCTTGCGCAGACGAAGCGTCAGCATGCCCAGCAACATGGCGGTCAGCGCGCAGACCAGGACACTGCCGGCCCACGCCAGGGCGACGCCGGTGAGCGGTTCCAGCAGCGCAAGCGCGTAGATGCCCAATCCGAAAAACGCGGCCGATCCAAGCGTGACCTGGCCGGTGCGCGAGAGAATGTCCCAGGATAGCGCCAGCACGGCCGAAATCATGACGCCCAGCGCAAGCTGGATCCAGAACGCTTCATTGGAATACGCGATGCCCCCGCCAACTACGGCAATCGCAGCGTAGATTGCGGTTCGCCGCGCGGTGCGCCAATTCATGCGCGGCGCTCCCGGCCGAACATGCCATAAGGCCTGACCAGCAACACGATCACGATGATCAGGAACGCCACGCCATAGCCCCAACTCGCTCCCTGCGAAACGAAGGTCGCCACGAACCCTTCGGCGACGGAGAGGATCACCGCGCCGATCAGGGCGCCGGGGATGCTGCCCAACCCCGCCAGCGCGACGATGGCGAAGGCGCGCATCACGAGATCCACGCCGACCGAGGGCTGCACATACAGCACAAGCGCCACAAGCCCGCCCGCAATGCCCGCCGTGATGCCACCGATCATGAAGGAGAGGGCGAACATGCGGTTGACGTTGATGCCGGTGAGCGCTGCCAGATCTGGATCGTCGCTCGCCAGGCGCAGTTCAAGACCGTAGCGGGAGTAACGCATGAACCCCATGAGCGCCGCGTAAAGCAGGATTCCGACCAGCAGCACGAACACATTGTTGCCGGGGATTGTCACGCCCAACAGGGATAACGCGGGCATCACCGGACTGACGTGCATGACTCTCGCGTCCGGTGTCCAGGCGATGATGGCCAGGTTGATGATGAGAATCGAGAGACCCAGCGTCGCGAGGATCTGGTTGTGCTCGTCCTGCCTCAGGACGTGCGCCAGGAAACCGTAGAACACGAGCACCGAGAATACCGCCATCGCGGCACCTGCGATGAGGATGGCCAGTGGCGCCGGTACGTCGGCCAGCGTGTTCAGGAAGTAAGTGACAAAAGCGCCCAGCATCACGAATTCGCCGTGGGCGAAGTTGATGATCCGAGTGACCCCGAATTCCAGCGTCAGCCCGGACGCAATCGCGGCGTAGAGCCCCGCCGTGGCGAGCGCGAGCAACAGGGTCTGCAGGATGAGAACAAAGTCCATCGTCTGGGCCAGCCTAGCCGCGTTCTATCACGTCGCGCGCGATCTGGATGCGCTGCATTTCCGAGGTTCCCTCGCCAATGCGAAACGCGCGCACGTCCCGGTAATAGCGCTCAATCGGCAAATCGGTCATATAACCCGCGCCACCGAAAATTTGCAGCACACGGTCAGCGACGCGTCCCCCCATTTCGCTGGCGAACAGTTTGGCACGCGATGCTGCAATCCTGAAATCCGGGCTTACGTCGTCCGCAAGCCGCGCGGCCTGCTGCACCAGGAGGCGCGCGGCGTTGATCTCGACATCGCAGTCGGCGATGCTGAACTGGATGGCCTGGTGACTGGCAAGCGGCTGGCCGAAGGTTTTGCGCGCGCGCACGTGCGGCAACACCAGGTCCATGCATGCCTGGGCAATCCCGACGCACTTGGCCGCAACCATCAGGCGGTCGTTATTGATGGTGCCCATCATCGCCATGAAACCTTGCCCCGGGGTGCCCAGCACGTGGGAATCGGGCACGAAACAGTCTTCAAGCGCCAACTCCGAGAGCGGGTGCCCGCGCCAGCCCATCTTGCCGAATCGCCGCAGGATTTTCAGCCCCGGGTTCCCGCGCTCGACGATAAACGTCGTCAGGCGGCCCTTGAGTGCTGCGGCTTTGTCTGTGGTGGCGAGTACGATCACGTGGTCCGCATCTTCGGCCGCCGAGATGAAGTGCTTGGTGCCGTCCAGCACCCAACCGGAGTCAGTCTTGCGCCCGCGTGTCAGGATCGCAGACAGGTCTGACCCCGCGGCAGGCTCGGTGAGCGCATAGGCGATCGTCGTTTCCGCGCGCATCAGAGGCTGCACCAACCATGCGCGCTGATCCACATTGGCAAAGCGCAGTGACCCAGGCAGATGGCCGAAGGCTTCGGCAAGGGGCATGGTGGTGCGTCCGAGTTCTTCGTCGATAATGCACTGCGTCGTCACCGACAATCCCGGGCCGCCCAGATCGCCGGGCATGTTGTAGCCGAAGAGCCCGAGTTGCATCACTTCGCGCTTGAGCGCCTGGATTTCGTGGCGATCGACCTGGTCGGCGGCATCGATCCGCGCTTCGAGGGGCTGAAGTCTTTCGGTGATAAACCTGCGCACGGTCTGCGCAATCAGACCGTCCTCGCCGCTGGGCGTAAACGCCATGCTGTCTCCCAATGCAGCCCCGGCTTTTTGATTGAGGGCGTACCGCTTCGCGGGCCCTGCCTATTTTGGCGGTTCGGGGTGTTTACCGGACAGTACCGTACAGAAATCGCACGTGTCAATCGCAATGAAAAAAGGTAAAACACCATCTGCATGCGATCGCGACAACAATAAACACATGGAGACGCCATCATGCTGATCGGCGATGTACTGGAACGAAACGCCGCCTTGTTCGGAAACCTGCCCGCCGTGGTCTACCAGGGCGACTCGGTGACCCACCGGGAGTTGCTCGCGCGTGCCCGCCGAACTGGCAACGCTTTGCGGGGGCTTGGGTTACAGCGGCAGGATCGCGTCCTGATCCTCGCGCAAAACTGCATCGAGTTCATCGAATTGATCGGCGCGGTCAGCCTGACCGGGATGATCAGCGTGGGGCTGAACTATCGCCTGAGCGAGGCGGAGCAACTGCACATTGTCCGGGATTGCGATCCGGCGATCTGGATTTACGAGGCGCAATATGCCGACAGGGTGCGCAGCATCTGCGCGCAACTCGCGTCTGCTCCTATCCTTGTGTGCGTAGGGGGCGAACCGTCGCAAGGCGGGCACGAATACCGGCAACTGCAGTCTGCCGCGAGCGACGAGAGACCCGACGTGCGCGTCACGGGCGAGGACACGGTGTTCCTCATTTATACCAGCGGCACGACGGGGCATCCCAAGGGCGTGATGCATGGTCAGCAGGCGCAGGTGGCCCACATGATGATCTGCTCAAACGCGTTTTCCGTGAATCCGACTGACCGCGCGCTCGTGGTCATGCCGTTCTATCACGTGGGCGCAATCAATATCTACCTGGGCTACGCCTGGGCGGGTGCGGCGATTGTCTTGCATCGCGCATTCGATGTCGTTGAGGTATTTGAAAGCCTCGACGCGAACCGCGTGACGGCAGCGCTCTTCGCGCCGGTGATGATCCAGTCTTTGCTCAATGCACCGGACGAAGTGCGTCGCAAGCCGCAGTTTCTGCGCACGATCGTCTATTCGTCTTCGCCGATGCCGGTTCCCTTGCTCAAGCGGGCGATCGCCCATTTCGGCCCCGTGTTTATCCAGGTCTATGGGGCCACGGAAAATGTGCTGGGCACGGTGATGTACAAGCACCAGCACCAACCGGATGGCGCTCCTGGCGAGAAGCGTCGCCTCGCCTCAGCCGGCCAATCGTACTTTGGGTGCCGTATCGAAATTCGCGGTCCCGATGGCAGCGTGTGTGCGACCGGCGAGGTCGGCGAGGTGGCGATTCATTCTCCAGCCCTGATGCAGGGATATTGGAACAACACCATCGCGACGCTGACAGCAGTTCGGGATGGCTGGTATTGCTCGGGCGATCTTGGCTATCTCGACGAAGACCAGTTTCTGTTTCTCGTCGACCGCAAGAAGGACATGATCATCTCAGGAGGCGAGAACATCTACTCGCGTGAGGTTGAAGAGGCGCTGCTCACCCATGCGTCGGTCATGGAAGCGGCCGTCGTCGGCGTCCCCGATGCGCACTGGGGTGAGTCGGTCATGGCCTTTGTGGTGTGCACAGGAGACCCGCCCCTCGCCCAGGAACTGGTGGACCACTGCCGCAGGCAGATTGCCAGTTACAAGAAACCAAGGCACGTGCGCTTTGTCGAGGCACTACCCCGCGTGCCGAGCACAAACAAGATCGACAAAAAGGCACTGCGCGATCCGCAGTGGACCGGGATGGGGCAGGCAGGTTAGAAAGCGGCTATGCGGCTTTGGCAAAAGCGCTGGCGTTCGCGTAGCACTTCGTGAATACGTTTTTCAACTCGATCTGGCGCGGCGCGAGATTCGGGTAGACCTTCTGGAAAGCTCTTACATATAGATCACGTGCCATGTTGCCCGTGATTTCGGCAGCCCTGCCGGCATCCACGTTCTCCATGGACTGGATGAACCCCGAGACTTGCGACGCAAACTTGGCGTTGGCCTGCTCCATGCTGACCACGAGCTTTTCGTGGGGCAGGGGCTCGCCGACGCGCTTGCCATATTGACGGGATAGCTGCGCGATCAGGGGCGTGCCCAGGCGATTGAGCTCAACCTCGTTGCGGGACTTCAGCAGCGTGGAGACCAAAGCGTAGGCGAAACCGAGAAAGGATGTCTTCTCCGCCTCGTCGTAGGACTCGCCCACGGCCTCGCAGTACTCACGCCCGAGATCGTTGGAGATGTCGATAATCTTGGATGCGCTGCGATTTTCAACTGACTTGAATCGTTTAAGCATGGTTTGCTGCCTGATGAAC
>CAITPF010000213.1 GCA_903894155.1 uncultured beta proteobacterium | reverse complement strand
GGTCGAGCTGATACCACCGGGAAATCGCCTTCCATGCGTCTTCGGCCGTATCGACAAAGCTGATGATGTCCAGATCCGTCGGGTCGATGAGCCCGTATTCCGCGAGCAGGTCAAAGCGCACGATTTTTTTCCAGAAATCGCGACCGACCAGCACGACCGGCATCGGCAGGATCTTCTTGGTCTGGACCAGCGTGAGCACCTCGAAAATTTCATCGAAAGAACCATAGCCGCCCGGGTAGGCGACGATCGCCCGCGCACGCAGCAGAAAGTGCATCTTGCGCAGCGCAAAGTAATGGAACCGGAAACAGAGCGCCGGGGTCAGGTACTGATTCGGATGCTGCTCATGGGGCAGGCTGATATTGAGCCCGATCGACAGGTCGCCGGTTTCATGCGCCCCGCGGTTTGCCGCAGCCATGACGCCCGGCCCGCCTCCCGTGCAAATATGCAGGCGCTTGGTCGGGGAAATCTGGCGCAGGTTGTAGGTCGCGGCCAACTGGCCGAATTCGCGGGCGGATTCGTAATGCCTGCTGTTGATCAGCGCCGACTGCGCCCTGGATTTTTCTTCGTCGGTGACGGCTTGGGCCACGAGCCGCTCGGCATCCTCACGGCTGACGAACCGGGCCGATCCAAACACCACGATCGTGTGGTCAACCTGGTTTTCGCGCAGGATCAGGTCGGCTTTGAGCAGTTCAAGCTGAAAGCGAATGCCGCGGGCTTCGGGCCGCTCGATGAAGTCGGGATCCTCGAACGCCAGCCGGTAGGAGGTGCTGGATTCAGAGAGCGTCGGGCGCATCGGGGGCACGTGCACCACCTGGGCGGCTAAAGCGGCGTTGTCGGTCGGGATCTCAGGTGACATATATTATTTTTAGCATGGAAGTGCTAAGTTGCACCCTTGCCCACTCCATTTTTCGGAGGTTCGCACGATGTCCAGACCGGTTATGCGTTGGATCCTGCTTGCAATCGGGCTCGTCGTGGCCTTTGCGGCGCAGGCACAGGTCTACCCGTCAAGGCCTGTCCGGGTGGTCGTGGGGTTCGCGGCCGGCGGATCCACGGACAAGCTCGCCAGGCTGGTCGCGCTGCGCCTTTCCGAGGAGCTCGGCCAATCCGTGGTCGTGGAAAACCGCCCTGGCGCGGCGGGCAACATCGCCGCCGAGGCGGTGGCGGGCGCGCCGCCTGATGGCTACACGCTGTTCATGGCAACGCTGAGCAGCCAGGCGATCAACCCGCATCTCTACGAAAAACTGAACTTTGACGCCATCAAGAGCTTTGAGCCCATCATGCTCGTGGCCAAGTACCCGCTGCTGCTGGTGGTGCCGCCCCAACTCGGCGTTTCGAGCGTTGGCGAACTCGTGGCCTATGCCCGCGCCAATCCTGGTCGGGTGTTCTACGCCTCGTCTGGCAACGGATCGCCGGCGCATCTGGCTGGCGAAATATTCAGGACTCTGACCGGGACGGACGTAAAGCACGTGCCCTACCGGGGAGGCGGGCCCGCCATGCTCTCGCTGATGTCCAACGAGACACAGTTCGGGTTCGAGACGATTCCCAGCGCGATTGGTCATGCGCGAAGCGGCAAGCTGCGCGGGATTGCGGTGACCTCGGAGACGCGATCAGGCGCTGCGCCCGAGTTGCCCACCATGCAGCAGGCCGGCATCGATGACTTTGTGGTGACGTCCTGGGCCGGGTTGGTCGCGCCGGCGGGCACGCCCCGCGCGGTCATCGACAAGCTGACGGCCGCAACGCATGCCGCGATGCGCTCCACGCTGGTCCAGGAGGGGCTGGCCGCCGACGGCGCGCAGCCCGGTTCAGGCGATGGCCCGGACTTTGGCCGCTTCATGCAGAGCGAACTGAAATCGTGGGGCGAGGTCGTGCGCCGCGCGGGTGCCAAGGTCGAGTGATCCGGAAGAGGCGAGTCTGACCGATGACGCAGCTTCTCAACTTGTTTGCCGCGATCGCCCTGCTGGTCTGGGGCACGCACCTCGTGCGCGACAGGCCCCGCCCATCAGGGCGGCGGGGAAATCAAGGTCAGCTTACTGGCGCGGGATGTTGGCCTGCCGCACCAGGCGTCCCCAGGTATCGATCTGGCTGACGGTATATCGCCCAAGGTCTTCGGGCGTCGGGCCGGGGCCGCCCTGCGTCGTGAAGCCAAGCTCCTTGATCCGGTTGATGACCTCGGGCATCGCCAGCACCGCGTTGATTTCCTTGTTCAAACGGTCGATCACCGCAGCGGGCGTCCCGGCCGGCGCCCAGACGCCGTTCCATACGGTCAGGTCGATTCCATCGACGCCGGCCTCCGATAGCGTCGGGACATCGGGATAATTGGACGAACGTTTCGCGGCGGCGATCGCCAGGGCGCGGATGCGCCCATCGCGGATGAACGGCCCCGCCGTTCCCGCATCGAGGAACATGACCGAGAGCCGTCCTGCCACCAGCTCGGTGACGGCAAGCGGAGGCCCCTTGAAGTTGATCTGCGTGATATCGAGCCCCGTTGCCGACTTGAGCAACTCGGCGCCGATCGTGCCCGAGGCGTTGCCCGCGCCGTAGTTCAGCTTTTCCGGGTTTGCGCGACCATACGCGATGAATTCCTTCACAGAGCGCACTGGCAGGCTGGCCGGGACCACCATGAAGTACTCCAGGCCGTTGATGTAGGCAACAGGTGCGAAATCCTTGACCGGGTCATAGGGCAGCGACTTGAAGAGCGCCGCGTTGCCCGCGTGCGTGGTCGTGCCGCCGGCAAGCAGCGTATAGCCATCCGGTTGGGCGCGCGCGACGAGCTCCGTGCCGATGATGGCATTTGCGCCGGGCTTGTTCTCGACGATGACGGGTTGGCCAAGGCGCGGTGAAAGCTTATCCGCCAGTACCCGGGCGACGATGTCGCTTGCGGATCCAGGGGCAAACGGGTTGACGACCTTCACGGGCCGGTCAGGCCATGCCTGCCCATGTGCGGGGGCGCCGAGCAAAAGCGTGGCGCTCAGCGTGGCCAGCGCGATGGCGCGGCCGGTTGCGGCGCGCGCGCGGCGCACCATGGTTGTGCTAATCATGGCGATCTCCTGCTTACTTGTACTTGCGCTGGACGAGGTCGGCGACGCTGGCGCCGCTCTGGATATCCGCCATGCGCTTGGCATCGCCTTTGTCGAAACGCAGGCAGACTTCCAGGACTTCGGCGGCTTGTGCGAGTGGAATAAAGCAGATGCCCGCGTCATCTGCGCAGACGATGTCGCCCGGGTTGACCTGTACGCCAGCAATATGGACGGGGCCATTGACCTCGACGGTCTGGAGGCGCCACTTGCCCGTGATCGGCGTAAATCCGCGGCACCAGACCGGCCACCCGGCGTTGTAATAGTGATCGGGATCGCGAATGGTTCCGTCGATGATCGCGCCGATTTCGCCCTGGCGCCTGCCGATCGAAGCTGTCTGGCCGCCCATGTTGGAGCACCCGGTCAGACCTTCGATGACGAGGACGTCTCCGGGCTTGGCGATGTTGTGCGCCTCGGTTTCGCCCATCGTATTCTTGCCTTCGGTGACCGCCTTGTGAATCTGCGTCGTGCGCGCGATGTTGCGCACCGTCAGGGCGGGCCCGACGATGCGGTTGCCGCGTACAACGGGCGGCAGCTCGATCGCCGGCACGACGCAATCGATGCCCAGCAGATCGCATGCGTCCGAGATGGTTCCTGTCAGGTCCGCCAGCGATTTGAAGCCGTCGATGAGCCCGGCGGGCAGTTCGGGAAGGGATTGCAGCCGAATCTGGTCGGGTCGTAGTTTGCCTAGCGTGGGTTTGGTTGTCATGTTGTTGTCTCCAGTCGAGTTTTTCTCGTTTTCTTCACCCCGGGCCATCAGATGATGGCCTGCAGGCCCTTGTCGGCGATGACGTTGAGCAGTTTGAGCGCCGGACCAGCCGGTCGGGTTTCGCCTTGCTCCCACTTCCGCACCGTCGAGGCCGTGGTGTGCAGGTGGAGCGCGAACACGGGCTGACTGAACTTCAACCCTTCGCGCAGGCGCTTGATGTCAGCGGCGCCGAACGCGCGCACCGGGGGCGGGCAGATCGCGTCAAACTCGCGCATCGTGACTTTGCTGATTGCTCCCGCCTTGTGGAGTGCGGCTAGGTCGCCACGCAACGATTCAATGATTCTGCTCACAATGCACCTCCATCAACGCGCCCGACTGCATTGCCTTCATCAAGGCTTCTGCGGATAGTTCCAAAAATACCTTCCCGGCGAATTGCAGCGCCTTTTTCTCGTCTTGCGTGATGTTCGCCTTGTCGCTTTTGGGGAACCCATGCAGGAACACGTAGCGGCTTGCGATCCGAGCCGACAGCAGCGTCCTGTAGCCACGACTCTTGCCGCCGCCCGGGCGGGCCACGCGCTTCTTGTAGAGCAAGCCGCCCAGATCCGCGTCAACCAGCCCGCTTTCCATTTCCGTGACCGCCTCGCACAAGACAACATCGGGCAGTTTCTCGCCTGCCTGCCACCGTGCAAACTCCTTTCGCTTAAGGATGCACCTCATTCCCACCTCCAAAATATACCCGAAACGGGCATACTTTTCCATCGTTCAAAGGCGAGGATCATCGGCTCGGCGGCGGCGATCGTCAAGTCAGTCTGCTATCGTTTATCAACATGAACCAGGGGCAGCGCGGCGAACCAAGGCTATTGCAGGTGAAGGGAGTGGCTTTCTCGTATCCGGGGTTGCCTCTCCTGAACGCGCTTGACCTGGAAATTGAGCAGGGCGTTACCCTGGTGACTGGCGAGCGCGGCAAGTCGACGCTGCTGCGCTTGCTGGCGGGGGATCTTGCGCCGCAGGCCGGATGGGTTGCCGCTGGGGGGGTGCGACAGGATTTGGATCCGGACGCGTACCGCGCCCAGGTTTTCTGGATCGAGCCGGCAACCAACGCCTTTGACCAGCGTACGCCGCGTGAGTTTTTCGGTTTACTGGCCGCAGGTACCCAGCGTCTCGATGTTGGTGTCGCAGTGGAGGTCGCAGTGCGCCTGGGGTTGGAGCCCCATCTGGACAAGGCGATCTATATGTTGTCGTCCGGATCGAAACGCAAGGTATGGCTGTCGGCGGCGTTTGCCAGCGAGGCGCCCGTCGTGCTGATCGATGACCTTTTCGCGGCGCTCGACCGGCCCTCGATCGAAGCGCTGTCGGGGCTGCTGGCTCAGGAAGCCGTCCGCAACGACCGTGCCTGGCTTGTCGCGCACTACGCTATCCCCCACGGCGTGCCGCTACGGGCGACGATCGACCTCGATGCTCTGGTGGGTGGATAGGCGGACAGGTGGATGGGCGGATAGGCGGATAGGCGGATAGGCGGATAGGCGGATAGGCGGACAGGCGGACAGGCGGATAGGCGGATAGGCGGATAGGCGGATAGGCCGGGTCGCTTTGCGCATGGCTGGCCAGGCCACGGGTCCGCGATCTGCAAACTGTTCGGGCGAAGCTTTACAATGGATCCCCCAGTCGCAGTGCGCGTTTTCAGGAGATTGCATTGTCTTTCGTCAGGCTGATCGCCGCATTGCTGCTCGCCGTTCTGCTCTC
>CAITPF010000212.1 GCA_903894155.1 uncultured beta proteobacterium | reverse complement strand
TGTTGGCGGCATCCAATGAGCGGATGCGGCGCATGCGCGAAAGATTCACGATCACCGGCGCTGGCCCCGCCGCTTGCGGCACCGCGCCGCCACACAGGCTGGTGTTGCCGCCCTGAGGCAATACCGGAACGCCCGCTCGTGCGCAGGCGCGCACCACCGCCGACACTTGATCCGTGCTGGAGGGCAGCACAACGCACGCTGCCGAGCCGCCGTAGCGGCCGCGCCAGTCTTGCACGAAGCCCGCGAGCTCGCGCTTGTCGTGAAGTACCGCGTCCGCGCCCAGTAGACCCTGGAGATCCTCGATCAGTGTCATCAGTTCCTTATCAGCGCCATCAGTTCTTCGTTAGTTGCAATCAATGTCGAATTTAGTCAATCTCACTGCAATTAGATAGTTTCCAACCTGTACCTAGTCGAAACTGATGCCCTGAGCCAATGGCAATTCACGCGAGTAATTGATGGTATTGGTCTGGCGACGCATATAGCCCTTCCATGCATCGGAGCCCGATTCACGGCCACCGCCGGTTTCCTTTTCGCCGCCAAACGCACCGCCGATTTCCGCGCCGCTGGTACCGATATTGACGTTTGCAATACCGCAATCACTGCCGACTGCGCTCTGGAATAGTTCAGCCTCACGTACATCGGTGGTAAAGATGCAGGATGACAATCCTTGCGGCACCTCGTTGTTCAGGCGTATTGCCTCATCGATTTCGCGATAGGGCATGACGTACAAAATCGGGGCAAAGGTCTCGTGTTGCACGACCTCCGTCTGTGTGGCCATGTCAACGATCGCAGGCGCCACGTAATACGCATCGGGATACTTTTCCTGAAGGCAACGTTCACCTCCAGACACCTTGCCGCCCTGCGCCCGTGCAAGCGACAAGGCCTTCTGCATCGCTTCATAGCTTGATTGATCGATCAGTGGCCCGACCAGATTTCCTTCCAGAGGATGGCCGATGCGAATCCTGGAGTATGCGGCCTGAAGGCGTGCCAGGATTTCCTCTTTAACCGATTCATGGGCGATCAGCCGGCGCAGGGTTGTGCAGCGCTGGCCAGCCGTTCCAACGGCAGAAAACAGAATGGCGCGCACGGCCATATCGAGATCCGCGCTCGGCGCGAGGATCATTGCATTGTTGCCACCCAACTCGAGGATGCTACGACCGAAGCGCGCCGCGACACGAGGACCAACTTCGCGACCCATGCGGGTGCTGCCCGTGGCGCTGATCAAGGCCACCCGAGGGTCATCGACCATCGCCTGGCCGGCCGCGCGATCGCCCACCGAGACCTGGCTCAGGAATTGCGGGGCGTCGCCAAACTCGCGCATGGCTTGCTCGAGCAATGCCTGGCTGGCCAGCGCGGTAAGGGGTGTTTTTTCAGAAGGCTTCCAGATGACGGCGTTGCCGGTGACGAGCGCCAGAGCGGTGTTCCATGCCCATACGGCAACGGGAAAGTTAAACGCGCTAATCACCCCGACCACGCCAAGCGGGCTCCAGGTCTCCCGCATGTGATGCCCGGGGCGCTCGGAAACAATCGTCAGGCCATACAGCTGGCGCGAAAGCCCCACCGCGAAGTCGCAAATATCGATCATCTCCTGCACTTCGCCCAACCCTTCCTGGGCGATTTTGCCTGCCTCCCAGGAAACAAGCTCACCGAGCGCCGACTTATTGCGCCGCAACACTTCGCCAAAAAGACGCACCAACTCGCCACGGCGTGGCGCCGGCACCGCACGCCAAACTTTGAACGCCTCGTGCGCGCGCCCGATTTTGGCGGAAACGGCAGCAGCGTCGTCCAATGCAACCGCAGCGATGCGGCTACCGTCAATCGGGGTGTGGACCGGATGCGCTCCGGAACTAAAGGCGGCGCGTGTCACGCCGAGACGATCCAGCAATTCGTCAACCATGGGATTCCTCAACGCGCATTGCGTGCATGAAAGCGTTGAAAAGTATGCTCGCTGCGTGAAAGTGTGCCAAACGAACAATATTCCTTAGGTCATTCCTTTAATTCATCAACTTCGCTACCATTGCCATTCCGATGCCAGCGACGCGCCTGGCATTTATCCCGCCTGGAATTCGCGATGCCCAAACGCCCATTGCCCTCCATCACGGCCTTGCAGAGCTTCGAGGCAGTTGCGCGTTACCTGAGCGCGACTCGGGCGGCACAAGAGCTCTGCCTGACCCAGAGTGCGGTGAGCAAGCAGGTGGCGCAACTTGAAGAGACGCTCAAAAACCCACTGTTTACTAGAATTCGCAAGCGCCTGAAGCTGACCCCGGCAGGT
>CAITPF010000211.1 GCA_903894155.1 uncultured beta proteobacterium | reverse complement strand
CGCCGTGGTCGAAAGGCAGGACCAGCCCAAACCCATGCAGGCAAAGGCCGCATACACCTGCCAGACCTGATCGACCTGCCCGATGCCGGCCAGCGCAAGCGCCAGAAGCCCGGCGCCAACCGTCATTACCGGCCTCGGCCCGATTCGCCCGATCAGGCTGCCGACCAGACCAAGCGCGAAGCCGTTGACGATGAACCCGCACGTCAGCGCCGACGAAATCAGCCCGATCGACCAACCGCGCGTCTGACTGATCGAATAGAGATAGACGCTTGGGCCGTATAGTGCGCAGGACCAGGCCACCACGGCGATCACCAGGCAGCCGGCCACCATCCACCAGCCGTAAAAGACGCGCCCGATCACCCCGAACCCTGGTCGATCAAGGGTGCGGCGGGAGGGCGCAGCCCTCTCATCCGACGCATGCGCCTAAGCTTCTGGCTGGCAAGCCATGAACGCGGCGAGCGGTTCGCAGCGAGCCGACAGGCCGGCGAGGTGCGGGAACTCCATCTTGTCGGCGACTTGCGGCATCGTGCGGGTCAGGAATCGCCATCCGACGGCGACCGTGATATCCGCAAGCGTTGATCCGTCGCCGCCGGGCAAGCCGCCACGCGTGGCAATGCCCTCAAGCATGGCAAGCCCGGCGCTTACCTGACCGCGCAGCGAGTCGAGGAAGGGTTCGTGGACTTTTTCCGGTGGCCGCTTCAGCGGCTCATAAATAATCTGGATCGCCTTGTCGAGCGCATTGGTCGTCACCGCGCACACCTGCAGGATGCGCAGGCGCTCCCGACCGCTTGCCGGCAACAGGCGTTGGCCCGGAATGGTTTCGAGCACGCTGTCGAGGATCGCGCTGCTGTCGACGAGGTGCTCGCCGTCACCGAGCACGAGGACAGGCACTTTCGCCATCGGGTTGAAGGCGCGGATGGCTTCGACGTCCTTGGCCGTCGAAAGCACGCGGTGCTCGTAGGGAACGCCCAGCCATTGAAGCGAGACGCCGACCCGGCGCACAAAAGGCGAAGCGTAGCGGCCAACCAAAATCATGTTTTGTCTCCGAGTGGGGCGATGCCGTGATTTTTGCCCCCGTTTGGCATACAGTCACGAGTATCGCGCAATTCGCCACTTGCCACTACCGGGGCTGTTTGATTGCGCTGTCGGGGTCATCATGCCCAAGGAGATCTTCGTGTCCGTTCCGATCAACGCACTTTCCGCCGATTTCGCGGTGGCTCCCCAACTGGCCGCTGAGGATATGGCGGCTGTCGCCCAAGCTGGTTTCAAGAGCGTCATCATTAACCGCCCCGATTTCGAAGGCGGCCCGGCCCAGCCGATTGCGGCCGACGTCGCGGCGGCGGCACGCGCGGCGGGATTGCGCGTCGAGTATCAGCCGGTCGTCAGCGGCGCGATGACGCCAGACGATGTCGCCCGCTTCGCCGAACTCCTCGAGGTCCTGCCGGCGCCCGTGCTGGCCTATTGCCGTACCGGCACGCGCTGCACGGTGCTTTATCGTGCCGCAACCGCGGCCCCTTGAGCCATCGGGCCGATGATTCCGCTCGAGGCAGGCTCTGGCGCGCGCTGGAGTCATCAGGCGATATGGTTTAGCATCAGTATTCACTGCACTTCGCCATTAGGCGCACGCACCAACCCGGAGTACATGCCATGTTTAAACGAGTCCTGATTCCCACTGACGGCTCCCAGTTGTCGGCGCAATCTGCCAACGCTGGCATCACGTTCGCCCGGTCTGTCGGCGCCGAGATCGTCGCCTTGTATGTCACGCAGCCTTTCGCCGCGACGATCGGTTTCGACGGTATGGCGGCCGCCTACGCGATCAGCGACGAGGATTATGACAAGGCATCGGCCGATCAGGCGAAGAAGTTCCTGCAATCCATTACGGACCGCGCCGACGTTGCCGGCGTCAAGGCCACCTCGCATGCCGTGTCGAATTTCAACATCGCTGACGGCATCGTCCAGGCGGTGTCGGATTACCACTGCGATATCATTTTCATCGGCAGCCATGGCCGCAGCGGCCTTTCGCGCCTGTTGCTCGGCAGTGTCACCACCAAGGTCCTGTCGATCACGCACGCACCGGTTCTGGTCTATCGCGTCAAGGATGATTGATCGGCGCGGCGAGCTCTGCGCGCGGCGCATCACCCGAGGGCATCGCGCCCGGGTCACATAGCCCTAGCCGTGTCAGGGCTATTGTGTCCAGATACCCTGTGCGGCTGGTTATGATAGGCGATACGCCGGGTTCAATCGTGACAGCCGTCGCTGTCCTTGAAGCCCCAGGAGAGCGAATATGACGATTAAAGTTGGCGATCGGGTGCCCGATGCGACACTGACTGAATTCATTGAAACCGAAACCGCCGGTTGCAGCCTTGGCCCAAACGCCTTTCAGGTCGCCGACCTGGTCAAGGGCAAGAAGATCCTGATGTTCGCCGTACCCGGGGCCTTTACGCCGACATGCTCGGCCAAGCACCTGCCTAGCTACACTGAGCACTTCGATGCCATCAAGGCCAAGGGCGTTGACGAAATCTGGTGCGTCGCGGTCAATGACGCATTCGTGATGGGTGCCTGGGGTCGCGAGCAGAAGGCGGGCGGCAAGGTTCGCATGATGGCCGATGGTTCTGCCAAGTGGGCCAAGGCTCTCGGCCTGGAACTCGACCTGACCGAGCGCGGCATGGGTGTTCGCTCGCAGCGTTATGCCGCGTTCCTGGACGACGGCGTCGTCAAGGTCCTGAACATCGAAGGCCCGGGCAAGTACGAGGTCAGCGACGCAGCCTCGATGCTTAAGGCGATCTGATCGTTTCAGCCGGATCCGGTGGCGGCGCCTCGCGTGCCGCCCGGGTCCTCAGGTAGCCGCCGGCCGCGAGCCGGCAGTATTGGCCCGGGGCACGTTG
>CAITPF010000210.1 GCA_903894155.1 uncultured beta proteobacterium | reverse complement strand
TGTGCGCGAAGCGGTCGATGTGCTCGCGCACGATCACCCGGAATACCGGTTCACCGAGGAAATCGACAACGTCGCCGCAACCGAGGAAAATTTCAATGCCTCGATGAAGCTGCTCTATGAGGGGGCAATCCTTGCGGTCATCGTCGTATGGCTTTTCCTGCGTGACTGGCGCGCCACGATCGTATCGGCGGCCGCCCTGCCGTTGTCCATCCTGCCCGCGTTTCTGGGGATCTATCTCTTTGGCTTTACGCTGAACATGGTCACCCTGACGTCCCTTGCCCTTGTGGTGGGCATTCTCGTGGACGATGCGATCGTGGAAGTCGAGAACATTGCCCGCCATCTTCGAATGGGAAAGACCCCGATCCAGGCGGCGCTGGACGCCGCAGACGAAATCGGCATGGCGGTGATCGCGACCACGTTTGCGCTGGTCTCGGTCTTCCTGCCGACAGCGTTCATGGCTGGCGTGCCCGGCAAATTTTTCAAGCAATTCGGATGGACGGCCGTGCTAGCCATCCTGGCATCGCTGCTCGTTGCCCGACTGCTGACGCCGATGATGTCGGCCTATATGCTCAAGCCGGTCAAGGCCGAACACGATGACCACGCCCGCGACGGCTGGGTAATGCAACATTATCTGACCGCAGTGCAGTGGTGTATCGACCATCGCCTGCTGACCGTGATTCTCGCGGCCGTGTTCTTCGCCGGATCGCTCGCGCTGATTCCCCTGCTGCCCAAGGGTTTCGTGCCGCCTGCCGATCGCGGGCAGACGATGGTCAATATCGAGCGCGCGCCCGGCAGCACCCTGGACGACACGATGGCCGCCAGCGAAGCGGTACGCCTGAAGCTTGCCAGCGTTCCCGAGATTCGCGGCGTATTCAGCGCGGTGGGTGCTGGGGTCTCTGGAGACGTGTTCGCGCGCGGCTCTGCTGCCGAAGTCCGCAAGGCCGCCCTGACGCTCAAGCTGGTGCATCGATCCAAGCGCCCCGAGAACCAGCAGGAAGTCGAATCGAAGATCCGGGCCCTGTTGGCGAACGAACCGGGCGTGCGCATCACCGTTGGCCCGCAGGACATCGGGGTCAAGATGCAGATCGTGCTGCAAAGCGAGGATCCGGTGGCGTTGACGGCTGCGGCGCAGACGGTCGAGCGCGATCTGCGTACGCTCAAGGGGATCGGCAACGTCGTTTCCTCGGCGAGCCTCGTGCGGCCCGAGCTCATCGTCAAGCCCAATCTCGCCCGCGCGGCCGATCTGGGCGTCACGGCCCAGTCCGTTGCCGAAACGCTTCGTATCGCGACAAGCGGTGATTACGATGTCAGCCTGCCCAAACTCAACCTGTCCGAACGTCAGATTCCCATCCGCGTCAAACTTCCCGACGAAACCCGCCGGGATATCGCGGCGCTCGAGCGGCTTTCGATCCCCGGGCGCAACGGCCCGACGATGCTGGGCAACGTCGTCACGCTGGCGATCGATGGCGGCCCTGCCCAGATCGACCGGCTCAATCGCAGCCGCAACGTGACGCTGGAGGTCGAACTCAATGGTCGGCCGCTCGGCGAGGTTTTCGAGCAAGCCAAGGCCCTTCCCAGCCTGTCGAACCTGCCGCCTGGCGTACGCCAATCCGCACTGGGCGACGCCAAGGAAATGAACGGGCTGTTCGCGAGCTTCGGGCTGGCCATGGCGATCGGCCTGCTTTGCATCTACATGATCCTGGTGCTGCTGTTCCACGATTTCCTGCAGCCGATCACGATTCTTGGCGCGTTGCCGCTTTCAATCGGCGGGGCGTTCGTCGCGCTGCTGCTGACCGGCAAAAGCTTTTCGATGCCCTCACTCATTGGCTTGCTGATGCTGATGGGAATCGTCACCAAGAACTCGATCCTGCTCGTGGAATATGCGATCACGGCGCGCAGGGGCGGAATGGCGCGAACGGAAGCGCTGCTGGATGCCTGCCACAAACGGGCTCGGCCGATCATCATGACCACGATCGCAATGACCGCAGGCATGATGCCGATCGCGCTCGGAATCGGCTCGGATCCGAGCTTCCGCTCACCGATGTCGATCGCCGTGATCGGGGGCCTGATGACCTCGACCATGCTCAGCCTGCTCGTGATTCCCGCGGTCTTTACCTACATCGACGACCTGGCGGTATGGCTTGCCAGCCGGCGTTCGCGCTGGAGCGGCAAGGCGCATGCACCCGCGAACCCGGCAAGGCTCGACGCTAAAACTGAAACTTCTGTGTAGGGATGGATGGCGTCACCGGTGCCGCAGGCGGCGGCGCGCCGGGTGCCGAGTTGGTGTTGCCGTACTGCAGCGACGGGCTCGTTCCTGGCGTCGTGCCGGTATTGCCGTAACCTGGCGTCGTGCTGGTATTGCCATAGCCAGGCGCCGGGCTGGTGTTGCCGTATTGCAGCGACGGCGTCGTGCCGAACTGCGAGGGCTTCCAGACGGCGCCCGAACCGGATCGCAGCGGCGACTTGAGGTCGCTCGGGCCGGTAATCGGCGTTTCCGTCCTTCCCGCTGCGTCACTGGTGCCTGGCACATCGCCTATTTTTGCGGGGGAGCCAGCCTTGGGCGGGGTATCCGCCTTGGCCGGGATATCGGCCTTGGCCGGGGCGTCAGCTTTGGCCGGTGCTTCCTTGATCGGGGCGCGAAACTGCACCTTCGATCCCGCGAGCGAATCGGGTTCGGTGAACGCCTTGACCCGCGCCATGTACGTATTGGCACCGTTGCACGCCCGATCGAACAGGAAAGCGTCGATCGAGTTTGCCCCTGGCTCCACGGTCTTCCACGCCAACATCACTTTGTCATCCGTGGTGTTGTAGACCAGGTTTGTCTTTGGGCGGCAATTGACCTCGTAACGCAACAACAGCACCCGCTGCTTGCCCTTGTCGTCCGTGCTGGACGACAGGATGCGCAAGGCACGGGCGTCATCGGCCCCGCCGTGAATCAGGACCTCGTTGCCCTGGATGTAGTAGCGGACCCGATCTGCCAGTCCGACATAGTGATACGGCAGGCGGTTGGCGGGGTACACGCTTCCGCAGATTTCATTCTTGATGAATTCGGAGATCGATCCCTTGATCGTGGGAATCCATTTGTCGACCTCGGACGAATTGATCGTCGATTCGATGCAATTGATTTTCCAGGTCACGATGTCGGGCTTGCGAACGGTCGTGCCCTGCTGTGCCTCTTTCTGGACCGAAGCAATCCGAAGCACGAAGACGCCGGGCGACTCGAGGCTCAGCCCGTAGGGCTCGTAGTAGAAGGTCCGGGTGGCGGATTCGGTGATGGGAGTCCAGGCCGCCCCCTTGTACGCAGGGGCCGCCGGCTGCGGCGCGGAGGGCTTGAGCGCGGCCAGCTTGTCGGTCATAGCCGAGCAAGCAGCGAGCAACAGCGTCAGAACCAGAACCAGGATTTTCATTTCAAAGGGCAATATTGAGAGTGATTGAATATATCACCCGGATCGGGTCGCCCGAATCGCTGGAATGCGACTGCTCCCCGGTTCCGCGCAAGGCTGTTTCCTCAGCGCGGGCGGCGCCCGTGCCTCTGCACCGGATGAGCCCCTCATCCCGCCCAGGGTTGAAGCTATTTGCCGGCTTGGGTGCAGACGTCATTCGAGATTCGATTTCCAAGTTGACTACGGACTTTGTCCTGTCACGACAATGTCTCCATAATCAGCCATGCTGAGCACTTTCGCGTCGCGCCGGTCAACCTGCGAACGCCTGGCACTCAGCCGAGATACTCAACCCGGAATGGATGGAAACAGAATGGCCGCAGTCGACAGCAAGACCTCCCAGCAAGCCCTTGACATGATCCTCAAGGCTATCGGCAAGCGCGAGTCCAATTACAAGGGCAAAGTCACCATCAAAGGCCAGGATCCGGTGCTAGCCTCGCGTCACCGTTTCGGTGAGGTGATGGCCGCGGCCCAGGCCGCGTTCGGCATGGCGCTCAGCGATATCTGGGAGCTACGCGGCGGCAAGCCGCAGGATGTCACGACCGACGTCAAGAATGCCGTGCACCAGCACCATGGCATCGCGTACATGCGCCAGAACGGGCGCGAACTGCCCTTTACCGATTTCGGCTCTGGCGTCGGCGTCGATTCGCCGATGAGCGGCGAGTTTTATCCCACGCGCGACGGGAAGTTCGTCAAGATTGAGCTGTTTTACCCCCGGCTGCGCGACGCCATGTTCAAGGTGCTGAAATGCGCGCCCACGCAGCGCGCCGTCGAGGCCGCCATCATGCAATGGGACGGCGAGGCGCTTGAGCGCGCGATCCGCGATGAATCCGGCGCGATCGGCATGGTGCGCAGCGCCGCCGAATGGCGCAGCCATCCCGTGGGCGCCCGCCTCGCGGCCAAGCCGATCATCGAGATCGAAAAAATCGGCGACAGCGACCCGATCCCGTTCCCTGCGGGGCGTCTTGACAAGCCGCTTTCCGGCATTCGCGTGCTGGATTGCACGCATGTGATCGGCGGGCCGGTGACAGGCCGCACGCTGGCCGAGTTCGGCGCGGATGTCCTGCACATCTCCAAGCCCAACTACCCCGACCACGTGAACTGGCGGCTCGAGACCGATATCGGCAAGCGCGCGGCCTATTGCGATTTCGACAACCCCGACGATATGCAGCAATTCTTCAAGTGCCTGCAGAACACGGACGTATTCACGTGCTCCTACCTGAATCTGGATCAGCGGGGCATCTCGCCCAAGCGCCTTGCCACCAGCCGCCCCGGCATCATCTCCCACGAGCTGCGTTGCTTTGACTTCGAGGGCGAATGGGCGAACTTCCGCGGGTTCGACATGATCGCCGTCGCCGTATCGGGCTATGTCGACGCCGAAGGCGCGGTGGACGCGCCGATCATGCCGTTGCAGGTCATCTTCGCCGATTACCTTGCCGCCTATGTCGGCTCGGCGGCAGTCGCGGCTGCGCTGCATCGCAGGGCCATCGAGGGCGGCAGCTACCAGGTGCGCGTCTCGCTCTCGCGGATGTGCATGTGGGCCCAGGAGCTCGGCCTGCTCGACGCAAGCGCACTAAATGGCGCCAAGCCGTTTGCCGACCTCATCCGCGAGGCGAACCTGCCAACGCGCACGATCGACGGCCCTTTCGGCGAAATTACTTACCTGCCGTCACTCATTGACATGCCCGACATCAAGCCGGGTTTCGTGCGCAGCACGCAACCGCTGGGCTCTTCGTTGCTCGAATGGAAGGACTAAAAACCCGGCACTGAAAAATGTGGCTCGTGAAGGCCCCGGTACCCGGGGCCTTTTTCTGCGCACCGGAATCCCGACAAGTGCTCTAATGATGCACTTTTAACGCAATCGACCCCGGAGCGGCCGACAACGATGACCGAGTAGAACGGTGTCTTTGCGCTGCACGACCGGATCGACCGAACCTAGGAGCCCTGATGCGCGAAACTACCGCCACAGAACCACACGTCGAAGCGCTCTACAAGCGTGTCACCCTTCGCCTGATCCCCTTTCTTTTCATCTGTTACCTGTGCGCCTATCTTGACCGGGTAAACGTCGGTTTCGCCAAGCTCCAGATGCTGAGCGACCTGAAGTTCAGCGAGACGGTCTACGGCCTGGGCGCAGGGATCTTCTTCGCCGGGTACTTCCTCTTCGAGGTGCCGAGCAATCTGCTGCTCGAGCGCGTTGGCCCGAAGATCTGGATCGCCCGGATCATGATCACGTGGGGCATCCTTTCGTCGCTGATGATGTTCGTCTCCGGTGAAACCAGTTTCTACGTGCTGCGCTTTCTGCTGGGCGTGGCCGAAGCCGGCTTCTTTCCCGGCATCATCCTGTACCTGACTTACTGGTTCCCGCAGGACAGGCGCGGCCGGATCATTGCGCTGTTCATGACCGCCGTCGCAATTTCCGGCGTCGTCGGCGGGCCGCTTTCGGGCTGGATCATGCAAGAGTTTTCCGGCAAGCACGGCATCGCGGGATGGCAGTGGCTCTTCCTGCTCGAGGGCATCCCTTCGGTTGTCCTGGGCATCGCAACCTTGCTCTATCTGGATGACTCGATCAAGAAAGCGCGCTGGCTCACCGATGCGGAAAAGGCCCTTCTGCAGGAGCGCCTGGATCAGGAGCACGCCACCAAGGCGCACATCCCGCTGGCCAAGGTGTTCTTCGACGTGCACGTCTGGGTCTTCAGCGCCATCTATTTCCTGCTGGTCATGGGGCTATACGGCATCGGCTTCTGGCTTCCCAACATCATCAAGGCCGCCGGCGTCACCAACCTGTTTCACAACGGGCTGCTCTCCGCGGTTCCCTACCTCGTTGCTGCGGTCGCGATGGTGCTGGTCGGCAAGAGCTCCGATCGATCCGGCGAGCGGTACTGGCACATCATCATTTCAGCCTGGGTAGCGGCCTTCGGGTTCTGGCTCAGCAGCGAAAACCCCGGCAGCATCGTCATCGCGCTGACTGGCATCACGATCGCCTCCGCGGGCGTGCTCTCGGCGATTTCGCTCTCCTGGTCCCTGCCCACCGCCTACCTTTCGGGAACCGCCGCAGCTGCGGGTATCGCCATGATCAACTCGATCGGCAACCTATCGGGCTTCGTGAGCCCGACGCTGGTCGGCTGGATCAAGGACGTGACCGGAAGCCTGTCGGGCGGCCTCTACATGTTGTCCGGCAGCATCGCTGGCGCCGGGTTGATGGTGCTGGTCGCATACTTGATGCGACATAAGCGGGCCTAGCGCTCGCAGGCGAGGGCAAGTGCGGGCAAGAGCGGAGCGATGCCCCGCGCTTGGCCCGCGGCTCGTTGCGAAGCCGCTTATCGATCGTCGAACGCGGCGTCGATTTCCTCGATATCCATTGCCGCGTATATCTTGTCCGCGCCGTGCAGATTCCAGGGAGTGCCGCCCGCGTCGATCTGATCAGCCACCGCGTTTTCCTTCTTCATTTTTTCAACAGCCGCGCGGATCACTTCAGGTGCCATTTTGCGTGGCACGACCTGAACGCCATCGCCGTCGGCCACCACCAGATCCCCGGGGCAAACGCGCACACCGTCGCACACGACGGGCGCATTGACCAGGCCATGGGCTTTCTTATCCGGGTGAATCGGGCTGATGTGCGTGGCCCAAACCGGAAACCCCATTTCCCGCACGACATCCACATCCCGCACGCAGCCTTGCACCACCACGCCGGCCAGGCCCTTCTTTTTCGCGTAGCGTGCCGCGAGATCGCCCCACTGCGCGCCCGACAACTCGGATTGGCACACGACGACGAGGACATCGCCGGGCTGCGCCAGGTAGAGCGCGCGGTGCATCATCAGGTTATCGCCGTGCCCGCAAAAGGCGGTGACAGCGGGGCCGGCAATTTTGACGCCGTCGAGAATCGGGCGCATCCGGGACGTCATCAGGCTGATTCGCCCTTCGGACCCCATCGATTCGTGCACGTCCGATACGGTGACCGCCTTCGCGGCCTCACTGACCGCTGGATCGACGCGGTTAACTTTCAGGTACACCCGCGATCCGGTGATTGGCTTCATGTTCTTCCCTCCCTGTGATTGACATCCACCCTCCTTGGCCTTCGGCCACCGCTTGTGCGGGAAGGAGGGAATTGTGAGCTGGCCTCTGGCGCACGCGTGCAAGGCTGCAGCCTCGAATGCGCGCAATGTATCGATTTCGTTGGCTTCCGCGGCCCGACTACTCGACGGTTGCGCCGGACTCGCGGGCCACCTTGCCCCAGCGCGCAGTGTCCTTGCGAACGAGCTCGCCAAACGCCTGCGTGCTCATGGAAAGCGTCTCGGCTCCGACCGATGCGAACGTTGTCGCGGCATCGGGCGTGTTGAGAATTTCGTTAACCGATTGATTGATCTTCTGCACCACCTGCGCAGGAGTGCTCGCGGGAGCAAACAAGCCGAACCAGGAATCGAACGACAGGGCATCGACCCCGGCTTCGGCCATGGTCGGAACATCCGGCAGCGAGCCCACGCGCTTCGTGCTGGTCACGGCCAGCGGCTTGACCGACCCAGCCCTCAGATACTGGATGACCGAGGGCACTGCAATCGGCAACACCTGGACTTGCCCACCGATGGTGTCGGTAACCGCCTGTGCGATTCCCTTGTACGGGATATGCAGGATGTTGATCCCTGCGGACCTGTTCAGAATTTCACCCATCAGGTGGTTCAGCGATCCGTTGCCTGATGTCGCATAGTTGAGTTGCCGCGTCCGGGCCAGCGCAATCAGTTCGGCCATGGTGGCAACGCCCAGGTCCTTGTTCACGACATACATGAAGGGCACTGTGGCGACGGACGCCACCGCGATGAAATCCTTATCCGGGTCGTAGGGCAGGTTCTTATAGATCGCACCGTTGACGGCCTGGGTGCCGACATAGCCCATCATCATCGTGTAGCCATCGGCCGGGGATTTCGCGACGAAATCGGCGCCAATGTTGCCGCCGGCACCGGGCTTGTAGTCGACGATCACCGGCTGCCCCCACATCTTCGTCAGACGATCGGCAAGGTAACGCGCCAGCACGTCCGTGGTGCCCCCCGGATTTTGCGGCACATAGATCCTGACGGGCTTAGCGGGATAGGCCGAGTCGGTCGTTTGCGCACCCACCGTGGCGCAGAGGGCCAACAATAGCCCCGACGCCAGCCACCTGACGATTTTCTTCATTGCGTGTCTCCCTGGCGGCGCGGCAATGTCCCATGAAGGGGTTCCTGCCTGCGCCGAAAACGGCGACGCCGTCACTGCGGCGTCGCCTTTATGTGTGAATCCGCCGTTTATCGCGTCGGATAATCCGTGTAACCCTTGGGGCCCGGCGTATAGAGCGTGGCAAAGTCGACCTCATTCAAGGCGACGCTGGCCTGCATGCGCTCGACAAGATCGGGATTGGCCAGCAGCGGGCGGCCAAAGGCGATCAGGTCGGCCTCGTTCGCGGCGAGCGCCTTCTCCGCGCTTGCGCGATCAAAGCCGCCGGCGAGGATGAACGGCCCCTTGAAGGCTGCGCGCAACTGCGACTTGATCGCGGCCGGCACGGCCGGTGCGCCCTGGGCCGAATGATCGAGCACGTGCAGATAGAGCATCCCGAGCGCGGACAACTCCCCGGCGAGCGCCAGGTACTGTGCATCGACGTCGGCATAGGGGCCGGTCGAATTGAATACGCCATAGGGGGACAAGCGGATACCTACCTTGTCGGCACCGACCGCTGCGCAGGCTGCGCGCGCCACCTCGAGGGCAAACCGGTTGCGCCCCTCGATGCTGCCGCCGTACGCATCCGTGCGCTGGTTGGCATTGGCATTGAGGAACTGCTCGATCAGGTAGCCGTTGGCCGCGTGCAGTTCGATCCCGTCGAAACCGGCTTCGATCGCCAGCGTGGCGGCTTTTGCATATTCGCCGACTGCATCGGCGATTTCCTGCGCCGTCATGGCGTGCGTCGGGCTGTGGGGCTGCATGCCCTGGGCATCCGTCCACATTTCCCCTGGCAGGGTGGTGGCGCTGGGGCCAACAACCTTCGCGCCGGCCGGCAGGTTGGCGATGTGTGTGACACGACCGGTGTGCATGAATTGCACGACGATCTTCCCGCCCTTGTCATGCACGGCTTGCGTGACCAGGCGCCATCCCTTGACGTGCGCTTCGTTGAAAAGCCCTGGAATCCGCGCGTAGCCCAACCCGTTGGGCGATGGGGAGACCCCCTCCGTGATGATCAGGCCAGCGGACGCGCGCTGCGCGTAGTACTCAGCCATCAACGCATTGGCGGTGTTGTTCTCGACGGCGCGACTGCGCGTCATCGGCGCCATGACGACGCGGTTGCGCAGGGAAAGGCTTCGGGCGGTATAGGGATCGAACAGCATGTGGTGGCCTTGAAACGTGTGACGTGAAAGATGCACGATAGTCTACAGGCCATGACAGAGGCAAGACGCCACGCCCGGGCACAACGACCCGGGGCCGGCAGCTGAGCGATCATCTGGCTCAACCATCCGCTGGACGGGATTTAACCGACAGCGCGATGAGTCATGACTGAGTGCGCGCGTGAAAATGTGACAAGCTTTGGCAAAGAGGGTAAGTTTAACGACAATAGCCTGAAGCCATATTGGGCGGCTTGACCGCATACGACCTGCCATCATGAAAGCATCCGTCAGCCCACTTTCGATCCTCCTCCTGGGAATCCTGGGATTTCTATCCGGCTGCGCGACGCGGCCGGTCAACCCGCCCGTCACCCAGATTGACCCCGACGGCGGTTACCGCTTCGAAACACGCCACCGGAAAGCCGTTGATCAGGAAAACCTGGTCATCCTCGCCTTTTCGGGCGGCGGCACGCGCGCGGCGGCGTTTTCATACGGCGTACTGGAATTTCTGCGGCGCGCCGAGATGATCATGCCAAACGGCCAGAAGGTTCGGATGCTCGACGAGATCGACGTCATCACCGGAGTATCGGGAGGAAGCTTCACCGCGCTGTCCTACGCGCTCTACGGCGACAAACTGTTCGACGAATACGAAAAGCGCTTTCTCAAGCGCAACGTCCAGGGCGAGATCGTGTCGCGCGTCCTGAGCCCAACGTACTGGCCCAGCCTTGCCTCGACGGCATGGGGGCGCTCCGAGCTCGCCGCCAACCTCTACGATGAAATCCTGTTCAACAACGCCACATTTGGCGACCTTGGCAAGGGCAATGGGCCGATGGTGCTCGTCGCAGCCACCGATATCACGACCGGATCCCGGTTTACCTTCCACCAGCGCGAATTCGACGCCATCTGTTCCGATCTTTCAAAATTTCCGCTTTCGCGGGCTGCAGCCGCATCATCTGCCGTTCCGGTGGTCCTGTCACCGATCACGCTGAACAACTACGGCGGCACCTGCAACTGGGTCGATCCGGATTGGATCAAACCGTTTTCCGACCCCAATAACCCGTCACGTCCCGCCGCGCGCATCATGCGCACCGTTGCCGCCGAACACGCCTTCGCCAATGGTGCGAAACGGCCCTACCTGCATCTGGTCGACGGCGGGGTTTCCGACAACGTGGGAATGCGCAACGTGCTTGAATCACTCGAAATGCTCGAGGCGCTCTCCGACTCCGGGATCCCCACGCCGCTGGACAAAGTGCGACGCGTCATCGTCTTCATGGTGAACTCCATGTCATCGCCCAAAACCAACTGGGACGAGTCCGAATCCCCCCCGGGTACTGTGGATATCCTGCTGAAGGCGGCCGGCACGCCCATCGACCATTATTCGTACGAAGCAGCGGAGTTGCTCAGGGATACGGCGGCGCGCTGGCGCACCGCCCGGCTGATCAAGAATTCGCCAGCGATGAAGGCCAACAAAGATCCTGAAGTGCAAGCCGCCCTGCGCGCACCGATGGCCGAGATCTACACGATCGACGTGTCGTTCCAGTCACTTGATGATCAGGCGGAGCGCGATTATCTGAACCAGCTGCCGACATCCTTCGTGCTGGACGACGAGGCGGTCGATCGACTTCGAGCCGCAGCTGGCAAGATTATCCTGAAAGCCCCTGACTTCAAGCGACTGCAGACCGACGTATCGCTGACCTTCGGGCCGGATCCGATTTACCCGCCAGCGTCCGTCAAAACGGAGACGCCGCCGCTGGGCGGCTAAGCCATACTTCGAGGGTCCTCAACGGGATAAGCGGTCACGGTCGGGATCGGGTTTTGCGCGCGCGCTGCGGGCAAGGCGAACCAGCAGCCGTGCGAGAGCGGCAAGCAGGGCGGAACCCGCCACCGCGATCCATAGGCCCGGAATCGGAAGTTGCGGACTTTCGTGCCGCAGCCACACGATAAGCGCCGGGATTTGCCATTCACGGATCTATGGTGTGTTGAAACCGTTTTAGTGTATCTTCCGTTTTCAACCTCTGGCGCAGGAACCCACCGACATGCGGATTCGAAATAGCGCGTTTGCCCCGATCGCCCTGATCGCGGTTGCACTGCTCGGCGGCTGCGCGCAAACGAACCCGACTTTTGATGACATGTCGCAGAGTTACCAGCGAACGATCGAGAAATACGATCGAAACAGCCTGCTCCTGAACATCGTGCGGTCATCCAGAGAGCTCCCCCTGAATTTTCTCGCGGTGCCGAGCATTACGGGCACCGGCTCCATATCCGGCAACCTCGGCATCAGCGCCAATATCGTCAGCAACTTGCCGGGCGAAATCAACGGCTTTTTCTCCGCTGGCGTCGGCACTGGCCTCACGCCGTCGGCCAGCGTCACACTCGGTCGCTCGTTTACCTTTACGCAATCATCGCTTGATAATGCGTCGTTCCAGCACGCCTTCGTGTCCGAAATTCCGCTAACGGCGGTTCACCTGGCCGACAAGGATTTAAGTGACCGCGAGCTCATCTACTCGCTGGCGCTTGAATCGATCCGGATGCGGGAGCCCGACGGCAGGATTCGTCAATATCACAACAGCCCGAAATCGCAGGGATATGCAGACTTCCAGCAGGCATTGCATGACCTTGTCACGGACGGTCTCACGACCGAAATCCTGGAGTCTTCCGAACCGGTTGGCACGCCCATGACACCATCCCAGGTCAACGATACGCTATTCAATTTTATGAAGTTGAAAAACGATAACCGACTGACAATCGAGGACGTGTCGCCAGGAAGGCAAAAGAAACTCTTCCAGATATTCCAGCAAACCAGCGAGACTCGTTTTTGCATCACCAGGCAGCCGCAGCGAGAGTCCGAGCTTCGTGCGAAATACGGCGAAAATTATTTCTGCCATGACGCCCTGTCGCAACGAGGGCTCAGCGGCGATGAAAAGACGCCGCGCGCAAAGCCTTCCGATCGGCTGTCGCTGCAACTACGATCAACCAAAGATGTTTTCACCTACCTGGGCGCGCTCCTGGCGGTGCAGCTGGGACCCAATCCACGCATTCCGATGGCAGTGCCCAGGGTCATCCTCGCCTCCGGCGAGGTCCGCACGGCAGAGCCTCAAGCCATCCTGCTGGTCAAAACAGGCACCTATGCGGGGTCAGCCTTTTCCCAAGTGGATTATGAGGGCGTCACCTACATCATCCCCGCCGAGAACAGCGGCTACAGCACCAAGAGCATCAGCATTCTGACGGGGTTGCTTGCGATGGACAAGGTTCCCGGATCGATTCCGCAATCACCGGCGGTGCTGGTCAAATAATCGGTTGGCCTCACAAATCTAGGATCCGAT
>CAITPF010000209.1 GCA_903894155.1 uncultured beta proteobacterium | reverse complement strand
GTGGCCGAAGGCCAAGGTGGATGTCAATGTGATGAATGCTGATCTTTGGCGTGAGCTCAGCCTGCTAGGGCATTGGATCGCCGATGCGGTGATCCTGCGCTGGGCGGCGCTGACGCAAAAGTTCTCCTACCGGCAGGGGATCACGGCAGGTGATGTGCTGACGCTTTTACTGGCGCGCCCCGATCCGCTGCGTGCCACCGCGCTAGCGCGCAAGGCCTATGCAGGCGGAGGGGTGAGCGAATGTACATGGTCGGGCAAGACACTACGCCCAGACTTTGCTGTAGATCACGTGCTGCCATTTGCGCTATGGGGCAACAATGATCTGTGGAACCTGATGCCGGCAGATCCCAAGGTAAATGGAAGCAAGTCGGACAAGCTACCAACGAGCGAGTTGCTGATCAGCAGACAACACGTCTTGCAAGAAAACTGGGAACGCCTACGCTCGGAGTTGACTGAGCCATTTGATCTGCAGGCGCGGCACCTTCTCGGAAAGTCGTTGACCGCAAGTGGCGGTTGGAAAGCTGAACTATTTTCAAGGCTGCGCGAGGCAGTCGAAGTGACTGCGATTCAGCGTGGCGTTGCCCGATGGGCGCCCGACCCGCGGAATATGATGTCCCCCATTGTCTGACATGCTTACGTAAGATCACGCCGCCTCAAGCATGAACTCAACCTTCACGGCCTCAAATGGGAATACGACGCCCCCCGCAGTCGCACGAGTGAGAACACCCGCATTCAACAATGCCACTACGTCACCGGGCACAGCCTTCACATCACGACCGACACGCCGGGCCGCCTCACGGATAGACATGGCACCCGCCCCACACATTGCCTTAAGCAACTCCCATCGTTTGCCCGGGCGCGCAACGTCCAGGTGATCAGACGACTTCATTTCGATGTTCCACTGCCTTATTCGCTGTTCAGTAAATATTGATAAAGTACCAAATATTCGCTATAATTATCTTATTTACTGCACAGTAAACAACAGCCACGCCATGATGCTTGAGCCTTCCCTGACCGAAAGGCAGTTGATCACACAGTTCCTCGACGCGCTCCGGGAACTGCCGGATGTGCATGCCGACCTGGATCACTCGGGGCCTGTTGGTTTGGGCGCCGATCGCAGGCATGACGCGCAGATCGACCTGCGGGTGGGGGGCAAGTCTTTGGTCCTGCGGGTGTATGTCAAGAAGGCCGTCTATCCGCGAGACGTTCGGCAGGCGATCTGGCAGTTCCGGGAGGCCAGCCACGGCCGGCCCAAGGGGCAAGGAAAAGAGCCGCTGTCACTACTGGTCGCCGAGTCCATTTCCCCCGGCGCCAAGGCGCTGCTCAGAGATGCGCACGTCGGATACTACGACAGCGGCGGCAGTATGTATTTGCCTGCGACGGGAGCCTACTTTTACATCGACAAACCTCCGCCCAAGGCCTTCGCAAAATCGGTTCGATCCCTGTTTTCCGGGCGATGTGCGCAAGTGCTTCACGCCTTGCTGGTCCAACATCGGGACTGGTTTGGCGTGAAGGAACTGGCCCAACGGGCGATGGTGTCCCCGGCCACTGCCTCCCAGGTGCTGACGGAGCTAGAGCGCTTCGATTGGCTGGTGTCGCGCGGGCTAGGGCCGAGCAAGGAACGCTTCCTTCGCGAGCCAGCAGCTTTGCTGGATGCATGGGTGCAGCAACTCGCATCCATTCGCCCCCCGGACCTTCGCCGCTACTACGTGCCAGCCACGAAAGCGGACTCGTTGCTGGATCGAGTCGGTGAAGTTTTCGATGCACATGATGCGGGATATGCGATCAGTTACGAAGCCGCAGCACAGCGCTATTCGCCATTCCTCTCCAGCGTTTCCCAGGTGCGCGCCCGGCTGCTGATCGGCGCCAGCGCCGATGCCGCCATCGGTGATCTGGGTGCGCGTGTTGTCAACGAAGGCGCCAACCTGGTCATCATCGAAGCGAAGTCGCCGGGCGACTTGCTCTTTCGCGAGCGAGTCGGCGGGATCTGGCTGGCCAGCCCGGTACGGGTGTATCTCGACCTGCTACGCGGCGAAGGCCGCTCCAAGGAAATGGCCGAGCACCTACGCAAAGAAATGATTGGCTTCTGATGGCAAAACCCGCAACGCTTGACGGCTACAGTGACCAATACACGCTTGACTGCGAACGCGTCCTGGTGACGTTGCTGCGCGGATTGGGGCCTTGGAAGGACTCGGTCTACCTGGTTGGCGGCCTGACCCCGAGGTACCTGGTCGCCGCTCGGCCACCCGCCGTCCCAGCGCATGCGGGCACCCTCGATGTCGACATCGTGATCGATCTGCAGATCCTCGCCGACACGCAGGCGTATCACACGCTGGAGGACAACCTCAAGAAGATGGGCTTCGAGCGCGCCGAAAACGAGGCTGGGAAAAAGCTCTCTTGGCGTTGGCAAGCCCGCACCGAACACGGTGCGCTTATGGTGTTGGAATTGCTCGCAGATGCGCCTGATATAGCCGGCGGCAAGGTGCAGCCGCTGCCGACCGAGGGCACGATCTCGGCGTTGAACATCCCGCATTCGTCCATCGTCTTTGATCTCCATCAGGTCACTGAGATCCAAGCTGAACTGCTGGGTGGTAACGGCGTGGCGACCGAAAAGATCAAGCACGCCAATCTGGTCAGTTTCACCTGCCTGAAGGCGTTTGCTTTTGATCAGCGTTTCGAGCGCAAAGATGCGCACGACCTGATCTATTGCATCGAGCACGCGCCTGAGGGATTGGCTGTGGTCGCCGACGCATTCCGCAAAGAGCTGGCTGGCAAGCACAGCTCAGTGATCCGGTCTTCCCTGGCAATCTTGCAAAACCGATTCGCCCAGAACGGAAAGACAGAGGGGTATCGCAAGGATGGCCCGGTGTCGGTCGCCAAATTCGAACTTGGCGAGACCAACGAGCCCGAGCAGCGCGAGGCGAGGGCGTTGCGCCAGCGCCAGGCCAGCGATGTGATTGAGCAACTTCTTGGAAAAATTGGATCGTCGTGAGGCGCAAGACGGTGCACGAGTCCTGGCAAGCAATAGCCAGAAATCATCAAGGTGGCGGAAACTGGCTATGCTGCCGATAGGCGATTGAGAGCTGCCCCTTGCGATTGCCCGTCAATTCGTGGCAGCGATGAGGTGGGCTCATTGGAGGCGCACGAGTGAGAACACCCGCATTCAACAATGTCACTACGTCTTCGTGGACAGCCTTCACATCACGACCGACACGCCGGGCCGCCTCACGGATCGACATGGCACCCGCCCCACACATTGCCTTAAGCAACTCCCATCGTTTAGCCGTGAGCACCTGCCACACGAGCTCAAGGGTGGCAAAGCCAATGCGAACCTCGCCCTCAGCGTGGCCGGTGGTCATCGCGCGGGCTGCGTCCGCAAGTGTGTCCGCCAGGGAACGAACCTCAAGAATGACTGTGTTCATGATTCCACCTCGCAATATCGGCATTAAGGGTCGAAGTTTTGGCGGCAGACTGACATGTTGTTCTCCCGTGTCTAAGGAGTCATTGTCCGTGTTTGCGCGTCCAAATTCGTCGCAAAAAGTATTGATACATGACGACACACATAGCCCCGATATCTTGACGTAATTTCGAGGCTATGTTTGAACGCTTTGCCCGCTTATTCCCCTTCCTGTGCACACCACGTTATGCCGGGTTGTCAGCCAGATTTCTTATAATTCGGGTGTTAACGTAGCTGTTCTGATATAAGAACTGTTCTGAGTGAAGCCTAAGTCTGCGGTGCAACGTAGCCAGACGATCACCGCACTTACAAATCGGAGTGTCAGGATGGACAAGATCGAAGTCGTAAGCCCTGTTGGTGGCGAAGCCGTCAAACAGAGGGGCATCTCGCCCCGCTTGCCGGATTTGAACGGTAAGACGGTCGGCGAAATCTGGAATGGTGTCTTTAGGGGCGAGCACACCTTCCCCTTTATCCGCGCAATGCTGCAGGAGCGCTTTCCGGGCATCAAGATCATTCCCTATACGGATTTCCCCCATATCTATGGCGGCGACAAACTGACCGAGCAGCGCGCCTATGCGAAGCAGATTGCCGCTATGGCGAAAGAAAAGGGCTGCGACGCGATCATCTCCGGCAACGGCGCCTGAGGGACCTGCTCACCGGCCGCGGTGCGGCCGGCCGTTGCGATCGAACAGCTTGGAATCCCGGCGGTGGTGGTCACCGCGACGGGCTTTACGACACTGGCCAGACTCAGCGCAAAGGCGGGCGGCGTCGATGGCCTGCGCATTGCAGAGTATCCGGGCACGCTGGGGACCGATGCGCCCAACGTGATCCAGGAAAAAATCAGGAGCGTTCTATTCGAAAAAATCGTGGAGGGCCTCACGCAGGATGACGCCGGCGCAGGCTCGAAGGCCGGGAGCGATGATTGGGATCCGCGCAAGATCGTGTTCTCGGGCACACTCGAAGAGGTGAACGACTTCTTCGAAGCGAATGACTGGACCGACGGTCTGCCGATCATTCCGCCGACAGTGCAGCGCGTCGAAGCCTTCCTGCGCCATACCGACGAAGCGCCCGACAAGCACCTGGCGACACTTCCCTCGGCCAACCTGTTGGCCACCCCATGGAATGTCGCCGCGAATGCGGTGATGGCGGGTTGCAAACCGGAGCATATGCCGATTATTCTCGCGGCCGTCGAAGCGCTTGCAGATGAAAAGTTCAGCCTGAACAATATTGGCAGCTCATCGGGCCTGTTGCCATTTGCCCTGATCAACGGCCCGATCGTGCGCGAACTTGGCATCGCCTGCGCGGGGCAATTGATCGCGCGCGGTCCGAACACTGCGATCGGCCGCGCGATCGGCCTGATCGTGCGCAATATCGCGGGCTTCCGGCCGGGCAAGAGCTATATGGGTACCTATGGCTATCCGCTGGCATTCACGCTCGCGGAAGACGAAGAACGCAGCCCCTGGGAGCCCTTCCACGTCGAGCAGGGCTTCGACAAGAGCACGAGCACGGTGACGCTGGGCGTCACCTCCAACTGGGGCTCACAGCCGGAAGCCTCAAGCGGCCCGGACAATCAGCCCGTCGCCGATATTGCGTTGAAATTGATGACGCGCGAAATCTGCCGCAAGGCGCGGGTGTTCGATTTCGCCACGATCGGACCGAAGGCCGAGCACACGATGGTCACGATTCTGGTCTCGCCATCGATCGCGAGATGTCTGGCCGACGCCGGCTATACGAAGCAGAGCATCATGGAGTATCTGTATCAGAACGCGAAGCTGCCGCTGGGTGACTTTGACTGGATCACCAAGTACACGTACCCGGCATCGATCACGGTGGAACAGAAAGTGGAAGTGGGCCTGTTGCCGCAAGAATTCTCCGGTCCACCGGAAAAGCTGGTGCGGGTGCTGTGCGGTCCGGAAATCGTGCATATCGTCGTCTGCGGCGATGCAAACCGGAACCGCCTGATGGTGCTCGAAGGCGGCCACTCGGAGCCGACCACCAAGGTGATCAAGCGCAAGCAGCAATAGCGGTCATACGCGGCCCATGGAGTCGACCGGGCGGTTTTGCCGCCGGTCGGTCTCATCATCGTACGGGTCAGTGCCCCTGCGCAGGTGCCGGGTAAAGCTTTCTCAATCCCGGCAGACGCGACATCTCAGGGGCGCTCACCAGGAATGGATAGGATGTTTGTTGTAGCGGCACTATCGTCGCTGGGATGGATCTGCTATACAGGGGGCCTTGACCCTTGCGACAATGGCGCGGCAGGCCGGCCGCTATAACAACATGATGCACGCAGGTCATACTGACTGCTTTGACGGGTGAACTCCATGATGATCAATCGCGCCGGCATTATCGCGTTCACGCTATGCGCGGCGACGCTGCTCTGGTCGCCCGTCCACGCGCAGGCCTTCCCCACCAAACAAATCCAGTTAGTCGTTCCGTTCCCCCCTGGCGGCGGTACGGATGTCTTTGCCCGTCTGGTAAGCCAGTCGATGGGCGAATCGCTTGGCCAACAGGTCGTGGTGATCAACCGCGCTGGTGCGCAGGGAAGCATCGGGCTGGCGCTCGTGGCGAAGGCGCCTGCCGATGGCTACACCATAGGTCTGGCAGAGATGGGCAGCATCACCTTGAACCCGTGGATGTTTCAGAACGCGGGATTCGACCCCGTCAAGGACTTCAGTTCGATCGGCGTAGGCGTTGTCTATCCGAGCGTCGTCGTCGTTGGGCCGACCGTTCCGGCGAAAGACCTGAAAGAGCTGGTGGCGCTGGGCAAGACCCGGCAGCTTTCCTTTGCATCGGGCAGCGCGTCCAGCCAGTTGGCGGGAGAGCTGTTCAAAATGGTTGCGACGGTTGACATGCTGCACGTGCCCTACAAGGGCGCCGCGACAGCAGCCCTCGATCTCGTAGGCGGTCAGGTCGACCTCACGTGCGTGACCGCAGGATCAGCGGTGTCGTTGGTCCGTGCGGGAAAGATACGCGCAATCGCGGTGATGGGGCCCAAGCGCCTGGCCGCATTGCCCGAAGTACCCACATCCCGGGAGTCCGGGTTTCCGGACTTCGAACAGGTCGGCTGGTTCGGGCTTGTGGCTCCCGCCGGTACGCCCCGGGACGTGGTGGCGCGCCTGAATGCAGCGCTCAATAAGGCATTGGCGCAATCGGATATCCGCGAGAAACTGGAGGTAGCCGGACTTGAATCCAAACCGGGTACGCCAGAAGAGATGACCGCGTTGGTCGAATCCGAATATGCGCGCTGGGGCAAGGTTGTCAAGGCTGTGGGCATCAGGCCCGAATAACAGCAGGCAACCCGGAAGCGTTCGAAGTCGTCAGCACCCATTGGCTGGCGGGCAAGCCGTTGCGCAAGAGGGCATCGCCTCACGCACCCCCGACATTAAGGGCATGACGGTTGGCGAAATCCGGCGTGTCCGCCAGGGGCCGTGTCAATCAAGCACGCAGGCACGCTGCACGATCACCTGTAGCAGTGAGGTGATCGCGACGTTCGCGGCGATGGGCATGTCGTCGGCCGTGGTGTCACGCT
>CAITPF010000208.1 GCA_903894155.1 uncultured beta proteobacterium | reverse complement strand
TGCGATATGCGATATGCGATATGCGATATGCGATATGCGATATGCGATATGCGATATGACATATGCGATATGACATATGCGATATGAGATATGAGATGGTCGACGCGATAACCGCGCGATCCCGGCAGCTCAAACCACCCACTTAAGGAGTCTGCATGTCGAATCCAAGGTTCCGGTATGCCAAAGGGCGACCGTTATCCACTGTTCTTGGATCAGCCCTGCTGACCTTGCTGCTCTGGGGCACGGCCCTCGCCCAATCGGACAGTTTTCCGGGCAAAGCGATCACCGTCGTCGTGCCGATTGCAGCCGGTGCCACGGCGACCCAGATTCGGGTGCTCGCCTCCTGCATGTCCACGGCGCTCGGCGGTACGTCGGTGATCGTGGAAAACAAGCCGGGCGCCGGCGGCGCTATCGGAACCACGACGGTCAGGAACGCAAAGCCCGACGGCTATACGCTGCTCTTTATTGCGACGCCTGTGATCAGTGTGGTTCCGCACCTCGCGCCCACCACGTACACACTCGGTGACTTTGCCCCGATCGGAAATCTTTCGGGCACACCGATGCTGATGGCAGCGCGGCAAGACGCTCCCTTCAAGACCTTCGAGGAGTTGTTGAAGTACGCCCGCAGCAATCCGAACGCGATCAACTTCGCCTCCGGCGGCGTCGGTACATCGATGCACCTGACGGGAGTTGAACTGCAGGCGGTGGCCAGCCTGGAGTTCACCCACGTGCCCTTCCAGGGCGGCGCGCCCGCGCTGAACGCAGTGATCTCAGGGGTGGCGGACGTGATCATCGCGCCACCCAGCCTGCTGACCCCGATGATCGAAGCCGGAAGGCTGCGACCGCTGGTTCTGTTCGGCGACACACGCTACAAGCACTATCCCAACGTGCCCACCGCGCGCGAATCCGGCGTGGACGTCGTCGAGAACCTGCGCAGCGGCTTGCTTGCACCGCGCAACGTGCCCAAGCCGGTCCTGGCCAAGCTGGAGACGGCCTTCAAATCGGCGCTTGAGGATCCGCGTTGCATAGGTGCCCTCGAGAAAGCCGACATTGACATCAATTATCTCAATGCGGCGCAGTTCGAACAGGATCTGCAGCAGCAAGTGGCGCGCTACAACCGATTATTCGCGAATCCCAAGTTCTCATCCCGAGTGCAGTAACAGGAGAATCCATGAAGCTCTGGTTCCAGAAACACATCACCGTCGGCAAAGTACCGGCGTTGGACGATGGCTACGAAAGGCATGCAAAGAAGATGGCGCGGCCCGAGACGCAGGTCGTGTTCCACGGCATGCCCAAGGAGGCCTACCAGGGCAGCTTCCCGAACGAGATGGTGAATTATTCGTTTCCGGAGACCATGTTCACGAGCTACTTCCTCGCCCGCGCCGTGGAGGCCGAGCGTACCGGCTACGACGCGTTCATTATCGGCACGGCGCCCGATGCGGGCCTGCGCGATGCCCGGACACTCGTCGATATCCCCGTCATCGGCTACAGCGAGATTTCGATGCACATGGCCTGCATGCTGGGGACGCATTTTGCCTACGTCGGCTTCGTTGATATGCAGCACAGGCATGAGGAGAACGCTCGCATCTACGGCCTGGGCGAAAGGATCAGGCCCTGGGGCCGCGTGCAGGTCACCGCCAGACAAGTGCAGGATGCACTCGAAGGCCGTGCCGACGTGTTCCTGAAGGCATTTTTCGAAACGGCGCGCAAGTCGATTGCGGAAGGCGCCAACGTGATCATTCCGAACGAAGGACTCACCAACGAGGTGCTTTACCACCAGGGAATCTACGAGGTCGACGGCGTTCCCATCATCGACAGCAGCGGCCTGGTCATCAAACAGGCGGAGCTGATGGTCGACATGCAGAAGATGTCAGGCATGCACACCAGTCGCAAGGGGTATTACTTCGCCAAGCCGCCGACCGAAATGGTGGACCACATGATGGGGCTTTACGGCGCCAAGTGAGGCGGCAGGCCGGTCTGCACACGCCCGACCGATTGCCCTCCTCTATCGGGCTGTCTGGGTGGGCGTAGTGAACCGGTCAGCCTGTTCGGGCGCCGCTAAGGGCTCGCCTTCATTTTGGCCCGCCAGGTTCAATTCTTCGGAATATCCGCCTGCTGCATGGCGAACAGGATCAGTTGCGTATTGCCGCCTGCATCAATGACGCGCCGCGCGTTGAGCAGCATCCGGTGCAATCCAATGCCCGGAAACTCGTGCTCAACGACATAGCCCTCGAAGCTCTGGTGCTGGGGCAGAATCGTCTCCAGCAACTCCCGGAGGGCCGGTATGTTCCATTGGCCATTGCCCAGGTCGTAGATCTTGCGCCCGAGCGTGCCATCCGGAAGAACCTGAAAATAGCGATAAAAAGAGCGACTCGCAGATACAACCTTCAGGTCGGCATCGAGCACGAGCAGTGGCTCGAGCACGGTGTCCACGATGCCTTGCGCGAGCTTTCTTGCATCATCCACCGCTGATTCGGTCCGCACCCGGTCGGTAATGTCGGTGAACGTCATCACGAGGCCTTCAATGATGTTGTCCAGCGTCCGATACGGCTGCAGGTGAACCAGATAAGAAATTCCCTCCTGCGTGCTGAGCTCAACCTCATAGGGGCTCAGAGTTTCCAGGACGACCCTGGCCCTGATCAGCAAATCGTCGCCGACCAGGTCAGACTTGATATCAGCAAGCGAGCGACCGACATCCGATGCCACCAGGCGATAGGCTTTGGTCGCCTCGCGTGTAAAGCGACGAATGACGAGGTGGTCATCCAGAAAAATCGTCCCGATATTCATGTTGTCGAGAAGGTTTTTCATATCGTTTTGCATCCCGGCCAATTGCTCGATCTTGGACTGCAACTCGTTATTGACCGTGACCAGTTCCTCGTTGACCGACTGAAGCTCCTCCTTGGATGTCTCGAGTTCTTCGTTGGTCGATTGCAACTCTTCGTTGGTCGACTGCAGTTCCTCGTTGGTCGACCTGAGTTCTTCGTTGAAGGCCTGGTGCTCGTCGATCGTCGCCTTGAGATTCTCGCGCGTATAGGTCAGATCGCGCTCGAGCGCCGCGACTTTGTCCGGATCGGCCGAGCCGCTCGCCTTGCGACCGCGCTTGTGTTGAAGAGTGTCTTGCTGAAGATCCAGGAAGCTCACCAGCAGGAAATTCTCCTCGGCCGCACCGGGAACGCGCCGCACACTGATCCTGACGTGCTGGTAGCCGCCATCGGTCTTGACCTGGGCCTCGCGCTCGACGGGCGGGGAGCCCCGTTCAGATGCAAGCTGGATTGCCGCGCGCAGCTCAGCGCCCAAGCCTTCGCGGGCCATGTCAATCACGTTAAGCGTCGCCTGCCCGGGCGCCGGGCGAAGGTATTTCCCGGTGTCGCCATGCACGAAGAGAATCGCCCCCTGCGAATCCGTCACGATTGATGCCGGAGCATAGTATTGAAGCAACGTGCGTCGCGTCAGTTCGGCGTAGTTGGGTTCGTGCACGATTTTCGTCATGTCGTCTTGGGGGCCAGGCGTTTTGTTCGGCGTCCACACTGCCTGCGTCGCCTTCATGCGACGCGCTGTCGACGATGCGTGAATGGCCGTATAGAACTTCCACTTCCGGTTCAACGGCTGAAAAAGGTCCCCATGATTCCCGATGCTTTCCGCAGGAGAAAGAAACAGGATTCCCCCGGGCTTCAATGCATAGTGAAACATTGGAATCAGCCGATCCTGAAGCGCGGGTTCCAGGTAGATCAGCAGGTTCCGGCAACACAGCAGATCGAGTTTGATCAGCGGAGGATCCTTGATCACGTTCTGGAGCGCAAAAATGACCATGTCCCGGATCTCTTTCGTCACACGAAAGCCCGTCTCTTCCCGCACAAAATAGCGTTTGAGGCGGTCTGGCCCGACGTCCGACGCAATGCTCGCGGGGTACCGACCCGCGCGCGCCGATGCAATCGCATCCTCGTCCAGATCCGTGGCGTAGAGTTGAACGCGGAAGTCCAGCCCATGATCCAGCATGAATTCGCGCAACAAAATCACCAGGGAGTAGGCCTCCTCGCCGCTTGCGCACCCGATGACCCAGGCGCGGAAGATGAATCCGGCGGGCTTATCCTTGATCAGAAGGGGAAGCACTTCGTCCTTCATGACGGCGAAGGCCAGCGGGTCACGAAAGAAGCTGGTGACATTAATCAGCAGTTCTTTCAGCAACGTCTGGATCTCTTCCGGATGCTCTTGTAGAAATCTTGCGTATGCGATCTGGTCGGTCAGTTCGTGCCGGGCCATGCAGCGGTCGATACGCCGTTGAATCGTGCTCTTTTTATATTGCGAGAAGTCATGTCCGGTGCTGGTGCGCAATATCGACAAAATCGATTCGGGATGCGTCGGCACGGGTGCCAGTGCGGACGCAGGCGCAACGGGTGCATGCACCTTTGAGGCGCCCCGCGCCAGCAGGCGCAACATTTCGGAGGGCAACGCGATCCGGGCGGCACAGCCCGATCGAATAGCACTATTGGGCATGCCATCGTACTTTGCATCTGCCGGATCCTGAACCAGCGCAATTCCACCCGCAGCGCAGATCGCCTGAAGGCCGACGGTACCGTCCGACCCAGTGCCTGACAGGATGACACCAATCGCTTGCCGGCCCTGATCCGCGGCAAGCGAGATCAGGAAATCATCGATTGCCATGCGCTGACCACGCGGTTGCTCCGGCAGACTGAGTCGAAGGATGCCCTCGTGAATCGTCATGTCACGATTCGGTGGAATGACGTAGACGTGGTCGAGCTCGACTGGCATCTGGTCCGTGACTTCGACCACAGGCAGTTCGGTGACGCGCTGCAGGATTTCCGTCAGCATGCTGACGTGTTCGGGATCCAGGTGCTGGACCAGAACGAATGCCATGCCGCACTGCGAGGACGCACCCCGAAAAAACTGCTCGAATGCGTCCAAACCCCCGGCGGAGGCGCCAATGCCAACGATTGGAAATTCAGACATGCTGTTGATTCCTGTCGCTGGGCGACACATTCGCCACGTCAGTCACTCTATCACGGCGGGTTTCGCAACGATTGACATACCTGGCTTCTCATCGTCGCGGGGAAATCCTGCTTGGATGATCCAAACGTCTTGCGTATCGCAGCCTCATTCTCGGCGTAGCTCATCCGGGCTTGCGCAATGCATGCATGCCGCGTATTCGTCGCGCTGCACTACGGCGCCGACTCAAGCCGCATCTATTTCTGCGGCAGGTAGGGCAGCAAGCGATCGACCTCATTTTTCACCACTGCGTAGCACTCGCAGCTGAGTTGCTCCAGGTGCGCCCGATCCAGCACCCGGATGCGCCCTCTCGAATACTCGATCACGCCCAACTTTTGCAGCTTCCCGGCAGCCTCGGTCACGCCCTCACGGCGCACGCCAAGCATATTGGCGATCAGCTCCTGGGTCATGACGAGGCAATCGGTCGGAATCCGGTCAAGCGACAGCAGCAGCCAGCGACAGAGTTGCTGATCGATCGAATGATGGCGATTGCACACGGCTGTTTGCGCCATTTGCGTGATCAGCGACTGCGTGTAGCGCAGCAGCAACTCCATCAGCGGGCCATGGAAATTGAACTCCGCCTTGAGGATCGAGGACGAGAGTCGATAGGCGCACCCTGCGCTTTGTACGACCGCACGACTTGGCGTGCTGGCCCCCCCCATGAAGACGGAAATCCCCACGATTCCCTCATTGCCGACGACGGATATTTCAGCCGAGGAGCCGTTTTCCATGACATAGAGCAGCGATACGATCGAATCGATCGGGAAATAGACGTACGGCATGCTGTCGCCGGATTCGTACAGAACCTCGCCCAGTACGAGCTTCACGCGCTCCAGATGCGGCCGAAGCATTTCCTGCTCTTCAGCGGGCAATGCCGCCAGCAGATAGTTCTGTAGATCCGGCGCCGCTAGGTGATCTTTTGCATTGTTCGTTGACATCCGCAACCTCTCTCAAACTTCAATCACAGGTTCGCGACAATGTGCATCGGCAAATCGTCCATATCACCGGATCGTCTGCGTCAATCACCGGTCGACCCCACTATGCTCGCAGGCTCAATGCCCCAGCACCGTGGACGCACCACACTCGTGGCGAGACCTGCTTTTTCCATCCCGCGAACGATCAGGAAGGTGAGATCGAATTCCCACCACCGGTGGCCGTGGGAAGCCGATCGAGGATCAGCATGGTGATTATTATGCCAGCCCTCCCCCGCGGCCAGTAGTGCAACGATCCCATTATTACGACTGCGATCTGCCGTATCGTAGTTGCGGTAGCCCCATCGGTGCGCGATTGAGTTCACCGACCAGGTGATATGCCATACGAGAACCGTTCGCACAAATACACCCCAGATCAACAGGCTCAATCCAAACTGTACGGCATGCGACGCACCCTGCCCTGCCAGCAGGGCGGCCAAATAGCCGGCTGCGAAAAAGGCGAACCAAGATCCCACGATAATGGTCGGGTAAAGCGCCGATGTCTCAAGTCGCTTGTAGAACGGGTCCCGCAAAATATCCTTGGCAAAACGGGCATAGATTTCCTGCCGGCCCAGATCGCGGTTCCTGACCAGCATCCAGCCCATGTGCCCCCAAAACAGATTGACGTGCGGGCTATGTGGATCATCCCGCTCATCGGAGTACTGGTGATGACGCCGGTGCACCGCAACCCAGCGTGCCGGCGTATCCTGCATGCAACAAACGCCAAGGATCGCAAGGCTGTGCTCAACCCACACGGGGCACGATAGCCCCCGATGCGTGAGCAATCGGTGATAGCACAGGTTGATTCCGAGGCTTCCAAAGACATAGATGCCCGCTACCATCAGCCCGACCCCGGTCCAGCTGAACAGCCAGGGGAGCAGCGCCGTCAGCGCAATCGCGTGATAAAGACCTACCGTCACGACATAGGGCCAATCCAGACGTCCTCGTTCTACTCCTTCAGGCGACAAAAGGTACTTCAATGCTGGGCCAGTATCATGGGATCTCGCGTTAACGGTAAGGGCGACATCGTACACGGCTGTGGGCGACGCCAAGATGGATTCCCCGCGCAGGGTGATGGAAGTCAATGTTTTTTTTCATTCTGGCTTTTATGTGCGGTAGCGCACAGACGGTATTTCAACTGACCCGCAAAATCGGATTGGACGCCTGCGTTCGATCCGGTATCCTTTGGCCTGCCGGCATCGCGCACCGCGCAACGCGCATTGCGCCAGTCGGCTCAACGCGATCGCTGACGGGCAGCTTCAACCGCCCAGCGATTCGCCGTTTTTGGGGCTACTTGGAAATCTCAATGTCAAATAAGTTGGATTGGGTTGGAAAGCGTCGCGATCTGCGCGACGCGGCAGAGTCAATCCTGACGAACGTGCGCGTCGCTGCAGAGCAGTCGGATCCGACGCAGACACTGATCAACGAGTTGCTCATCCACAAGGTGGAGCTTGAGGTTCAACTCGAGGAGCTGCGCCGCACCAACACGGCACTGGAAGTCGCCCGGGACCGCTACCGCGAACTGTACGAATTTTCATTGGTAGGGTATTTGACGATGACGCGCGGCGGTATGTTGGTCGACGCCAATCAGACCGCGTCCGCATTGCTCCAGATCGACCGCCAGGCACTAGGCCAGCGTCGCTTCCTGACGCTGGTTGCGCCCGAAGATCAGGATCGATGGACAATGCTATTCAAGAATGCCATGGAGTCGGCAGACAACGAAGCGCGGTCATTCTGCCTGACGCTTCAGCCATTGAATGATGCGAGTTTCACTGCATTCGTCGAATGTCAGCGCCAGATCCGGGATGATGCGGATTCGGTGATGCAGCTAGCGCTGGTCGATTTCAGGAAATTCGCCACTGAAGACTGCAGGCAAGCCTAACAGTTGCCGGGCTTCAAAAGCATCGCTGGCTTGCATCGCATTCGGCATGACGGACCGCTGACCAATGGCAACCGGCGCGACTGCCTGGCGACGGCGCGGACGCCCCCGCAGCGGCACTGGCGAAGGCTTGCCGTGCACGGGCTTCACGCCTGAAGCGGAGACGCCTGCCGTCAGAGCCGCCGTCATCGCGCGCAAGCCGGGCACCCGCACGCCAGCGTTCAAATGCCCGGCTTTGGCGGCTCCGGCACCGGCCACAGCTTTGACATGCACCAGGTGACCAGGACGCCGACGATGCACCCGAGCAAGACTTCACCGACGCGCAGGACGCCAAGCTCGACACCGGTGAGTTTCGAGTGCTTTTCCAATCCCGCAGCAATTACGATGGCCGCGGTAATCGGCGCCTGGCGAAACATCACCTGCTCCCGCACCACATAGGCGGACACCAGCACTGCCACCGCCATGGCCAACGGGAGTTTCCATTCGTTCGTTCCGCCGACGACGAGCACGACCAATCCTACGGTGCAGCCGACGAGGGAATTGATGATGCGGCCCCGGAACGTCCTCAATGCTTGCTTCACGACGGGGTCGCTCGCCGCGATCATCGAGCTGATTGCCCAAATGGGATTCAGGTCGGCGAAAGTCCGCAGCATCACCCAGAGCAACGTGGAAGCGACGAGGACGTTCGCCGCAAAGTGTATGCCCACCCAATCGTCCCTAATGGTGCGCACCAGCCATTGCTTTGCTCGATTGGTCACGGTGAGGTCAGGATGATGATCACTACGAACAAGCCATGGTCCGGACGGCTGGCACCCGCCAGCACAACGACGTCCGATGAAACCGCAGCAAATCGGCTTCTTGGCATGCTGAGCTCAAGCTGCGGGTCACTCAGTAGGTGGATTTTCATGATGCTCAATAGCCGTAAATTTAGTCTCGATGGTTCTGGTGCCCTTTCCAGCCTGAGAAGATTAACTCGTCGAACCCAGAACTTTCTTGTCAACGCGTAACTTAATGGACAACTCAATCCAGATTCCGCGCATCGGCGAATGCAATCCTCCTGGGCGCCGCCGCGACGCAACCTTGAAACGCAACCTTAACAAGCCTTGATTCGCACGGGATACTCAGTTTCTTTTTGTATTGCGCAAATTTGAAATTGAAAGAATTTCGCCAACGCCAGCACCAACTGCGCCCTGAATCGACGTAAAATCCGAGCATCGTATATTGCCCTGTTGCAATTATCACGTTGAGTGGAGTTACGCCGTTTTTTTAATGCATTAATGCCTACTTGCGACGATTTTGCACGAAGTTATCAAAAGACAGAATCTATTTGTATAGACAGAGTTCATTTCGAGGCCTCAAGGGTGATAACGCGAAATTAACTCTGTCCTAATCATGAGGCAACGCAAACCATTGATTAATATGAATAATTGCGTGGTTCGGCAATCAAGATATTAACTGTGTACAAAGATACACAGATTCTGAACTTCGCATAATTTCGAGAATAAAGTCTGTCCTGCGCGCCTCAGCGTTCGAGGGGGCTGCCAACAGTCAGAACAAGGGACTCTCGTCGATTCACCGAATAACTGGTTCGAGACAGTTAACGAACCGTCGTGTCAGGTCCCCGGCAGGCTCAAATCGACCCAGAGCGGGAGTTCACTTCCCAAAAAAGCCGACTTTCAATTCCAGCAAAAATCTTCACCGATAGAGCGTGGTGTCGCCTGGCTCCCGTATACCACTCAGTTATGACTGGGTGATGTAAACGTTCCGCTTCACTTCACTTTCCAGGTACTCCTTAAACCACCACCACTTGTACCTGACGGGCTCTGGATGATTAGAAGCGCTCAGATTGCCGCGCACTCGACCCCCAATAAGTTGCCGGGGAACAGCGCGATGAAGCCGACCACTGTGATTGACAGGAACCCCAATATTGGTATCGACTGAAGAATGTCCAGCACCGGGACGAGTATCTTTTCGGCGACAGCGGATTTTGACGCCAGGGCAGCGAATGCGTAGCTGAATACGACCGAAAACCCCAGTGCGATGAACATGCGCATCATCGTGCGCAAGAGGTAATAATGCGTATTCCGGCGCATCGTGACCGATCATTCCGGCGTATCGTGACCGCGGATTCCGGTCCATCGTGACCGACGATTCCGGCCTATCGTGACCGATTTCTGCATCCGACCGGAATGACCGGTCACGATGCCGGAATCGTCGGTCACGATACCGGAACGGTGTCGTACTGCAGCGTGACGGGTTGTGCATAACTTTCCAACAGTGCAGGTAGCCTTTCCAGTTTTCAGCTGGGGTTGGTATGCCTGTAGCAAGGATTACTATGCGCAAAATCAAGGATGTGCTGCGTCTGAAGCTCGACGCGCAGCTATCGCACGAACGCATTGCCGCATCACTCGGACTATCCAAGGGCGTGGTGGCCAAGTACGTCAGCCTGGCCGCTGCTGCACAGCTCGACTGGGCAACCATTCAAAATCTGGACGAAGGCACGTTGCAGCGGCGACTCCTGTCAGCGCCAGACAAGCCCAGCGAGTTTGTCTTTGTCGATTACGGCAAGGTTCACCAGGAACTGCGGCGCAAGGGCATGACGCTGATGTTGCTCTGGGAGGAGTTCGTCAGGCAGCACCCGGGCCAGAAAACGCATCGATATTCCCAGTTCTGTGAGAACTACCGCCAATACGCCCGTAGTCTGAAGCGCTCCATGCGCCAGGTCCACCGGGCGGGCGAGAAGCTGTTTGTCGACTATGCCGGAATCACCGTCGCGCTCAGAGGCGACAAGCGAGCACACATCTTCGTCGCGGCACTGGGCGCCTCAAGTTACACCTTTGCCTGCGCAACGCCGCGGGAATCGATGGCGGACTGGCTCGGGTCGATCGCGAAGGCGCTCACGTTCTTTGGTGGGGTGGTGCAACTGATCGTGCCGGACAACCCCCGGGCGATGATCACCAACCCCGACCGTTACGAACCTCGTCCGAACGCCACGTCCGAAGACTTTGCCCGCCACTACGGCACCTCGATACTGCCCGCGCGCCCCTACCATCCGCAGGACAAAGGCAAGGTCGAATCGGCTGTGCAGGTCGTGGAGCGATGGATACTGATGCGGCTGCGCCACCAAAAGCTGCGCTCGATTGACGACGTCAATGACGCGATCGAGCCGCTGCTGACACAGCTCAATCAGAAGCCGTTCCAGAAGCTTCCTGGCAGCCGGGCCAGTTGCTTTGCCGAGATTGACGCGCCGGCACTGCAACCGTTGCCGGCCCAAGCGTGGGAGTTTGCGGTGTTCAAGACCGTGCGCGTGCATATCGACCAGCACGTCGAGTTCGAGGGACATCGCTACAGCGTGCCACAGGCGTTGGTCGGTCAACAGCTTGAGGTACGAGGCACAGCCCGGGTTGTAGAGGTGCTGCACCGAGGGCAGCGCGTCGCAAGCCACGCGCGGAGCGCTCATAAAGGTGGCTACACCACCGTGCCAGAGCACCTGTCCGCAGCGCACCGGGCTCACCTTCAGTGGACGCCCGAGCGGCTGATTCATTGGGGCGAGACGATTGGCGTCGCAACCGGTCGGTTTGTAGTCCGATTGCTTGAGCAGCGCCGACATCCGGAGCACGGCTATCGGGCTTGCCTGGGATTGCTCTCTCTGGCTAAGCGGTATGGCAAACCCCGGCTGGAAGCCGCCTGCCTGCTTGCCCTGGAGATCGGGGTCACCAAGTACACCAACGTGCGCGAGATCCTCGCAAATGGACGAGACCAGGAGCGCACGAACGACACCACGCAATGGACGAGTCCCGAACACGAGCACGTTCGTGGCGCGGCCTATTACCAATAAATGGAAACAGGAATCATGATGACGCACGCAACCGTTGAACGCCTGGTCGAGCTCAAGCTCCTTGGAATGGCAAACAGTTTGCAGGAACAATTGACCCAACCCTCGGCGACCAGCATGAGCTTCGAAGAGCGGCTTGGCTTGCTGGTTGACCGGGAGTTGAGTTGGCGCGGCGACAAGCGGCTTGAACGCCTGCTTAAAAATGCCCATCTGCGCTATCCCCAAGCCACCATTGAGGATCTGGATACACGCAGCGGCCGGGGACTGGAGCGGCGAACCCTCATGAGTCTGGCCCTCGGTGACTGGATTGATCGGGGGCACAGCGTACTGATTACGGGGCCGACCGGGGCAGGCAAGTCGTGGCTCGGTTGCGCTCTGGCGCAATATGCCTGCCGCCGTGGACATTCGGCGCTGTACCTGCGCGTGCCGCGCCTCGGTGAAGAATTGCGCATTCGTCATGCCGATGGGACGTTTGGGCGCTGGCTTGTTCAACTGGCCAAGACGGATGTCTTGCTGCTCGATGACTGGGGTATGACCGGACTCGACAGTCAAACCCGGGCCGATTTATTGGAAGTCATTGACGACCGCGCGGGCATGAAAGCCACGATCGTGACCAGCCAGTTACCGATTGAACACTGGCACGCTTGGATCGGCGACGTCACCATCGCCGACGCAATCATGGACCGGATTATGCAAACTCACCACCGCATTACCCTGACCGGAGAATCACTGCGGCAGAAATCAAAAACCAGTAAACAGGAGAAAAATACAGACCTATCGTGACCGCACTTCTATAATTAACGGGCACAACACATCACAATGCGCAACCGGTCACGATAGGCCGGAATCAGCGGTCACGAAGACCGGAATACGCAAATAAGGCAGATATGCGGGATCAAGCGAGAGTTCGATCGGTTCGCCGATCGAGTATGGCGCGGCCATCTGCTTCGCGCCGAATGCGAGCAAGATGAGCACTCCCAAAATGACGG
>CAITPF010000207.1 GCA_903894155.1 uncultured beta proteobacterium | reverse complement strand
GCCAACAAGATCGAACAGGAAGACTGACGAACGGAGAGCTCGAATTGAGCTGCAGAACGAGTTGGCCTAACGCTAGTTGTGTACAGCTTCCTGGATCCGCCTTTTTGCCCTTGTTGATGCTTTCTTAGTAGCTCCGAATGACTGAACCTCTATGAGTAGCTCAGGGTGTCGATCGAGCACCATAAACAACTTGACCAGCGCCAATGAGGGTCTTGATCGACCGGTTTCATAGCGCGAAAAAGCGTTCACACCCCCACCAAACAACGCACTTGCCTCGCGCTGATCAATTTTGAGTTTCTTGCGAACCCTCACAATAAATGCTGGGTCAACAATCGCGGAATTCACCTGGCGCTGAAACTGACCGATCAAATCGCCATAGCGATCACCAAGCTCCCTGTCCAGCACGACCTCCCCACACGACGGACAAAAATCGCCCGTCACCGATGGAATGGTTGTCGCTTCGCCTTTATAGATATAAGGCATATTGCGAGTGTCGTGGATCAGTTCAGCCGCTCCACAGACTGGGCATTTCATGATCAGAGCTCCATCAACTCTTTATATAGAACCTTAGCGCCGGCATCTGCGTCCGAAAGCGGGTTTGCACGGCAGTAGTTGTCCATCCAGAGAAAAATCTGGTCGGCCGACGAAACCTTGCTCAGGGCATCGGATCGCGAGGGTTCTGCCGCATTGATCCCTCCTGGATTGGCAACCGGTGATCTCTCGCCCAATCCCCCACCGCTGCCAATACCTGGCGCACTTCATCCTCGGTGTTGTAGAAGTGAAACGAGAACCGCAGGCGGCCCTGCCGCTGCGAGACCCGAATTCCACGACTCGCAAGAAAATCCGCCAAAGCGACAAAGGATGCACGCTCTTGATCGGATGGATTGCGCAGGCCCACGAGCACCAGGTGCGAACGATGCCGGTCTTCGCCGCCGCTCAGCACCGGGATCCCGATCGCGCGTAACCCGGCATCTAACGTCGCTGCAAGTTTCAGCACGTGTTGCTCAATGACCGGGATCGTCAAATCCTCAAGGATTTTCATGGACGCCACCGCAGCGCCCGCAGATCCGTAGTTGTAGCTGCCAGAATCGAATCGCCGTGCGCCCGGCATCAATTCGTAGGTGCTGCCACCCTGCTCGCCCTCATGGGCGCCGCCCAGATCCACGCTGTATCGCCCGAGGTATGTCGGGCGCAAACTGTCGGCCAGCGCACGGCGAACATAAAGAAACCCCAGACCGTACGGGCCGCACAGGTACTTGCTTGCGCCGACCGCAAGGGCGTCGATTTGCAACGCATGCACATCCATCGCAAGCGCGCCGACCGACTGCGCGCCATCGACCAGCAGCGTCACACCGCGGGAGCGGCAGATATCGCCCAAGGCAGCAAGGTCGGTACGCGCACCCGTCGAAAACGTAACGGATGACACGATGACCAACCGGGTATTCGCGTCGATGGCCGCCGCGATCGACTCCACCGAGATCGAAAGATCCGGCCCGGGCTCGACCATCCGGATTTCAACACCGAAGCGATCCCGCATGTTGTAGAGCGCGTAGACACCGTTGGGGTGCTC
>CAITPF010000206.1 GCA_903894155.1 uncultured beta proteobacterium | reverse complement strand
TGCCGTGGGTCGCGATCGCGCTGGCGTTGCTCTTCATCCAGATCGCGCTTGGTGGCTGGGTGAGCACGAACTACGCGGCGCTCGCCTGTATGGATTTCCCCACCTGCAACGGCGCCTGGCTGCCCGACATGGATCCCGCAAGCGGCTTTGCCCTGATCCGGGGCCTGGGCGAGACGCCCGGCGGCGCAATGATCTCGCAATCCGCACTCACCGCGATTCACTGGGTGCATCGCAACTTTGCGGTCGTCGTGTTTATCTATGTCGGCCTCGTGGCGTGGCGCCTGCGGGCGATCCCGGGCCTGCGGGGCCCGGCGAGGCTGATCCTCCTGCTCCTCGCGGCGCAGCTGATCACGGGCCTGACGACCATCTTCTTCCAGTGGCCCCTGGTCATCGCCGTGCTCCATAACGGCGGCGCAGCGGCGCTGGTGCTTGCCGCAATCACCCTACTGGTGCGTATCGCACAGGCGGGCCGGCCAGCCTTGTCGGTACAATCTGCCCAGGTTTAACCAAATGTCAGTCGCGATGTCATCCGTTACGTCCCCAACGCCGAGCTTGCTGCGCCAGTACCTGGTGCTGACCAAGCCGCGCGTCACGCAGCTGGCCGTGTTCTGCGCCGTGATCGGGATGTTCCTTGCCACGCCCCGCATGCCCGATCTGCAGAAGGTCGTGGTCGGCACCATCGGCATCTGGCTGCTTGCGGCTGCGGCCTTCGCGATCAACTGCCTCATCGAGCAGCAGGTCGATGCCCGCATGCTGCGCACCGCGCGCCGCGGCACGGCCCGCGGCACGATCTCCGATCTCCAGGTGCTCAGCCTTTCCGGCCTGCTCGGCGGCGTCGGCATGTTCCTGCTGTATCAGTTTGTCAATCCGCTGTCGATGTGGCTCACCTTTGCCACCTTCGTCGGCTACGCGATCATCTACACCGTCATTCTCAAGCCGCGCACGCCACAGAACATCGTGATCGGCGGGCTATCGGGCGCGATGCCCCCGGCGCTGGGCTGGGCCTGCGTGGCCGATTCCGTGCCCGCCGAAGCCTGGCTGCTGGTGCTCATCATCTTTATCTGGACGCCGCCCCACTTCTGGGCGCTGGCCCTATACCGCAGCCACGATTACGCCAACGCCGGCCTGCCCATGCTGCCGGTCACCCATGGCAAGCAGTTCACGCGCCTGCACATCCTGCTCTATACCGTGGCGCTGCTCGCCACCACCGTGCTGCCCTACGTCATCGGGATGAGCGGCTGGCTCTACCTGAGCGCCGCGCTCGCGCTGGGGCTGACCTTTATCTACAAAGCCTGGCAGCTTTATTGCGTGTACAGCGACGAGCGCTCACGTGCCTTGTTCAAGTTCTCGATTTTGTATCTCTCGTTGCTGTTTGGCGCGCTGCTGTTCGATCACTGGCTGATTCCCGGGGCGTGATGGGTATGCACTACTACTACTGCATGAACCGCTCCGGCATGAACCATTCGGGCCTGAACCATTCGGGCATGAACCATTCCGACATGAACCATTCGGGCCTGAACCATTCCGATATGAACCATTCGGGCATCAAGCACGTCGGCATGAACCACGCGCACCCCCGCAGTGGGCTCGTGCGCGGCCTGATCGCGCTGGTGCTTGCGGTGGGCTTAAGCGCCGGCCTCACAGGCTGCGGCGACCCGGTTGAAACGTTCAAGGGCAGCGAAATCAGCGGCACCCATCTCGGGCAGGGCTTTCAGCTCACGTCGGCCGACGGCAAACCGTACACGCTCGCAAGCTTTGCTGGCAAAGCCGTGCTGGTGTTCTTCGGCTACACGCAATGCCCGGATGTTTGCCCGACGACGCTCGCCGAACTCAGCCAGGTCATGAAGCTGCTCGGCGACAAGGCCGATCGCCTGCAAGTCGTGATGATCACCGTCGACTCCGAGCGCGATACGCCGGAGATCCTCAAGGGTTACGTCACGAGCTTTGATCCGCGCTTCCTCGGGCTATCGGGCACGCCGGAGCAGATCAAGCAGGCGGCGAGTTCGTTCAAGGCGTACTACGCAAAAAACAGCCCCGTCAACGGCACGTATACGATGGATCACACGGCGAGCCTCTACCTGATCGACCCCAAGGGCGAATCGCGGGTGCTGCTCAACAACAACGCCGGCGCCGAAGCGATTGCGCACGATGTGCGGCTGGTGTTGCGTTAGCCCTACTGATCATCTCAGGATAGGCTTCCCGTTCCGTGAGGGTGTCGTGGCGGAAGGCCGCTCGCTTTTCCTCACGCTTCATCATCGTTTTTAATTGGCGACTGTCAGAAAGTGTCTGGATAAATCCATGCTGTCGTGCAGTAATCGAAGGATGTCGATAATCTGCCCAGCAGATTCCCTGAACACAACGAAGTGTCGCCCACTTCTTCCTAGCCGTGCCACGTGCAAGGTGCGGATGCCCGGTCCGATATCTTCCCGCTCCTTGGTGCCGATTATCGCGGGGCCATCACGCAAAGCCTCTATCGCCAGCGTCAGGGTTTCTGCATAGCCATCGGCTTGTTTTAGGCCAAAATGTTGATTTGTCCAGCTTGTGATTTCGAGTAAATCGATTTCAACCTGATCAGCCAGCCGCAGCTGCCAAAAACGACTCATGTTCCTGATATTGCCCTGGCAGTAATGGATTTAATGTGTGCCCGCAATGATTTTTTTGAATCAAAGGTCTTGAATCGTCCAGCTTCAATGTCTGCGGTTCCGACATTTACCGCAGATCGAAGCGCTTCAAGGCGATAAGCGTCCTCTGCCTCTCGTTGCTCAACGAGCCGCAGCCCGTCGCGCAGGACCTCGCTGGCGTTTTGGTAGCGGCCGCTGGTAACCAGCCGCTCAACCATCGCGGCCTGATGATTGGTGAGCACAACATTGCGCGTAGGCATGCCAGCGTCCCTCATAAATGGTGATGGCAGATTATGCCAATCCCGATAATGCAGGTCAACACAGGATGTCTACTTCCCCGCCGTTTCCGCCTTCCAGGCCATGATGGCTGCCTGGGATTTTTCGGGCATTTCTTCGATCGGCATCGAGGCGCGACGACTCAGGATCATCAGGGCGTAGGGGGTGGCCAGCGCCGAGGCTTCGGCGCACAGGCGCAGCTCTTCGCCCACGGAAGGGCTGCGCTTGCGCCAGAAATTAATGGCGGACTCGAGTTCCGCCAGAGTGATCGGGTTTTGCATACCGGTATTGTCCCAGAATATCCCGTAATATCATGTGGCAACTGCGCAAAAAGGATCCGACATGAGCTTCAATCCATCCAATCCGTTTGTCCTGCCAGGCCTCGGACAAACGGGGGACGCCGCCTCGAATCCCCTGTTTGCCAGCATCGAAATGATGCGCCAGGCATTTGCCGGCCTCGCGGGTCAGACGTCCGCGGGAGGCGGCCTGCCACTGGGCGCTTCGCTCGATCCGGCCGAGCTTGAGAAGCGCATCAACGAGCTCAAGACCGTCGAAAACTGGCTCAAACTCAACCTTTCCATGCTCAGCAGCACCATCCAGGGCATGGAAGTGCAGCTGGCCACGATCCATACGCTCAAATCCTTTGTCTCCTCGGCCATGGGCACTAGCGAGGCAACGGGTGGCCCGGCGCGCTCGCCGCTTGAGGTTGTCCTCGGGTTGCGGCCGTTTGCTCCGGCCCCGGCACCACAGGCGGCACCAGCACCGGCCCCCGCCCCTAAGCCAGAACCCGAGCCAGAACCAGAACCGCCAGCAGCCGTGACCCCGCCGGCCGAAGCCAACCCGGCAGCGGATTCGACGGCCGCTAGCCCCGGCACCGCCAAGCCCAAGTCGGGTGCCGCCCCGGCGGCGCCAGTGCCCGAGGCCGCCCAAGCCTGGTGGAACCTGCTGCAGCAGCAATTCGGCCAGGTGGCTGCGGCCACCGCCGCCACGATGGGCGCCCCCCCTGCGGCTGACACCCCGCCGCCCAAGCGCGCCCCGGCCAAGAAATCCCCCGCTGCCGCCAAAAAGACGGCTGCCCGCAAATCCACTACATCCACCGCCGCCGCGCGCAAGAAACCAAACAGCTGATCCATCATGCTCAACATCGTCATACTCGCCGCGGGCCTGGGCAAGCGGATGCAGTCCAACAAGCCCAAGGTCATGCACACCATCGCCGGGCGCCCGATGCTCGCGCACGTGCTTGATAGCGCCCAGGCGCTGAATCCCGACGAGATCGTCGTCGTGGTTGGCCACGGTGCGGAGCTCGTGCAAAAAGCCTTTAGCGGCACCCCCAACATCGGGTTCGCGCTGCAACAGCCGCAGCTTGGCACGGGGCATGCTGTCCTGCAGGCCGTGCCTCTGCTCAAGGAAGACGGCAAGGATGACGTCACCCTGGTGCTCTATGGGGATGTGCCGCTCGTGCAACCCGAAACCCTGCGCGCGCTGCTGGCAGCCCGTGGCAAGGGCATTGCCGTGCTGACCGAGATCCTCGATGATCCCGCCGGCTATGGCCGCATCGTGCGCGACGCCGATGGCAAGGTCTGCGCGATCGTCGAGCACAAGGATGCCACCGAGGCGCAGCGCGCCATCCGGGAAGTCAACACCGGGATCATCGCCGCGCCCACCACGGCGCTCAAGGCCTGGCTCAATCGCCTGACCGACAACAACGCCCAGGGCGAGTATTACCTGACCGACATCATCGGCATGGCCGTCGCCGACGGGCTCGGCGCCGAAGTCGCACACCCCGGCGCGCCCTACGAAACACTGGGGGTGAACAGCCGCGCGCAACAGGCCGAGCTCGAGCGCCTGTGGCAAGGCGAGCTGGCGCGTCGTCAACTCGAGGCCGGCACCACGCTCGCGGATCCCGCGCGCTTTGATCTGCGCGGCAAGCTCACCTGCGGGCAGGATGTCTTCATCGACGTCGGCTGCGTGTTCGAGGGCGAGGTCACGCTTGGCGATCGCGTGCAGGTCGGGGCGCATTGTGTCATTCGCAATGCGGTGATCGGCGCCGACACCGTCATCAATCCGTTTTGCCATATCGATGGCGCGACCGCAGGCGATGATGGGCGCATTGGGCCCTTCGCCCGCCTGCGCCCGGGCACCGTGCTGTCTGATCGCAATCACGTCGGCAATTTCGTCGAGATCAAGAACTCGAACATGGGGCTCGACAGCAAGGCCAATCACCTGTCATACGTGGGCGATGCAGATATCGGCGCGCGCGTGAACATCGGCGCAGGCACCATCACCTGCAACTACGATGGCGTCAACAAGTTCCGCACCGTCATCGAAGACGATGTTTTCGTCGGCTCCGACACGCAACTCGTGGCCCCCGTGCGGGTTGGCCGTGGCGCCACGCTGGGCGCGGGCACCACGCTCACGCAAGACGCC
>CAITPF010000205.1 GCA_903894155.1 uncultured beta proteobacterium | reverse complement strand
CCCTCCGAAATCGCCAGTCGGCGCGTCTGCACAACAACTCGGCCCTAAAGGGCCTCAGACAGGTTGTGCAGACCACTGCGCCGCCTTTGGCGATTTCCTCGGCCGCCTATACGGGCCCGGAAGGGACGGTGCAATCCGGTCGCAACGCCTCTGAACCTGATGCGGCACTGGGCTCAGGTCAACGGCCCGTGAACACCGGTGGGCGCTTTTCCAGGAACGCGCGTTGCGCTTCCTTGGCATCTTCCGTCTTCGCGATTGCCGCCGTCATGTCCTGCTCGTAGCGGTAACCGTCCCGAAGGCTCATGTCCTCGATCGCATTGAGCGTCTGCTTCGCCAGTCGCACCGACTGGGGGCTCTTGCTCGCGATGTTGGAGGCAATGCCAATCGCTGCCGACAGCAAGTCCTCCGGCTTCGTCACCAGGCTCACCACCCCAAGCCGGTACAACTCGTCCGCCTGGACCCGCATGCCCGTGAACATCATCTGGCGCAGAATCGTGTGTGGAAACAGCCGCGCCGCATGGCTGCCGCCGCCGAGCAGCCCCACATCGATTTCGGGCAGGGCCAGACAGCCTTTTTCGGACGCGACCAGAATGTCCGCCGATGCCGCGATGGCAAGGCCAGCGCCTAGCGCCGGGCCGTTGATCGCCACGACCACGGGCTTGGTGCATTCGCGGATCGCATGAAAGCATTCACGCGTGCGTCGCGAGTGTGCCGGCAGATCACCCGGCCCCTTGATGACCGAGGCGCGACCCTTGAGGTCGGCCCCCGCGCAGAAGATCTTGCCCTCGCCCGTGAGCACCACCGCACGCACCTCGTCGATTTCCGAGATGTAATCGAGCGCGGCGGTGAGTTCGTCGCTCAGCGTGCGCGACAACGCATTGACCGGTGCGTTGTTCAGGCTCAGAACGGCGACCTGGCCGACGAGTTCGTACTTGAGTTGCGTGAATTCGAGCATGGTTGTCTAACCCCCTGTCTATTTTTTTGAAGCCGTAATGTTGCCACATATAGAATAGCGATATAACAGACAACGAGCCGGGCGCATCGACGCAACAAACCGGCAAGTGGGAGACAAAGATGAAATTCTCGAACATTCGCCGGCGGGTGGCCGTGGGGCTTGCGGCAAGCGCTGCCCTGGCAGTTGGCGTGTCGACGCCCGTCTGCGCGCAACAGGTTTTTCCTGACCACCCGGTGCAGATCGTCGTGCCTTACGTGCCCGGCGGTTTGACCGACAACATCGCACGCTATTTTGCCAGCCGCCTCAAGGATGGCTGGAACCAGCCCGTGGTCGTCGACAACAAGCCGGGCGCGAGCGCCACCCTGGGCGCGGCCGCCGTGGCCAGGGCCCCGGGCGATGGCCACACCCTGCTGCTGGGCAGCGTGGGCATGGCCACCAACCCGCTGATGTTCAAGGCGCTGCCCTACAGTGCCGCCGACCTGACCCCGCTGGCGCTCGTCGCGCTGGCTCCGAACGTCCTCTATGTCCATCCCTCGGTGCCGGCATCGAACGTGCGCGAACTCGTCGAGTGGGCACGCAAGAATCCGGGATCGCTGAGCTTCGCGTCGGTCGGTTTTGGATCCAGCCCGCATCTTGCCGCCGAACTCTTTGCCTCGGCGGCCGGCATCAAGATCCTTCATGTGCCCTATAAGGGAACGGGTGCGGCCATCAACGACTTCCTGGGCGGGCAGGTCAAGGCGTACTTCGACACGATGCAATCCATGAAGTATGCCCAGGAGGGCAAGATCCGCGCGCTCGCGGTCGCCTCGGAAAAACGGCTGGCGGACGCGCCCGATCTGCCCACGGTTGAGGAATCTGGCGTGGCGCCCGGCGTGATCTCCAGCAGCTGGTTCGGATTCTTTGCACCAGCGTCTGTACCGATGGAGCGCCGCACGCAGATTGCAGACGCCTTGCTGTCGGTGGCACGCGACAAGACGGTGCAGAAACAACTCGTCGAATTTGGCCTGGTGCCCGTGGCGCTTGGGCCCGCCGAGTACCAGCGCTTCCTGCAGGCTGAGACGGCGCGCTGGGGCGCCGTGATCAAGGCGCAGAACATTACCGTGGAGTGAATGACCATGAATCCGCAACGCAGGTATTCGCTCGCGATCACGCTGGCCACGCTGACCCTGGGGTTCACGACCGTGGCCTTCGGGCAGGATTATCCCGTCAGACCCATCCGGTTGATCGTCCCCTTCGCGCCCGGGGGGGCGGCGGACACGACGGCGCGCATGGTGGCCGACGCGCTCGGCAAACGCCTGGGCCAGATGGTCATCGTCGAGAACAAGCCCGGCGCTGGCGCCACGGTGGGCGCGGCCCTCGTGGCCGCTGCGGCACCCGACGGCTACACGGTGCTCTACACGACGCCGGGCCCCCAGATTACCAATCCCTTCCTGATGGCGAAGCTAAGCTACAACCCCGATGACCTTGTTCCTGTTACGCGCGTCGCCTGGTTTCCGAATGTGCTTGTCGTCACCCGTTCGTTGCCCGTGCACGATGTACAGGGCCTGATTGACTACGCACGCAAGAATCCCGGCAAAGTCAATTTCGCCAGCGCCGGGATTGGCGCAAGCAGCCATTTGTCCGGCGAGCTATTCAAGACCGCGGCCAACATCGATATCTCGCATGTTCCGTACAAGGGCACGGGGCAGGCCGCGCAGGATCTGGTGGCGGGCAACGTTCAGATGGCGATCGATAGCCTTTCGGTGTACCTGCCGTTCATCAAGTCCGGCCAGGTTCGCGCGCTGGGCATCGCGATGCCCGAGCGGTCGCCATTGCTGCCGGATGTGCCGACGATTGCCGACCAGCTTAAGGGGTTCGACTCCACCGCGGTGAACTATCTCACGGTGCCCAGGGGTACGCCGCAAAGCGTCATTGATCGACTCAGCCGCGAAGTTGCCGCGGTGCTGGCAGACCGGGAATTGAGCGCGCGCATGATCGACATGGGGCTCGTGCCCCGGGCAAGCACGCCCGCAGAAATGGCAGCCGAGGTGCAGGCCGAGCGCACCAAGTGGCAGAAAGTCATCCAGGATTCGGGTGCAAAGCCGGAATAGATGTTTTTTTGGCAGTTTCTGCACGGTTTTTGACGATTTCAGCCTGTTTTGCGCTGGCGTCGATTTCTTGTAAGATGTCCAACATCAAAACCGAATTCCCAGAGTCTGGAAAACAATAATCATGCAGAGTCTGGTCCGTCATGGAGACCCTGCATGTCCGAACTTCCGCTTGCCCGCTTCACCGTTCTTGACCTGACCCGCGTGCGCTCGGGTCCCGCCGCTGTCCGGCAGTTTGCCGACTGGGGTGCGAATGTCATCAAGATCGAGGAGCCGGGTGACACGCCCGATGACAAGCCAGGTGGCTCCGCGCAATTCGCCGATTACCAGAACACGCACCGGAACAAGCGCAGCGTGACGCTCAACCTGAAGAACGCGAAGGGTCGCGCCGCCTTCCTGGAAATGGTCAAGAAGGCGGATGTCGTCATCGAGAACTATCGCCCGAACGTCAAGTTCAAGCTGGGCATCGATTACGAATCGCTTCGCAAGGTCAATCCGCGCATCATCCTGTCCAGCGTGTCCGGATTCGGCCAGGACGGCCCCTACAAGGATCGGCCCGGACTGGATCAGATCGCGCAGGGGTTGGGCGGCATCATGTCGGTGACGGGCGAGCCCGGTCGCGGCCCGATGCGCGCAGGCATCCCGATTGCCGACCTGACCTCGGGCCTGTTTTGCGCGATCGGCACCTTCGTCGCGCTCCTGGAGCGCGACGTCTCGGGGCAGGGGCAGTGGGTGCAGACTTCACTGTTGCAGGCGCAGGTCTGGATGATGGATTTTCAGATCATGCGCTGGCTGATGAACAAGGAAATTCCCGGCCAGAGCGGCAACGACCATCCGACCAGCTCGCCGACCGGTGTCTTCCCGACGTCCGACGGCTACATGAACATCGCCGCGATGGGCACCGAGATGTACGTGCGCCTGGTCACTGTTCTGGGCGCCCCTGAAATGGCGACCGACCCGCGCTATACGACGCTGCAGCTGCGTGCCAGGAACCGGCCGGCGCTGAATGCCGAAATCGGCGAGATCACCCGCAAGCAAACGACCGAGCACTGGATCAGCTTGCTCAACCGGGAAGGCGTGCCCTGCGGCTCGATCAAGAACGTGCAGGAAACGATGGAAGACCCGCAGGTGCAGCACCTTCGCATGGCCCGGCACATCGATCATCCCAAGCTTGGCGACATCAGCGTTGTCGGGCAGGCCGTGATCCTGAGTCGGACGCAGAAAGACACCTTCACGGCAGCCCCCGAGCGCGGGGAGCACAACGACGAGGTGTACGCCGAATTTGGCTTTAGCCCGGAGCAGATCGCAGATCTGCGCAAGGACGGAGCGATCTGAATCCCTGATTCCGCAATCAACGCATTCGTGGAGATGTGCAGTGAATAATTCGATGACCTCAACAGTCTATAGCGCACGCCGCCAGCCGCTGACCGGCCGCGGCAGCAGCGCCACCTCACGGGCCGCAGCGCCTGGCCAGCCCCGCGCGATGACGGCGTTCGACAGTCTCGGTCGCCCCGAAAACCTGCCCGACGAAATCGCCCAACAGCTTCGCGCGCGCATCCTCAACGAGAGCCTCGCGCCAGGCCAGCGGCTTCCAACCGAGCAGGAGCTTGGCGCGCAGTTCGGCGTCAGCCGCAACGCGGTGCGAGAGGCGATCGCGCGCCTGAAGCTGACCGGGTTGGTCGAGACCCGTCATGGCGTCGGCACGTTCGTCTGCTCGGATCTTGCGATGCGCCCCTTCGAGGTGTCGCACGACGATCTGCTCGATCTTGCCCAGATCATTCACGTGCATCAATTGCGCGTTGAAATCGAATCCGGCGCCGCAGCGCTCGCCGCCACCCACCGGACCAAGGCGCAACTCGATACCTTGCGCAAGGCGCTCAAGCGCGTTGATCAGGTCTCGGACGACTGGCAGGCCGCGGCGCACGAAGCGGTCGATTTCCACCTGGCGGTTGCACATGCGGCCAACAACCCCTATTTTGTCAGAATCATGGGCCATCTGAGCCACGTGATTCATAATGCCGTGCGTACGTTCCGCTTTCGCAATACCGGCACGGCGCGCATTGAAGAAATCGACTCGGAGCACCACCTGATCGTCGACGCGATCGCGGCGCATGACGCGGCCGCCGCCCGGCAATTGATGCGCACGCACCTGGACAACGCCATGGCCCGCTACCGCCGACTACTTGGAGACCTTTGAAGATGACTGCCACGAGACTATTGCAGGGTGAAATCACCGACAGCCTGATCGTCGAGAAGAAGGGCGCAACGGGTTGGATTACGTTCAACGACCCGGGCCGCCACAACGCGATGTCCTACGATATGTGGGTGGGCGTGCCGATTGCGCTCAAGCTTTTCGAAGAGGATGCCGAGATTCGCTCCGTGGTGCTGACGGGCGCAGGCGGCAAGGCGTTTGTCAGTGGCGCCAATATTTCGCAGTTCGACAAGCTGCGCACGGGCGCCGATGCCGTCGCTGAATACGAGCGCGTCGCCGAGGGCGCCCAGGTCGCGATTTACGATTTTCTCAAGCCCACCGTGGCCCGCGTTGACGGGTATTGCATCGGCGGTGGCCTGAACCTTGCCCTCTGCTGCGACATTCGCATCGCCACCGAGGCGAGCAGCTTCGCAATCCCCGCCGGGCGCCTGGGCCTGGGCTATCGGCTCACGGCGATCCGCAACCTGGTGATGACGGTCGGCGCCCCGCATGCGCTCGACATCATCCTGTCGGCCAATCGCTATAACGCGCAAGAGGCGCTGGCAAAAGGGCTGGTGCACTACGTCGTTCCCGGCGCGGAGCTCGACAACACCCTGAACGCCTATCTCGATCGCCTGGCGACCAATGCGCCGCTGACGCTGCAGGCTGGCAAGAAAGCGATCCGCGAGTTCATGAAGGTCGGCGCCGACATCGACGCCGATAAGATCAACAAGCTGGTCCTGGCGTGCTTTGCCAGCGAGGACTACCAGGAAGGTAAACGCGCGTTCGCCGAAAAACGACAGCCGGTGTTCCGCGGCAAGTAGGCGCGCGCGGGATCCCTCATGACGATCAGTCGCACCCGGCGCCGGGTGCCACCCCTCAGGATGCGCCGGTGAAGTGCGCCGCCGTCATCGCACGCACCCCGATCAAGGCTGACTGATGTCGCTCGACGTCTGGCACGCGCTGTTTCCCTCGACGATGCTGTTCGTGCTGGTGTGTCTGGGTGTGCTCGCGGGCGGCACCATCCGCGCGTTCACCGGGTTCGGCGGCGGGTTGGTGCTGGCACCACTTTTCAGCCTGTTTATGCCGCCGACCGACCTCGCCGTCGTGATCCTCCTGCTGAATTTCGTGACATCGTTCCAGACGCTGCCCGGAATCTGGAAGTCGATCAACTGGCGAATCGTGATCTGGATCTCGATCCCCTCATTTGCCGGCATTCCGCTCGGGCTGTTCATCGTCGAGTGGTTCGACCCGGCGCTGGTGCGCAGACTGATCGGCCTGGTGGTGGCCGGCGTCGCGGCGCTGATGCTCGTGGGATGGCGATACAACGGCCCGCGCGGCGCGCTGCAGAACACCATCGTCGGCGTTTGCAGCGGCGTGCTCACTGCGATCGCGGGCGTGGGCGGGCCGCCGCTCGTGCTCTACCTGCTGTCCGACAAGAGCCTGACCCCGGTCGTCATGCGCTCCAGCTTCCTGATGTTTTTCGTGGTCGCCCAGATTGCCACGGTGGGATACTTCCTGGCCGTGGGCTCGGTCAATTCGGCTCAGATGGTCTATACCGCATCGTTCCTGCCGGTCTATATCGTGTCGACGGTGCTCGGAAGCTGGTTATTTACGCTCGCCATGCGGGGGCGCGCCGAGTTGTTCCGGCGGATTTCGCTCTGGCTGCTGCTGGCAGTCGGGATCGTGACCCTCATCGTCTGAGGCGCGGCCACGAGCGGCTACAATGCGCTCACCAACGTCACGCGCGCTGCCCCGCGCCCTCTGCGCATGGAACCATCCCACAAAATTCTCTTGTTTGGCGCAAACGGCCAGGTGGGTCATGCGCTCGCGCCGCTGCTGTCCGGGCTGGGCAACGTGGTTGCCTGCACCCGCGCGGATGTCGATCTTTCCGATCGCGCAGTCCTTGCCGATGCGATTCGGGCGCTGGTCGCTCGCGAGCGGCCCACGATCCTCGTCAATGCCGCCGCTTACACCGCCGTTGATCGCGCCGAATCAGAGCCCGAACTGGCCGAAACCGTCAACGCGATCGCGCCCGGCGCGATGGCTGACGCCGCGTGCGATGCCGGCGCGTGCCTCGTGCATTTTTCCACCGACTATGTGTTTGACGGGGAAAAGACCGGCCCTTACGTCGAATCCGACCCGACCAATCCGCTCTCGGTCTATGGCGCCACCAAGCTGCGCGGTGAGCAGGCCATCGCCCGCGCGTGTTCCCGCCACCTGATCCTGCGCACCAGCTGGGTGTTCGGCGCGCATGGCGGCAATTTCCTCAAGACCATGCTCAAGCTCGCCCAGGAGCGCGACAGCCTGCGCGTCGTCGCGGATCAGATTGGCGCCCCGACCGCAGCGGCGCTGATCGCCCGCTCAACGACGGCGATGTTGCGCGCCGTCGCGGCAAGCCCCGCGACCGATCCGCGCTGGGGGCTCTACAACCTCGTGGCGGGCGGCGAAACCTCCTGGCACGGGTATGCGCGCTACGCGATTGCGAAGGCGCGCGACATGGGCTGGCCGATTCGCGTGGCCGACGATGCTATCGCGCCCATCACCACCGCCGAGTATCCCGTCGCGGCGCGGCGTCCGGCGAATTCCCGACTCGACACGGCCCGGATCCGCGCGACCTTTGGTCTGGATCTTCCCGACTGGACAGCCGGGGTGGACGAAGTCCTGTCCGCGTTGCAATGCCAGCAAACATCCTGATCGTCCGGACCTCGTCGCTCGGCGACGTGGTGCACATCCTGCCCGCCATCACCGACATTGCGCGCAATGTGGCGGGCGCACGCATCGACTGGCTGGTCGAGGATGCCTTCGCAGAGATTCCTGCCTGGCATCCGTCGATTCACGAGGTCATTGCGGTCGCGCACCGGCGCTGGCGCCGGGCGTGGTGGTCCAAGGCGGTGCGCAGCGAGCGCAAAGCCCTGGCGCGCACCCTGGCGGCGCGAGACTACGACGTGGTCCTGGATATGCAGGCGTTGATGAAATCCGTCTGGCTCGTGCGCATGGCCCGCGGCGAGCGTCACGGTCTGGACTGGAAGTCTGCGCGCGAGCCCCTGGCTTCACTTTTCTATGATGTCCGTCATCGGGTCGAATTCTGGCAACCCGCGGTGACGCGCCAGCGATTGCTTGCGGCCTCGACGTTCGGCTACGAGGTGCAGGGCCCGCCGGATTATGGTCTGGAGGCCTTTGAGCAGGAGGCTCGGGTGCAGCGCACGCACGAGCACCCCTACGCGGTGATCATGCCCTCGGCAAGCCGGGACGACAAGCTCTGGCCCGACGACGATTGGCGTGCGGTGTTCGACCTGCTCGCCACGCATGGCCTGCGGTTGCGATTGCTTGCCGGCAGTCCCGCCGAGACCGAGCGTGCGCAACAGCTGGTAGCCCTTCGCCCCGACGCCGAGGTGCTCCCCCGAATGCAACTGAGCGACGTCGCGCGCAGCCTTGCCGGCGCGACCCTGATGGTCGGGCTCGACAGCGGGTTGACGCACTTGTCGGCCGCTCTGGGTCGGCCGACCATCGGCATCTACAAGGCGTCAACGCCCGTGCGCACGCCCCTGGTCGGCGCAGCATTTACGGCTAGCCTGGGCGACCGCGGCCAGCCTCCGTCGCGTGCGCTCGTGCTTGAAGCGGTCACGCAGGCGCTTGCCTCTTAGGGGATCGACATGGCCCGAATCGCTTACACCCTGTTGCTGCGCCTGGCTTCCCCGTTCGTCTGGTGCTGGATATGGCATCGCGCCAGACGTGCCGGCGGCGACTGGGACATTCTCGGTGCTGAGCGGTTCGGCGCCTACCCTTTGCCGTGGGATGGCGCGCCGCCCGTCTGGGTGCATGCGGTGAGCCTTGGCGAGACGCGTGCCGCCCTGTCCCTGATCCAGGCCCTCGTCGCGCGTGGCGACCGCGTGTTGCTCACGCATACGACTGCCACGGGGCGCGAGCAGGGTGCGCGGTCCTTTGCCGCGGAAATCGCGGCCGGGCAATTGCGCCAGCAGTGGCTTCCTTATGACTTCCCCGGCGCCACCGGGCAATTCATCGCGCATTACCGGCCTCGCCTGGGGCTGATCATCGAGCGCGAAGTCTGGCCTAACCTCATGCAGGCGGCGTTCGCCGCGCGCGTCCCCGTGATGCTCGTCAACGCGCGCTTTTCGGCACGCTCCCTGCGGGGTGTTGTCGCGATCGACCGGGTCTTCAGGCGCCTCATGCGCGACGCTTACGGCGCGTTCTCGCTGGCGCTCGCCCAGACGGGGGACGATGCCCGGCGCCTGTACGAGGCGGGGGCCCGCAACGTCGTGGTGACGGGCAACCTCAAGTTCGACCTTCCGTTGCCCCTGGTGGCGGTCGAAGCGGGGCATGCATGGCGTGAACATGATGGCCGGCCGATCGTGTCGATCGCAAGCACGCGCGAGGGCGAAGACGCGCTGTTTGTACCCGCGCTGGTTGCGCTTTGCGATGACGCCGCGCCGCTCTTTCTCCTGATCCCGCGGCATCCGCAGCGATTCGAGGAGGCGGCGGCGCTGCTTGCGCAGTCGGGGCTGCGCTTTGCGCGCTGGTCGCAAATCCGGCACGACACGCAAGCTGCCGCCGAGTTGGCGGGCGTGCAGGTCGTGCTCGGCGACACGCTGGGTGAAATGCCCTTCTTCTACGCAGCGAGCCGCGTGGCGATCGTCGGCGGAAGCTTTGCGCCCCTGGGCGGGCAGAATCTGATCGAGGCATGCGCCGTCGGCACCCCGGTGATCGTGGGGCCTCACACGCGCAATTTCGAGGATGCGGTGCAGGGTGCGGTGGCGATCGGCGCTGCTGCGCAGGTTTCCGGCGGCAGCCCGAACGATCTGGCCCGGCAGGCGCTCGAGCTTGCGCTAGCCTGGTTGCGGGATCCGCAGGCGCTCGACAAGCGCGCTCAAACCGCGCGCACCTGGGTTGCCAGCCACAGGGGAGCCACGGCCCGCACGCTCCAGGAAATCAGCGACTTTGAAGCTGGCCCGGCGCGACCCGGACAGCATCCGGGTTGATCAGGGCTTGCTGCCGATCTGCCGGGGTGCGCCCGGCCTGACTGCGGGGCGCGCCAAACCATCCCTGCCCAAGGGCGAAGACGGCGATATTGGCCAGAATAAGAAGGATGAAGATTGAACGCACGCCTACACTGTAAAGACAGGGCGGGCCGAGGTCAATCGCCGCGGGCGGCGCGAAGGAATTCAGCCCGCGCGTGCGAGGCCGTCGAGCACCGGGTTGGGCAGGAACCGGATGTCGAGCGACCCCATCAGCTGCCGGACCTCGGCCTCGACTTCGGGCCAGCCGCCGCCGCTGACGCACAGAGTGGGCGGCGTGCCATAGCGCCGTGTCGCGACGCTGCACTGTCGCCAGACGGCACCGGCCTGGGCGGCCACCACGCCGGTTGATATTGCCTGCAGCGTATGGCGTGGATAGTCGTTGCTTTCGCCGGTCGCAAGCGGCAGGTTTGCGGTTCCCTGCGCCAGCGATTGGCGCATCAGCGCAGGCCCCGGGAGAATCAACCCCCCCTCGAACGTCTGATCCGGGCCGAGTGTGTCGATCGTCGTCGCTGTGCCGAAGGTCGCAAGTACCAGCGGCGGATGCGTATCCCCGAAATGACCCGCCAGCCCGATGAGCGCCGCCCAGCGGTCTGCCCCGAGTTGTTGCGGATTTTCGTAGCGGTTAAGAACCCCGAACAGACTGGTCGTGGGCTGCAGCCATTGCATTGCGCAGCCAGCCTGCGCCATCGAAGCCTCGACCAGCTCGGCCACCACCCGGCCCGCGACATTGACGCCGCGCGCGGCGACGGGGCCTACCGGCAATGAAGCGATCCAGGAGTCAAGCTGCTCACCGAGCTGAGCAAGCGGGCTGATCGTCACGACGTGGACCGCAGGCTCCCGGCCCAGGGAGGGGTGTTGCCATCCGAGCTTCACCCGGCTGTTACCCACATCAAGCAGAATGATCATGATTGCCTTTTGCCGCCTCCGGACTGCGGCCTGACCGACACGTCCCCCACCAGGACTGGAAACCGCCCCTGCGGCGTAGAGAGCATCAGCCGCCCCTCGGGATCGGTGCCACAGGCAATCCCGCCCTGGATGGTGCGGCCCTGGTCGATGACCTCGACGTGGGTGCCCGCGAGCGCATCCAGCTGGTCGAACCGCGGCTGAAACACAGCATAGCCTGCCCGCGCATAATCGCCCACCGCGCCAACCCAGGCGCGCGCGATCGCAGCGACGATATCTGCTGCCGCCGGATCGACTGAGCCAGGCTTTGGCACCGATTCCCAGTCAGCGACCGCGCGACCCAGTGAAAGCGCCAGCCGCTTCCCGCCGCGCAGGTTCAAGCCGATCCCGGCGACGACGGTGACGCCCTGCGTCCCCGACTGGAACGCGGTCTCGACCAGGATGCCCGCCAGTTTGGCGTCATCGAACTGGATGTCGTTGGGCCACTTCAGCACGAGCCGCCGCGCGTCAGCCCACGCCTGATCTCCGAGCAGCCCACGCAAGGCCTCGCACGCCGCAACCCCGAGCGCCGGCGACAATCCGGGAAGTGTCGGCAAAGGGATATTCGCGATAAACGCGCAGGAGAACATCAAGGCGTCGCCGACCTGGTTTTCCCAGACTCTTCCGACTCGTCCCCTGCCCGCCGTCTGGAGGTGCGCGCCCAGAAGCCACGGCGTCGAGCCTCCTGCGCCTGACGCGCGCATCTGGCGCATGAGATCGGCATTGGTCGATCCAGTCGTTTGTTCCCATCCGATGCGGCCAAACTCCGGCAGGCGCGCGCGCAGCGTCGATGCCAATTCGGTCGGTTCCGGGAAGGCGGGGGCAGGCGGTGCGTGTT
>CAITPF010000204.1 GCA_903894155.1 uncultured beta proteobacterium | reverse complement strand
GTTCTGGCCGCCATGCCACTGGCACTGCCAGGCTTTTATTTGCTGACCGTCACACTCGCAGCGCTGGGCGCGCGCCGCCAGATGGATCCCCCGCCGCCCGCACCAGCAGGCGCTGGCGCGGCTCCCCGGGTGGCCGTGCTGGTGCCCGCCCACAACGAATCCTCCCACGCACTGCCCACGATCGAAAGCCTGCTGCGCCAGCTCGGGCCGCGCGATCGTCTGTTGTTGGTCGCCGACAACTGCACCGACGATACCGCGGCGCTCGCCCGTGCCGCAGGCGCCGAGGTCGTCGAACGGCATGATTCCACGTTGCGCGGCAAGGGCTACGCGCTCGCGTTCGGCGTGGATCACCTGCGCGCCGATCCGCCCGATGTCGTGCTGGTGGTCGACGCCGACTGTTTCGTCTCCGAGGGCGGGGTGGCCCAGATTACGCAGGTTTGCTTTGCGTCGGGCCATCCGGTGCAGATGCCTTCGCTGATGACGGCCGAGCCCGGCGCCGGGTTGCGCTTCCGTGTGCTGGAGTTCGCCATGCGGATGAAGAACCTCGTACGACCCCTGGGCATGCAGCGCCTGTCGGGCGCGTGCATGTTGATGGGCACCGGCATGGCGCTTCCCTGGGGCTTGATTTCGAAGGCCAAGCTCGCCACCGGTCACATCGTCGAAGATATCAACCTGGGTGTCGAGATGGCGCGCAAGGGTCATCCGCCGCAATTTCTTGCCTGCGCACGGGTGGGCAGCGTGTTTTTATCCGAAGCGCGCGACGTTCAGCAACAAAAGGCGCGCTGGGAGCACGGCCACCTCGCCACGGTCACCGAGCAGTTGCCCCGGCTGGTCGCAAGCGCGATCGCCCAGCGTAGCCTGCGACTGACCTTCATGGCGCTTGATCTGCTCACGCCTCCGGTGTCGCTCTACCTGCTGTCGATGCTGGTATTTTGCGTGCTTGCGGCTTTGCTGGCCTGGATGTTCCCGGTGTTTGGCCCGATGGCCATGGTGCTCGAAGCCTCGCTTGCGTGTTTTGCCGTCTCGATTCTTCTGGCGTGGTTCTTCTTCGCCCGCCATCTGCTCTCGGCGCGCGAGCTCGTCACGACGCCGCTTTACGCACTCTGGAAGTTTCCGATCTACCTGGCGTTCTTTCTGAAGAAGCGATCCGGCTGGGTGCGGGCGCGTCGCAAGGGCGAGTAAGCAACAACGCGGTCGGTGTCGCAACGCATTGCGGGGCGCAGTGGGCTTGGTCGAGCCAGGGGACCCTAAGGAAGGCTGGCCAGGTGTCCCTGCGAGCCTGCGACTAGCGCGTTCGCAACCACTGTCGCGTGCCAACGAAGACGAGCGCGAGCCCGACAAACTCGAACGCGCGCTCGACACGAATGCCGGCGCCAAGGTTGTAGTTGAGGAACGAGTCGACCTGGTGCAGTGAAATGTTGCGCATGAGCTCCAGCACCACCAGCACCGACATCCCGAACACCACGTTGCCTGCCAGGTGCCAGTCTTCCTGCTGTCGCTTGCGCAGCCACAACACGATCAGGATCGCCAGGGCGATGACACCGGCGACCACGATGGTCTGCCAGTAGCGGCGCTCGCCATACCAGCCCCCGGTGTGCGCGTAGCCCCGCATCAGCAGGACCAGAAGGTCGTTCAACCTCAGGATGGATTCAATCGACATCATCACCAGCACGAAGCTTGTGAGAAACCATCCGCCGGCCTTTTCGCCGGCCTGGTAGGATCCCGATCCGCTCACCACGCACATCCACGCGCACACCAGGTAGGCCGCCGCAATGCCGTATTGCATCCAGCTGGTGTACTGGAGCATCGGCAGCCATTTGTCATGCGCAACTTCCAGGGCGATGTCCAGCATCAGCGAGAAGTTCTGCGGTTACCGGACATCAGGAATTTCGGGGAATTCGCTGAGATCGGGCAAATCGGGGTTATCTACCGGCTTGCCCAACTGGCGGGTGAGCGACGTGTGCACGACGTCGGGCAGAGGCGCTGTTGTGGTGAACAGGTGGACGAGGTTGCGGATAATGAAGAGGCCGAATCCGCCCTCTGCGTTGCCCGAGAGATCGGGCTCTGGCACCGAGTTGAAATCGAAGGGATGGCCCAGGTAGAAGAACTCGATCGATACGCAGTTGCCGCCGCGCGCGAGCCGGCAGGTGATCTCGGCATCGGGTAACAATCGTTGCGAGTGACGCACGATG
>CAITPF010000203.1 GCA_903894155.1 uncultured beta proteobacterium | reverse complement strand
CGTCGTAACCTGACAGCGCGGCACCATCGACGTGCTGCGGCCCCGCAAGGCTGGGCGATGTCAGCAGGGCCGATAGCACAATCGTGCCGATCGCTTGCAGAAACGGTATTTGCGCTTGGATCATATCGGCCTCCCCTCGGCTCACCCTTGCGGGCCTAGCATACGTAAAATTTCCAACGCGGCATAGTCACCAAATCCTCAGTAACATGGCGATACAGTGGCACAACCGCCACGCTGAGGGGCTGAAAGACCATGGGACTCTGGATCAAACGAATCTTTATCGCCGTGACGACGCTGATCGTCGTGGTGGTGTGCGCCTTGTTCGTTTTTATCCTGTCCTTCAACGCCGATGCCTATAAATCCGACCTGCAACTGCTGGTGAAGGAGCGCACCAATCGGGAGCTGACGATTGCGGGTGAGCTGAAGGTTGAACTCTTCCCCAAGCTGGCGATCCGGGTGCGCCAGGTGAGCCTTTCCGAGCCGGGGCGCGCAGATCGGTTTGTGTCGATCGACGATTTGCATGCCAGCATGGCGATCTGGCCGCTGTTGAAGAACCAGATCATCATCGACGAACTGGCGGCGTCCGGGATCCAGGCCAATCTGGTTCGCGCACGCGATGGCAAGCTCAACATTGATGACCTGATGCGTTGGGTGGCTGGGGACGACAGCCAGGCGGTGATGCCCGATGTCATCCTCGCGACGGATGCCATGACAATCGACGTGGCCAGCATTCAGCTCAAGGATGCCGACATCACGCTGCGCGACGAGCATAGGCAATCGGTTTGGGAAATCTCGGGCATGTCGCTTGCGACCGGGCGGATCGTGCATGACACGCCTGTGGATGTGAACCTGGAAGCGATGATCAAGGGAGCGGGGTTGCCGGGTAGTGCAAAGCTGACCACGAAGGCGTTGGTTGCAGTCGACCTGGAAGCGCGCCAGGTGGACGCCAGGGATCTTGTCGTGGTGGCCACGGGGGACTGGTCGGGGGCGGCATGGCTACCTGAGCCGGTGGTTGGCCTTGAGGTGGTGGTGCGATCGCCTTACGTCGGTATCGATGTGGACGGCCCCAGGCTCACGGTTGATAAGCTCGCGGTGCGTGCCAAGGGTCAGCGAGCGGGAAATCCACTGGAATTTTCGCTTGATGCGCCAGCGTTCGAGATCACTTCGGAAAAGGTCGCTGCTGCCTCGTTTTTGAGCCGGCTACGGGTGGAAGGGCCTTCTGGTCTGGACGTTGAGTGGGTGGGGAAGGAGCTTGCCGGTTCTCCGCAGGCCTGGACCCTGGCGCGTCTGGATTCCACCGTGTCCTCGAAGCGGGAATCACGGAGCATGCGCGGTTTTGTCTCCAGCCCGGTGCAGGTGGCGATGGAGCCACTTTCGATCACGTTTCCGGACTTGCGTGGCGATGTCAACCTGACCCCGACAGACCCGAAGCTCAGCCAACGGCGCTTTGTGATCAAGGGCAATCTGGCGGTGTCGGTCAGCGGCAAGCCCAAGGATCCGCAGCCACTGTCGATCCGTGCCCGCTTCGAATCAATCCCGTTCGGCTTGGCGTGGACCGGGATGGATATCGAAAGCCCGCTCGATGGAGTCGCTAGCCTCGATCTGGATCTGAAGGCGGCGGATGGCTCCTGGGCGAAGGCGCAAGATTCGGTTGCCGGCACGGTGCAACTGAAAATCGAGGAGGCGGCGATCCGCGGGATCGATTTCGCGGAGGGGCTCAATGCGCTGCGCGCTATTGCCAAGCCCTCGGCCGAGGGGGTGCGGTTTAAGGGGGATCCCGCCAAGCGAACGGAGTTTGACAACGTGGAGGTTGGCCTGCGTGTGGATGGCGCGGTGGCGAGCATCACCAAACTGCACATGCACGGAACCAACTGGCGCGTGGCGCTGGGTAAGCCTGCGGAGCTGAACCTGCGCGACGGCACGGCGAACCTGGGCGTGATCCTGCACCTGTTGGGCCCGCAGCGCATCACGGCGGGCAAGGTGTCGGTCGAGGTCCGCTCGCTGGTGGTGCCGTTACGGTTGACG
>CAITPF010000202.1 GCA_903894155.1 uncultured beta proteobacterium | reverse complement strand
CGTCAGCACGCGGGTGAGCCGCACGCCCGCGCCGTCCGACGTCTGGACGCCCTGGACAAGCCGCTCCACCTTGCGGGAGTGCTCGTCAGACGATGCGAGGTCTGTCTTCATGCGGTCAGTACCCTGTGGCGGATGGCGCGCCTGGCTTGGCGCCACGGACCGTGGCCACGGCCGCCTTGGCCGCCCCCGACAGCAGCGCGACGTCATTGCCCGGGGTGACGAACCGGAACCCTTCACTGACGCGCCGGGCGGCGGCCTCGCCCCCGGAGGTGTGCATGCCGGCGACCTTGCCGTACCTGGTCGCCATCGCGCAAATCTGGCGAACCGCTTCGATCACTTTTTGCTCGTCCGATTCGGCTTTCGGCTGGCAACCCAGCGCCAGGGCCAGATCGTTCGGGCCGATATACACGCCATCCAGGTGCTCAAGCTGCAGGATCTGCTCGAGATTGTCGAGCCCTGCCTGCGTCTCGATCATGGCAAACTTCAGAATCTGGCCGTCGATGCCGGGGTAGTAGTCGGCACCGGCGTAGAGGGGCGCGCGCGCGGGGCCGAACGAGCGCAATCCCACGGGCGGATAGAGGCACGACTGAATGAAGCTCGCCGCCTGGTCGACCGTTGAAATCATCGGGCAAATGACGCCATAGGCGCCGTAATCCAGCACCTGCATGATCTGGGCCGGGTTATTCGCCGGCACGCGCGCAAGCGGCACCGCCGGTGTCGAACTCAGCGCCTGGAACATCGGCAGCGCGGCGTCAATCCCGATCAGTCCGTGCTGCAGATCAATCGTGACGCAGTCAAAGCCCTGATGCCCGAGCACTTCGGCGCTGTAGGACGAGGGGATGGATAGCCAGGCATTGACGATAGTCTGGCCGGCCGCCAGTTTTTTCAGGACAAGATTTTCTCTCACGCTTGCAAGTCTCCGGGCTAGGGGTGTATCGGGAATAGGCCAAATGGCGCACCATTCGACAGGTGAATCCTCAGGGATCAATCTTGATATTTCGCGAAGTGATGACCTCAGACCAGCGCTTCGTTTCGTCCGCCATGTATTGTTGTACCGCATCCAGCGTCATGGGTCTGCCCGAGACGAACCCGATCCGGGTCATGCCCTCGACAAAGGACGGGTCGGCCAGCACCTGGTCGACGGCCGCCTTGATCTGTCGCACGATGGGCTCGGGGGTCGCCTTTTGCACCACCAGCCCATACCAGACGATGGCAAGAAAGCCTGGGTAGATCTCGTTCAGGGCGGGAATATCCGGCAATGGCTTGAGCCTTTCATGCGAGGTGACTGCCAGGGGCCGGATTTTGTCGGCCGCAAGTTCAGGCTTGGCCATGGGGTAATCGGCCATCATGAAGTCGAGCGATCCGCCCATCAGGTCCATCATCGCCTGCGAGCTGATCTTGTAGGGTGCGTGGGTGGCGCTGATGCCCGCCTCCTGCTTAAGCAACTCGCCCGCCATGTGAAGCGTGCTTCCCGTGCCCGGGGATCCGAAGTTCAGTTTTCCGGCGTTGTTCCTGGCATGATCAAGGAACTCGGGCAACGTCTTGATGGGATTCTTGACCGAGACCACGAGAACGAGCGGCATTTCGCCCAGCACCGCCAGCATGTTGAAGTCACGCGCCGGGTCAAAGGGAAGACTCTTGTAGAGCAGCGGGCTCAGGATGACCGTTGAGCCTGCCGCAATGAAGAGTGTCTGTCCGTCCGGCTTGCCGCGGGCAATCTGGGTCGCCGCCAGGATGGTGTTGGCGCCCGGCTTGTTTTCCACGACGAATTGCTCGCGCATGATCGGCGACAACTTTTCGGCGAGCAGGCGGGCCAGCTGGTCGGTGGCGCCGCCGGGCGCGAACGGCACGACGATATGAACCGGCCCGTCCGGGTAGGCCTGCGCCGCCCCGCACAACGACCATGCCGCAAAGGCAACCAGCGCCAAACGGCGAACCCGGACCATGACCTGACCGAACGCGGGCATCGCGATCTCCCCAAATGCGCGCGCGGTCCTGGCGGCGGCATGCCGCGCCCGACAACCGCATTGACGCGCTGTCTCGATGAAATATTTTTGTTTTTGCCATCCAGTCGCGTGCGTTAGCGAACGGACTGCAATCGTTTGAAACCTGAGAATAGCATCGAAGATATCAGGAAACAGACCTGCCAGGCAACGAAGGCATAGAATGAAGGGAGCGATCGGAGTGCAAGTATGTTTGGAGTATTGAGGATTGCCCTCAAGTTGCTTGTGAACGACAAGGGCAAGTTTGTTGCGCTGCTCATGGGCATCACGTTCGCCGTATTCCTCATGATCATTATGACGTCGATGTTTTCGGGCATTCTGGTGCGCGCCTCCGGAACCGTGCTCAACGTCGGCGCCAAGGTCTGGGTCATGGATCCGGCGGTCAACAATGTCGCGAGCAACATTCCCATGCCCGACTTTGTCCTGAATTCGGCCCGCAGCATCGACGGGGTCGAGTTCGCCGTTCCGCTTTATTCCTCGGCCGCGCTGGTCAAACTCCAGGACGGCACATTTCAGGCGGTATCGGTCATTGGCCTGGACGATTTCACGCTCTTCGGAAGGCCAGATCTCATCGAGGGCAATCTTGACGACATTTTCGCGGAGAACGCCTTTCTGGTCGTCAAGGACTCCGAGTACGTCAAGCTTGAAAGTCCGAAACTGGGCACCGTGTTCGAAATCAACGATCACCGCGCCGTGGTGGTAGGGCTCGCCTCGGTCACGACGCCCGGTCTTTTCGGGATGCCGACTGTCTACACGACCTACCGCCGCGCGATCAGCTACATCCCCACGGGGCGCTTCACGATCTCGTACATCCTGATCGAGCCAAAGTCGCCCGAGGATATCCCGCACATCCAGCAAGAGATCGGCAAACTCGGGTATCAGGCGCTGACCAGAGACGGGTTCATTGAAAAGATCAAGAATTTCTACAAATACCAGACTGGCCTGGGGATGAATATCCTGCTCATGACGGCGATCAGCTTTCTCGTGGGGCTGTCGATCTCGGGGCAGACGTTCTACACCTTCGTACTCGAAAACATCGAGAAATTCGGCGCGCTCAAGGCCATCGGCGCGCGCGGACGTGACCTCGTTGCGATGATCATGTTTCAGGCCTTGTTCACCGGGCTCATCGGATTTGGGCTCGGCGTTGGCCTGGCGACCACCATGATGGTCACGGCGCGGCTGCGACTGCCCGATTACGCCTCGCAGATCACGTACGGCAATATTGTGCTTGCCTTCGGGGCGGTCCTTGTCATGGCGGCGTTCTCAAGTTATATCGGCGTGCGAAAGGTCCTTCAGATTCAACCTTTCGACATTTTCAGGGGATGACGTGGCATCACCGGCAGTGGTCGCGCGCGGCCTCACGAAGTGGTTTGGCGACGGAGAGACAAAATCTTTTGCCGTCCGGGAAGCCAGCTTTGAGGCCAATTACGGCGAGCTGCTTTACCTCGTCGGGCCGTCGGGTAGCGGCAAGACGACGCTGCTCAGCATGATTTCCGGAATTCTCACCCCAAGCGCTGGCAACGTGATGCTTGAAGGCAAGGATATCTGGAAGATGTCCGCCAACGACCTGGCGGATTTTCGCCTGCACAAGCTCGGTTTTGTGTTTCAGGATTTTCACCTCTTCCCGCGGCTGACGACGGCGGAAAACGTCGCGATTCCGCTGATCCTGCAGCGCATGCCCTGGAACGAAGCCATCGGCGTGGCGGAGAAATTCCTGGAGATCGTCGGGTTGCCGGACAAGGGGGCCTTGCCACCGGTCAAGCTCAGCGGGGGCGAGCAACAGCGCGTGGCGATCGCCCGCGCGATCGCGCCGCATCCGGATATTCTCATCCTCGACGAGCCGACGGCATCGCTTGACGGCGACACGGGCCGGCGAATCGTGGAGTTCGTCAAGCAGGAGATCCTCACGCCCAAAAGTTGCATCATCATCGTCACCCACGACAGCCGGATCTTCGAATACGCCGATGCGATCATGACGATGGAAGACGGCAAAATCACGGGCATCAAGAGAACGAAAACCGAATGAAAACCCGACTTATCATCGTGCTGGCTGTGCTCGGCGTGTTGTTTGGCATCGCCACCGCCTACATGCTCGGCGTCCAGAAGCCGCCACAGCCCCCGGCGTTCACGCCGGCCTCCAATCCCTACAAACATGGGATCTACGCCAACGGCATCGTCGAATCCGTGCAGGACAGCGGCGAGAACATCAACGTCTACCCGGATGTCTCCGGCACGGTCAGCGCGATTTTCGTCGCGGATGGGCAGCGTGTCTCGACCGGTGACCGCCTCTTCCAGATCGAAGATTCGGTCCAGCGGGGCATCGTCGACCAACAACTTGCGCAGGCCAATCTTGCGCAGGCGCAGATCAAGGTCGCGCAGGCAACCCTGAAGAATCTGCGCGAACAATACGACAAGCAGGCCGCTTCGGCGCGCCTGGATCCGCGCTCGGTCAGCAAGGACGTGCTCGACAGCGCCCGTAATTCCGCTGCGATCGCCCAGGCGAACCTCGAAGCTGCGGATAAACAATTCATCGCCGCGACCAAGGCGTTTGAGGCGGCGCGCACACTGCTGGACAAGTATCTTGTGCGCGCGATGACCGACGGCACGGTCCTGGCGATCAACACCGCCGTCGGAAGCTATGCGTCGCCACAGGGGATCTACGGCACCTATACCTCGGCGTTCGGCCCGGTCGTGCGCATGGGCAAAATACAGAATGGCCTGCAGGTGCGGTGCTACCTGGATGAAATCCTGATCGAGCGGCTGCCCCGAACCTCCGACATCCACGCCACGATGTTCATCCACGGCTCGACCACGCCCATCACCCTGAAATTTGTTCGCCTGCAGCCCAACGTCGTCCCAAAGATCCAGCTTTCCAACGAGCGGACCGAACGCGTTGACCTGCGCGTGCTGCCGGTGATCTTTAACTTCGACGTGCCACCGGCGATGGCGATCTACGCCGGCCAGCTCGTGGATGTCTATATCGAGGAAGACCGCAGTGGCGCCGCGTCCCGATAGACTGCGCCGTGGCATTCGTCGCTCGCCAGGCGGGCGGTGTTCGCGCACGCTGGCGCTCCTGACGCTGGCGGCCGTCGCATTGTCCAGTTGCACGCTCGGCCCGGATTTCACGCAGCCCGCTGCGCCTGAAACCGACCGCTACAACGTCAACGGAGACCCCGCGGCTGCGGTCGGCGCAGGATCCGGCACGCAGTGGATCGAGGCGGGCAAGGCGCCCGACGCGCAGTGGTGGCGCTTGTATCAATCACCTGAACTCGACACCGCAGTCGCCGCCGCAGTGACGGGCAACCTGACCCTGCAGATTGCCGAGGCACGGTTGCGCCAGAGCAAGGACGCATTGCAGGCGGGCAAGGGCGTCTTTTATCCCCAGGTCAGCGGTTCGCTGAATCAGACACGACAGAATTACAACCCGGCGATCGTCGGTGCCCCGTCGGGGGCGGGTGTGTTCAACCTCACGACGCTCTCCGCCAACGTGAGCTATGTGCTTGACGTGTTTGGCGCGAACCGGCGCGCCGTCGAGAGCCTGGGCGCCCAGGTGGACGCCCAGCGCGCAAACGTGCGGGCAGCCTATCTGATCCTGACGGGAAACATCACCAACACGATCGTGGCAATCGGCGCCTACAGCGACCTGATCGACGAGATCCGGGCTCTCGTCGCGCTTCTTCGCGAACAGCTTGCGATCGACGAGAAGCGCTACCGTGCCGGCCTGGTCAACTACTCTGCGGTGCTGGCAACGCGCAACGCGCTCGCGACGCTCGAGGCCTCGCTGCAACCCTTGCGCCAGCAGCGGACGCAGGCTGAGCACCTGCTCGCCACGCTCGAGGGCAAGGAAACCGGAACTTGGTCTGCGCCGGCCGTGCACTTGTCGTCGCTGGCGATGCCGCAATCCGTTCCGCTCTCGCTGCCGTCCCAACTGGTGAATCAACGCCCGGATATCCTTCTGGCCGAGGCCAACCTGCACAGCGCGAGCGCAACGGTTGGCGTGGCGACCGCGGCCCTGCTGCCAAGCTTCAATATCACGGCAAATATGGGCGATATCTCCACGTCGATGAGCAATGTGTTCGGGGGCAGCGGCGGCATCTGGGGTTTTGGCGGGAGCATCCTCGCGCCGGTGTTCAATGGCGGAACCCTCACGGCGCAACGGCAAGCGGCGATCGACGCGTTTGAGGCAAGCGGCCTCACCTACCGGCAGACGGTCATCATGGCCATCGCCCAGGTCGCGGATTGCGTCAAGGCGATCGAGCACGATGCGCTCGCCGTCGGCGCACAGACACAGGCGCAAGCCGCGGCCGGGCAGACGCTGATGCTGGCGCAGGCCAACTTCTCGGGCGGCACCGCCAACTACCTGACCGTACTGACCGCGCAAATTTCGCTTGCGCAGGCGAACGTCAATCTGATCCAGGCCCGCGCGCAGTATTTCCAGGATACGACCGCGCTCTTCATCGCACTTGGCGGCGGCTGGTGGGATCGCGAACCGTAGGCTTACCGGCATCACGGGTGTAAGCTTGACACTGCACATTCAGGCAAAGATTCATCGCGAAGCCGAGACACGGAGAGCACTATGGGCAACAAGAAGAAATCTCACGATCATGCGCCAGAGACCCTGGGGAAACTCGGCAAGAAGGAGTACGAGGACGCACTCAAGGATCTTCATGTCGAGCTCGTCAAGCTTCAGCAATGGGTCGTTGCCAAGGGGCTGAAGGTCGTCGTCATCTTCGAAGGCCGGGATGGCGCGGGCAAGGGCGGCGTCATCAAGGCGCTGACCGAGCGGGTGAGCCCCCGGGTATTTCGCACTGTGGCGCTCCCGGCGCCGAACGATCGCGAGAAATCGCAGATGTACTTCCAGCGCTATTTCCCGCATTTCCCCGCCGCCGGCGAGGTCATCATTTTCGACCGCAGCTACTACAACCGGGTGGGGATCGAGCGCGTCATGGGCTTCACGCCGGAAACCACCGTCAGGCGCTTTCTCGAGCTGGTTCCCATCATGGAAAAAATCATCGTCGAGTCGGGCATCATCCTGATCAAATACTGGCTGGAAGTCAGCGAAGAAGAGCAAACCAAACGCCTGATGCAGCGGATCCACGACGGGCGCAAGATCTGGAAGCTCTCGCCGATGGACCTGAAATCCTACGGACGCTGGTACGACTACTCCCGCGCGCGCGATGAGATGTTTGAAGCGACAGACACGCCCTGGGCGCCCTGGTATGTGGCCAACTCGAACGACAAGCAGCGGGTGCGGCTCAATCTCATCACCCACCTGCTCGGCCGCATCAAGTACGAGCAATTAAAGCGTGAGAAGGTGGTGCTGCCCAAGCGACAGAGCCCGGGCAACTACAAGGATCCCGACTACTCCTACAAGTACGTTCCCGAGAAGTACTGATGCTCGCCGCGCGGTCACCTGAACGCAACAGCCGCCCGCACGGGCCCATGCACGACAAACGCAGGACTCGGCGTTCGTGATCGGCAGGCTGTTGCTTCCCGAGGGCGCGGATCCGCGCGCATTGCCCATGCTGGTCGGCCGCGCCCTGCGCGCCTTCGCCGATGGTTATGTTGCGGTGCTGCTGCCCGCCTACCTGCTCGCGCTCGGGTTCGGCACGCTCGAAGTCGGCCTGCTGTCGACCGCAACGCTGCTGGGATCCGCGGTCGCCACGCTGGCGCTGGGCAAGTGGGGGCACCGGTTTCACCATCGCTGGCTGCTGTCGGCCGTGGCGTTGCTCATGGCGGCCACCGGCTTCGCGTTCGCGGCAGTGTCTTCCTTCTGGCCGCTTATCGTCGTGGCATTTGTCGGCACGCTGAATCCGAGCTCTGGCGATGTGAGCCTTTTCCTGCCGCTGGAGCACGCCCGGCTTTCTGAAGCGGCGCGGGGCGCCGCCCGCACGTCGCTGTTCGCGCGCTACAGCCTGGTGGGTTCATTGCTAGGCGCGGTTGGCGCGCTTGCGACCGTCATCCCCGGGGAGCTCAGCCAATTTGCCGGGCTATCGCCACTTGCTTCGCTTCGCGTCATGTTTGTGCTCTACGGGCTGATCGGTTGCGTGATCTGGCTGCTTTACCGACAACTGCCTGCGCCGCACGAGGAAGAGCCGCGCGCGCCGACGCCGCTTGGCCCCTCGCGTGCCATCGTGTACCGGCTTGCGGCGCTTTTTTCATTGGATTCGTTCGCTGGGGGATTGGTCGTCAACTCCCTCATGGCGTTGTGGCTCTTCGAGCGCTTCGACATGTCGCTTGCCGCCGCCGGTGCCTTCTTCTTCTGGTCAGGCCTCTGCACGGCGGCATCCCAGCTCGCCGCGCCGCCGCTGTCGCGCCGCATCGGGTTGCTCAACACGATGGTGTTCACCCATATTCCCGCAAACCTGTGCCTTGTCGCCGCAGCGTTCGTGCCCAGCCTCGGCCTGGCGCTTGCGCTGCTGATTCTGCGCGCGCTGCTGTCGCAGATGGATGTTCCGGCACGCGCCGCGTTCGTGATGGCGGTGGTGACGCCCCCGGAGCGCGTGGCTGCGGCCGGCGTGACCAACGTGCCTCGCAGCCTCGCCTCGGCGATCGGCCCCACGCTGGGCGGCGCATTTTTTGCCGCAGGAATGTTTGCCGTGCCGCTGGTGGCGTGCGGCGCGCTCAAGATCGCCTACGATCTTGCCCTATGGCGCGCATTTCGCAAGCTGGAGACGCGAGACGACTAGACGGGCCACGCGACGAGGCCCGGAGGATCCGAATACGCGCCTTGGGCAAATCGCCCGGAATTTTGGGCGCAGGACCCAAAAAAAACAGGCAGCCTGCCGACCCCGGATCCGGGTCTCGCATGGCCGCCTATTTGCCATCTTCCGATAAGAAGACTCAGCGTTGAAGAACGGGTGGAACCTTGCCACCGTGCCACCACTGACGGTAATCAGTGGCTGTTCGTCGTTAACTTGTGACGCCATTACACCTTGACGCCAATCATCTGTAAAATACAGATTCGATATGAATCAATCTGTTTTCCAGATGGATCAATGCGATGGAACTGCGACAACTGCGTTACTTCGTGGCAATTTGCGAGCACGGCACGTTTTCCAAGGCCGCCGGGAAGGTCTTTGTGGCGCAATCCGCCCTCAGCCACCAGCTCGCCCAACTCGAGAACGAACTGGGTGCCGCGCTGTTCCACCGCTCGCGGCGCGGCGTCGCGCTCACCGAAGCAGGTGAAATCTTTCATGCCCACGCGGTATCCATCCTGCGTCAGGTGGACGACGCTCGCGCAAGCGTCGCAAGTATCGGCGACACTCCGGCGGGAAAGGTCGTGCTGGGCATCCCGCACAGCGCATCGAACGCACTGGCGTTGCCGATCCTCACGGCCGTTCGGGCCGAATTGCCACGCGTGGAACTTGAACTCACCGAAGAACTCACCGGCAACCTCACCCGCCAGTTGCTGAGCGGGTCGCTGCATCTGGCGATCCTGTTCGACGACGGGCAACTCGATGATTTCGTGGTCGAGCCGATGGTGTCCGAACGCATGTCCCTGATCGGCAGGGCAGATCTGCTGGGCAAGCCGACGCGCCGCAGCGTGAGCTTTGGCGATGCGCTGCGCAGTCCGCTCATCCTCCCGGCCCCGCCGCACGGCGTTCGTCCGATCATCGAAATGGCCGCAGCCCGCGCAGGGTTGCCGCCCGCCAACGTGATCGCCGACATCAGCTCGATCAGTATCCTGCGCACATCGCTGCTTGCGGGGATGGGATGCACGATCCTGCCAACCATGCCCCTGAAGCCGGAGATCGATGGCGGCCAACTTGTGGCACTGCCGATTCGCCCCCCGGGGGTCACCCGCATGGTTGCGCTCTGTCGCTCGCGGCAAATTCCGCTCTCGGCGGCTGCGCGATCGGTCGGATCGCTGGTGCAACGCGTCGCGCACGACCTCTGCGCACGCGGCGCCTGGGCCGATGCCAGCGCGCTCTAGCCGCGCCCGAAGAGGCGCATGAATCGACGCCAGATGACGCTGAACATGATCGAAACAGGATTGATCGACGACTGCTGCGGCGGGGGTGGCTTGTCGTCCGACGCGTGCTGAAGGCGCGCGTTGACGTTGGCGCCAAAATCAACAACCATGCGGCGCACGAAATCCTGAACCAGGCCGGAACGCGAAAACTGCGCGAGCGGCCCCTGCAGCGTATAGATGAGCGCAACATGCACGGTCGTGGTGCCGGGCGACGCAGGCTCGAGCCGGTAATGCACGTCGCCCGTCGCGCGTGACTGGCTGAGCGAATCCAGACCGGCGCCGCGCAGCACGGCAGCTTTTGTTTCATCGTCGCGATCAAGCCGCGCGGACCCGACGAACGCTGCGTTCATCGGCCCGAATTTGATGGAAATCCTTCCCTTGACCTGGTCTCCATTCAATTCCTCGACGCTTGCTCCCGGCAGGCATGACGCCACCGCCGGCAAATCGACCATGAACTTCCAAACCGTCTTGATATCCGCCAGGACCTCGAACATGGCTTCAATCTGTGTACCCTTTGGCGGCGGTGCCGGTGCAGGCGCCGTGCGCGCGGCTAAGGGCTCCTGCACCTTCGCTGCGGGGACGCCACCGGTTGCCGCCATGAACGCCGCGATTGCCGTGATGGGCTCGCCCTCGAAAGCCGGGTCGGCCGCCACCGGCCCGCCCGAGGGAGCAACCAAGGGCTGAACCCGAGTCACCGGGGGCGGCGTCGACATTGAGGCTGGTGCTGGACGAGGTGACGCCTCAAACGCGGGTGCGGGTGCGGGTGCGGGTGCCGGTGCCGGTGCCGGTGCCGGTACGGGTACGGGTACGTGTACGTGTGCGTGTACGTGTGCGTGTGCGACTGTCGCCGCGGGAGCGGGAGCCGGTGCAAGAGCGGGCGCAGGAGCAGGTGCCGCTACCGGGGAAGGCGCGGGTACCGCGCCGGCTGGCGTCGGTTCGGCGTAAGTCGCGGCCTCTGGAGCGGCCTGCGGCGCGGGCGCCGGTACGTTGACTGCCGAAGCAAAAAGCGGTGATGTCGATACGCTGGTTGGCCGGGCCGGCACGGCGCGCGCAGCGGTCGCCCCACTGCCTTGCGCAGTCTTGGGCCTGAGCGCGTCGATCGCCTGGTCGGGCTTCTGCCGCAAATCGGCGAGCACCGACATGATGGCGCCCACGATGCCGACGTAGCCGGTGCAACGGCACAGGTTGCCCGACAGCTCGAGTCGTACCGTCGCCTCGTCCGCCTCAGGCAGGCGCAGGACGATGTCGCGCGCCGTGGCGAGCATGCCGGGGGTGCAATAGCCGCACTGCAGCGCATGATGCGCGGTAAAGCCCGCACGCAGTCGGCCCATTACCGGATCATCGTCATAACCTTCAATGGTGGTGACGTTGCGGCCTTCGCACGCAACCGCAAACGTAATGCAGGACCGCACCGGCTTGCCGTCAAGCAGCACCGTGCAGGCGCCGCACACACCGTGCTCGCACCCCAGGTGCGTGCCCGTCAGGCCCGCCTGCGAACGCAGGAAATCGCCCAGGTGGACGCGCGGCTCAACCTCGGCGCTGGTTGGAATGCCGTTGACGTTCAGGCTGACTCGGGTCACGCGACCTCCCGCAGGCCGTGCGCCTGCTCCAGACAGCGTCGAACGACGCTGGCGAAAAATTTTCGATCAATTGCATCCTTGCCAGGCATCGCCTCGCCAAGGGCTTCGTCAATCGCCGCCGGGGTAGCGGCAGCGATACCGCCGCGCGCGACCTGGCCGGCCAGCGCCTCAAGATTGCGTGGCGTGCCATCCTGCGCGCCGATTACTACGCGCGCGGACGAAGGCGCGGGGCCGAATACAGCGGCACAACTGGCCAACGCGAATTCGCCCGGCTTGCGACAGAATTTGTAATAGCCCCAGCGCACGCCCGCATCGAATCGCGGGAGCAACACCGCCACGAGGATTTCGTCGGACTTGAGGACTGTCGCATAGGCTCCCGTCATGAAATCCTGGATCGCGACGCGCCGTGTGGCTTGCCGCGATGCGATCTCGACCTGCGCGCCGAAGGCCCAGGCCGCCAGCACCCAGTCGGCAGCCGGATCCGCATGTGCCAGGCTGCCGCCCAGCGTTCCGCGGTTGCGAATGCCCCGGTAGGCGATCTGCGCAGCGATGCGGCGCCAGGGATGGTTTGCAATCGCCTCGAACTCACCATCCTCGATTTCGGCGTGCGTGAGCCCTGAGCCCAGACGCAGAGTGTCGCCCTCGAGCGCGGCAACGCGCAATTCTTCCATGCCGGAGATGTCGATCAGCGTGCCCGGGCGTGCCAGGCGCAAATTGAGCATCGGCCCGAGCGACTGGCTACCCGCCATGATCTTGACGGTATCGCCGGCGCTTGCGACCTGCACGAGCCCTGAGTGAAGCGAATTCACGCGCCGATAGGCGAATGCAGCGGCTTTCATGCCTGGTCCCCCTTCGGTACCTTGGCCTTCCTGGGCGTCTTGCTGGCGCGCTTGGGGCTTGCGGCCTTGACGGGCGCATCCGCTTGCGGGGCGCCATAGCCCGCCAGAGCCTCGAGCAGGCGGCGCGGTGTCAGTGGCGTGCTGGACAACTCTGGCACACCCAGGCGGGCCAGTGCATCGTTGACAGCCCCAAAGATGACCGCCGGCGGCGCAATGGCGCCACCCTCGCCCATGCCCTTGGCACCGAACTCGGTATGCGGCGAGGGCGTTTCGAAGTGCTCGATCCGTACGTTCGGCACCTCGGTGGCGCCTGGCATCACGTAATCGGCCAGTGTCGAGGCCAGGGGCTGGCCAAACGCGTCGTAGGGCATTTCTTCGTAGAGCGCGGTGCCGATGCCCTGGGCGATGCCACCGATCGCCTGGCCTTCCACCACCATCGGATTGACCATGACGCCGCAATCCTCGACGGCCACGTAGTCGAGGATCTCGACCGAACCGAAGTCCGGGTCAACCGCGACCACCGCCGCGTGCGATGCGTAGGTAAAGGCGCCCGTGTCGACCCGGGCCTTGTAGCCCACCGTGGCCTCGAGGCCTGCGGCATCGACGTTTGCGGGAAGCAGCTGCGGGCTGAGATACCAGGCCTGGGCGATCTGCCGGATCGACACCGACTTGCCGCCGCCATGCACGTGGCCATCGGAGAGCGTCGCCTGCTCCTGGGGCACCTGCAGAAGATGCGCGCCGATGTGCAGGATACGGGGCACGAGCATCTTGCAGGCCTGCGAAACCGCCCCGCCGGACATCACCATCGAGCGCGACGCATAGGTGCCGCTCGAATAGGGCGTCTGGCCCGTGTCGCCGTGCACGAGCTTCATCCTGGCGATGTCGATGCCGAGCACTTCGTGCGCGACCTGCGCGAAGGTGGTTTCCATGCCCTGGCCATGCGAATGCACGCCAACGCGCATTTCAAGGCCGCCGTCTGGTGTGATGCGCACAAACGCCTGGTCGAATCCTGGCACCACGGGCATGCCCCAGGCGGCGAACACCGAAGTGCCGTGCGCGGACTGCTCCGTATAAGTGGCCACGCCCACGCCGATCAGCCGCCCGTCGGGCTCGCCCTTGCGCTGGCGCGCACGCACTGCCTCGACATCGATCATCTCAAGCGCACGCCGCAAGCTCGCGGGGTAGTCGCCGCTGTCAAAGTGCTTGTTGGTGACGTTGACATAGGGCATCTGGTCCGCCTGCACAAGGTTTTCCAGACGAACCTCCCAGGGTTCGCGTCCGACCTCGCGCGCGACGGCATTGAGCGTGAGCTCGATCGCGAAGCACACGCCCGTGCGGGCGACGCCGCGATAGGGCACGAAGCCGGGTTTGTTCGTCGCGATGCAGCGCGCGACGCAGCGGTACCCCTCGAATGCGTAGGGGCCCGGCAAATTGCCCATTGCCTGGCCAGGCTCAATCCCGATCGTGAAGGGCCAAACGGAGTAAGCGCCGCCGTCGATCGTGATTTTCGCGTCCAGCGCGAGCAGCCTGCCGCGGCGATCGGCATACGCCGTGATTTCATAGTGATGCTCGCGGGTATTGGCGCCCGCGATCAGGTGCTCGCGCCGATCCTCGATATAACGGAACGGCTTGCGCCGCGTCTTCGCAAGCCACGCCACGCAGAGCTCTTCCTGCTGCAGCACGCACTTGTAGCCGAACGCGCCGCCGACATCAGGCGCAATGACCCGCACCTGATCCTGAGGCATGTCGAGCAATTCGGCCAGCGCCGTGCGGATCAGGTGGGGCACCTGCGTGGCGCTGACCACGACCAGCTGGTCAGCCTGGAAATCCCAGTAGGCGAGGATCGCCTTGCCTTCCATGGGCACCATGCAATGCCGGGCCAGGTCAATCGTGCGCGTCACGATGACATCGGCCTTCGCCGCCAGCGCATCAAAGCCCTTGTCGATGCTCAGCGTCAGGAAGGTATTGTCCTTCCAGTGCTCATGCACGAGCGGCCCGGCCGGCGCCAGGGCGGACGCAATCCCGTGATAGACCGGCAAATCCTGGTAGTCGACCGAGATGGATTCAAGCATATCCTCGGCCAGCGCGCGGGTCGGGGCGACCGCCATCACGACCGGTTCGCCGACGAAACGAACCTTGCCATGCGCAAGCGGCGGCTGCGCAGACGACTGGTAAGTCGGCAGCGTCGAATCCGCGACGATGTCGCGCGCGTCCATGTGCTCGCGGGTAAACACGCTGCCCTCGAGCGAGGCGGGGATCTCGATCCCGGTGATGCGCGCATGCGCGAGCGGACTGCGTGCAAAGGCAACCTCGCACAACCCGGGCATCGACATGTCGGCGACGAAGTTGCCCTTGCCGTGCAGGTGACGTGCATCTTCCTTGCGCAGGACGCGCGCGCCAATGCCCTGTGCCTTCACCCCGCTGCGATCCCCGTGTTGTGCCATGCCCGCGATATCCGTCCTGAGAGTTACGTGCGACCGACAGCGGCGAACGTGTAGTTGTCGAGCGACTGCTCCGAGACCCGGAACCAGCTGGCCTGGGACTGCTGGAATTTTTGCCAGCCCGGGAAGATCGCGGCGAAGTCAGGGTTATTGGCGGAAAGATCCTTCCAGAGTTCCTGCGAGGCCTTGAAGGTCGCATCCATCACGTCCTTCGGGAAATAGCCGAGCTTGGCACCGCCCGAGACGAGTTTGCGCAGTGCATCGGGGTTGAGCGCATCGTAGTGCGCCAGCATCTTGACGTTCTGCTCGGAGCAGGCCGCCTCGAACGCTGCCTGAAAGGCCGGCGGCAATGCAGCCCACGCTTTGTCGTTGACCATCGTGGTGATCGAGGCACTGCCCTCGAACCAGCCTGGCGCATAGTAGAACGGCGCCACTTTGTTCAGGCCGAGTTTTTCATCGTCGTAGGGGCCGATCCATTCGGCCGCGTCAATGGTGCCCTTTTCGAGCGCGGAATAGATGTCGCTGGCGGGAATCTGCTGGGGAACCGCGCCGAGCTTGGACAACACCATGCCGCCGATCCCGCCGATGCGCATCTTCAGGCCCTTGAGGTCTTCGACCGACCTGATCTGCTTGCGGTACCAGCCGCCCATCTGCACGCCCACGTTGCCGCACGTGAAGTTGACGATGCTGTACTTCTTGTAGAGATCGCGCAGCATCTGCATGCCGCCGCCGTAATAGAGCCAGGCATTGTGCTGGCGCGAGTTCATGCCGTAGGAAAGGCCCGTATCAAAGGCGACAGCGCTGTTCTTGCCCAGGAAGTACGTGGAGAGCGTATGGTTGCATTCGACCGTGCCCCCGCTGACCGCATCCATGCTTTGCGGCGCCGGAACGATCTCGCCCCCCGCGTGGCAGCGGATTTCGAACTTTCCATCGGTGATCTGGCTTACCCGCTTGCACAACTCTTCGGCCGAGCCGTAGATCGTGTCCAGGCTTTTGGGCCAACTGGTGGACATGCGCCAGGTGACCTGGGCGTTGCCCTGCGCCAGCGCAGGGGTGCCCAGCACGGCCAGGCCAGCGCCTGCGGCAGATGCGGTACGAGCGAGAAAACGACGACGTTGCATTCAGATCTCCTGGATCGAGGAAAAGACCGACAAACCTGGCATGGCAACCCTACCTGCGAGCGAAGGCCCGCATACGCGTAAGGTTACTGACAGGGCAAGCAAAGAGCAACAAAGCCAACGAGAAACCCGACAACACGATTTTCAGCGTGCGCCATACCCTCCGCCGCCCGGCAGCGCAAGCTCCAGCAAATCGCCGACCTTCAGGTCGACGATCCCCTTGGGATGGGTCACCGGCTGCCCATTGAGCCAGACGTGGCCGGTCGCGCCTGGCGCGCCCCCCATGATTCCCTTGGCGGGCACCCGCGTCCGATCGGTCAGCAAGGACACCCGCATACTTCCCTCCCAGCGAGACTCGAACGACACGGTCTGCCCCATGCCGCCCACGTGGGCACCAGCGCCTCCCGAACCATCCCGCAGGCTCTTTTCATGAAACAGCACCGGCGCGAGCATTTCAGCGACCTCGACGGGGGTATTCGAAATATTGGCCGGGAACCCTGCCGCGGGCGGTCCATCGCGATCACGCATCGCGCCCATGCCCCCGTTGAAGAACAGAATGGTCGAAAACGAGGTGCCCTGCGCGGGGTTGACGCCACGCAGCAGCACCGACCACAACGGCGCGCCGCTATCGGCCTGGACGCGATCCGGGAATACGGGCGCAAGCGCCTCGAAAACTGCGGCCTGCAACTGGTGCCCGATCAGGTGCCGCGCGCCAACCGCCGCGGGGTGGCGCGCGTTCACGATCGTGCCTTCCGGTGCGATCATCCTGAACAGGCGCGTGAATCCGTCGTTGTTCGGGATGCCGGGCGACAGCAGGCATTTGAACGGATAGATGGTGTAGGCGTAGGTGTGGTGCACAGTTTCGTTGACGCCGAACCGGACCTGGTCGGAGCTGCCCGTGTAATCGACCGTGACGCCGTCGGGCGTGACGGTGATCGTCGCCTCGATATGGATCGGCTCATCCCATCCGTCGGAATCGACCGAGCCGCGGTAGACGCCGGGCGGAATCTTGCGCAACTCGCGCAGCGCCGCCTCATGCGAGGCGGCGAAGATCGCCGCGGCGATGTCGTCGATCTGCTCAAGGCCATACTCTTCCAGCATTTCGACCAGGCGCCTCTGCGCGAGCCGCAGCGCGCCCGCCTGCGCCTCGATATCGCCGAGCACCTGCATGGGCGAGCGCACGTTGGCCTGGATGATCTGAATCAGCAGCGGGTTGAGCTCGCCCTGCTCGGCAAGCTTCACCACCGGGAACCGGATCCCCTCCTCGAACAGCTCGCTGGCGTCGGCTGACCACTGCCGCCCGCCGATGTCCGACAGGTGTGCGATCGCCATGGCGAAAGCGATCAGCCTGTCACCCTTGAACACGGGCGCCACCATCGTCGCATCCGGCAGATGGCCCGTCCCGATCCAGGGATCGTTGGTAAACAGAATGTCACCCGGGCGCAGTGTTTCCCTGGGGAACACTTTCAGGATTTCGGCCAGCGACAGCGGCGCCGTGCCGATGAAACCGGGGATGCTCAGCGATGACTGCGCGACCAGCCGGGCCTCGGTGTCGAGCAATACGCAGGCGAAGTCGTTGGACTCGCGCACGATGGTCGAAAACGATGTGCGCTTGAGCGCCGCGCCTGCCTCGTCCGTGATCGAGATCAGGCGGTTCCAGTAGATTTCGAGATCGATGGGATTCATGTCGGGTGGATTCCAGTCATTCAGGCGGATTGGCCGCTGCGGGCCCCGACCGAGATGCGCACGTTGCCAAACGCATCCAGCATGTAGGTGTCGCCCGGGCCGATCACGATGGTCGACCCGGCCTGCTCGATCAGGGCAGGCCCATGCGCGGCCTCGCCAGACCGCAGATCGCCGATGCCGATCACCGGCGTTGCGACGAAGGCGTTGATATCCGGGAAGAACGCCTGGCGCTCGCGCCGCGCCGCGCTCTCGCCCTGCGCCGCGTCGCGCGTTGCACCTGCGGTACCGGAGATGGCGGAGGGAACGCTGGCCTCGACGCGCCAGTTGACGATTTCGATGCGCTGGCCCGTCAGCGTATTGCCGAATCGCGCACGATAGGCCTCGAGAAAGCGCCGTTCGACATCCTCGAGCATGCCGTCATGCAACCGGCCCGCAAGCTCGGTCTCGACCTCGAAGCCCTGCCCGACAAAGCGCATATCCCCGGATCGACGGAACTCCACGCGCCCGGCGGGAACCCCGGCGCTCGCGAGCTCACGCGTCAGCACCTGCTCCATATCGCCAAACAGCGCCTCGATGCCCGCCCAGTCAATCGTCGCGAGCCGCGTGAATCGTGTGCGCACCAGATCCATCTTCATCGGGGCGACCAGCAATCCGAACGCCGAAAACACGCCGGCATTGTCCGGCACGAGGATCTCGGCACAACCGCTGCGCCGGGCAACCTCGCGTGCATGGATGGGGCCCGCGCCGCCAAAGGCCAGCAGCGTGTAACGCCGGATGTCGCGTCCGTTCTCGACGGCGTGGATCTTCGCCGCTACCGCCATGTGCTCGCACACGATGCGGTGGATCCCGTTGGCGGCCTCGATCACAGTCATGCCAAGCGGGCGTGCGATATGTTCGGCGATGGCCTGCTCCGCCAGATCCGCGCGCAACCGCACGGCGCCGCTGAGCGTGCCGCCTGCTTCCAGGTAGCCCAGCAGCAGCGCCGCATCCGTCACCGTCGGGTACTGCCCCCCGAGCCCGTAGCAAGCGGGGCCGGGGCTTGAACCGGCGCTAGTGGGCCCGACCTTGAGCAGGCCGGTCTCGTCCACGCGCGCAATGCTGCCCCCGCCCGCCCCGATCTCGATCAGATCGATCGTGGGAAGCCGCACCGGCAGCCCGCTGCCCTTCTTGAAGCGCTGCTGGCGCGCCGCCTCGAACTCGGTCGTGATATTGGGCCTGCCACCGGTCACCAGGCACGCCTTGGCGGTCGTGCCGCCCATGTCGAAGGCCATGACGTTGGGCGTGTCGGCCTGGCGCGCCGCGAAGGCCGCGCCCAGCGCGCCTGCGGCCGGACCCGATTCCAGCATGCGAATGGGCATGCGCTCGCCCAGGTCGCGCGAAATGACCCCGCCGTTTGACTGCATGATGTGCAGCGTCGCGTTCAGCCCCATCGCGCGCAGGCCATCCTCGATCGCGCCCAGGTACGGGCCGACCATGGGCATGGCGCATGCATTGAGCACCGTGGCGACGGTGCGCTCGTATTCGCGGATTTCGCCCGACACTTCGCAGGAAAGCGAAATGGCAAGCCCGGGCGCCACGCGCCGCGCGATTTCCTTGACGCGCTGCTCATGCGCCGGGTTACTGAAACTGTGCAGCAGGCAGACCGCCACGGCCTGGACGCCATCAGCAACCAGGGCGCGCAGGACTTCTTCGATTTGCGCATCACGCGCGGGGCGCACCACCTGGCCCGCCGCGTCGACCCGCTCGTCGATTTCGCGGCGCAAGGCGCGCGGCACCACCGGATCGGGGCCGGGTGCCAACAGGTTGTACAGGTCGAAGCGCAGCTCGCGGGCGATTTCGATGACGTCCCGAAAGCCCGCCGTGGTGATCAGGCCCGTCACCGCGCCCTTGCGCTCGATGATCAGGTTGGTCACCGCCGTGGTGGCGCCGACCACGACATCGGCAATCTGGCCGATCGCGATGCCGTGCGTCGAGAGCATGGTCTCAAGGGATGCGCGTATGGGCGTGATGACATCGCCCACGCCGGTGAGCACCTTGGCCGTGAGTACCCGCCCGTCGCTGCCAATCAGCACGAGGTCGGTAAACGTACCGCCGATGTCGAACGCGAAGCGATAGGTCGTTGCAGAGGGATGGCTCGCCATGGGGTTAGCCCTTCACCTTCGACAGTTTGATCCCGCGGTCGAAGTCCTTGTCGAATTTGCCGTGCTCGAAGACGCCGTCGGTAATCTGGAAAAACGTCTTCTGCGCACGCTGCGCCTCGGTCGTCGTATGCATGCTGGTCGCGTCGAACGGACAGGTCTGGGTGCACATTTCGCAGCCGATGCAGTTCGCGTGGATCGATTCCACGCTGCCGTCGCCCTGCGCCAGGGCATCGTAGAAACAGGTCTGGATGCAAATCGTGCAGCTCGGGTTCTTGCAGGCGTCGGCCGCAATTTCGCTGTGCATGCGCGGCTTGCGGAACTGCTCGCCGTAATCTTTGACGGCGTTTCGCGAAGCGATTCCCGTCATGGATGCGACATCCGGGTAACCGTGCGTGTCCATGAACTCGTTCAGGCCCGTGATCATGTGGGGCAGGTACTTGATTCCCTTGAGCATCAGCACCGAACCCACCTGGACCAGCGGCGCGCCTGTCATGATGAATTCGACGATGTCACGGTGATCGTAGATGCCGTTGGAGCCCGTGATCGGCATGCCAAGCTCGTTATAGATGCGGTGGACCCAGCGCAACGAAAGCGCCTTGGCCCACACCCCGCCGATCCCGGCCGGGCCACCCAGGCGCGGCATCCCGGTCTCGATGTCGACCGAGAACCCGGTATAGCGGTTGGTTGCCGTCACGCCAGCCGCGCCCGCATCCCTGACGGCACGCGCCACCTCAACCACGCGGGACTGATCCGGCGTGAGCTTGATGATGACCGGGATGCCCACCGCCTCGCACACGCGCGCCGTCACTTCGGCTGCGACCTCCGGATCCTGCCCGATCATCGAGCCGCCATGCACGCCGGGCATCATCGCCGGGTGCGGGCAGCCGAAGTTGAGCTCGACCATCGGCAGGCCGCAATCCTCGATCGTGCGGCAGATATCGACCCAGCTCTGCACCGTCTTGCCGCCGGCGCTACCGATCAGGTGCGAACCGTGCCCCTGCGCATACTTGTTCAGCTCGGTCAGGTGCGGGATCCACTCCTTGAGCGGCGTGCTGGAGTAGCCCGAGCGGCTGTAAAAGACGAAATTCTTGTTGACCTTGCCGCGGATCAGCTCGTTCTTTTCATTGAGGATCGCGTACTTCGAGTTCTGGGTGAGACGCGCCATATCCTCGATGTCGGTCAGCGTCTTGATGATCATGCCGGCGGCGCCCGCATCGACACATTCGCGGATGACCTCGGGGCTGTTGGTCGTTTCAAGCGACGCGATCACGATCGGGTGCTTGAACTTCACGCCACAGAAGTCGAGGGATAGATCAGCCATGCCTTGCCTCCGGATGCGGGAATCCCGCGCAAAAACTTCTAGATGTCGAGTTGCTCGCCACCGGGCCTGAGCGCGGTGCGGCTACCCTCGTTGTTGCCCTGGACCAGCCGTGCGAGCAGTTCCATGAAGACGGCCTGCTCATCGGTCGAGAGCGGGCTGAGCAGTTGCTTCTGGGATCGCTGCATATCGGCGCGGTAGCGTGTGACGAAATCCTGGCCGAGCGGCGTCGCCAGGCAGAGTTTGCGCCGGCGATTTTCGGGATCGATCACGCGTGAAACCAGGTTGCGCGACTCGAGCCGCTTGAGAATGTCGGCCACGTTCGCGCGATCCAGGCCGAGCTCTTCGCAAATCATCGACTGGTCGATGCCCGGCCGGTTGACCAGGATGCTGAGCAGTCCGTATTGCACGGGCGTCACCTGCCCATGCGCCACATGGCGCAGGAACAGGCCCACGTGGATCTGGTGCAGGCGGCGCACCAGGTACCCGGGGCGATCCCAGATCGTGTAGCCCGGCCCGCGCGGCAACGGACTGGCGACGACGCCGGTGCGCGAGGGTGTTCGTAGGGCGCTGCGTTGGGCCAAGCGGTTCTCCCGCGGGTTTACGTTAATCGTTCGTGTACTGACGATTGATTCTCACATTGCCGTTCGTGCGGTGTCAAGTGAATTCCCCACACTCCTGTGATCGTGGCGGGAAAACCCTCGCGTCAGCGATCACGCCTTACACTCAACTTCTCGAACAAGCGCCGACCGGCCGATTCGCGCCGCCGCACTTTCGCGCAACTCGCCTTGCGACTGCGCGACATGGAGATCCCGACCATGCTCAAGACCATCCTGACCCTCGTCCTGCTCGCCTTCGCAGCCTGCACAGAAGCCCAAACGGCTGCCTGGCCTGACAAACCCGTGACGCTCGTGGTTCCCTACCCTGCGGGCGCCGGGGTCGATCCCGTCGCACGGCTTGTCGGCAAACACCTTTCCGAGCTCTGGGGCCAGCCCGTCGTCGTGTCGAACAAGGCGGGCGGCAGCGGTTCGATCGGCGCGGCATTCGTCGCGCGATCGAATCCCGACGGGCTCACGGTGATGATGTCGGCGACTGCCGAAGTCGTCATCAACCAGTTCATCATGGTCAACATGCAGTACGACCCGGATAAGGACCTGCGGCCGGTGACGCTGGCCGTGCGCCTGCCATTCGTGCTGCTCGCCAATCCGAAGCAGCCCTACACCACGGCGGCCGAGCTTGTCGCCTTCGCGCGTCAGAATCCGGACAAGGTGACCTATGCCTCGTCGGGCCAGGGCACGCCGCAGCACCTGGCCGCAGTCCTTTTCGAGCAACTCGCGGGCGTGCGCATGACGCATGTTCCCTACAAAGGCGTCGCACCTTCAATCACTGCATTGATCGCGGGCGAAGTCGATATTGGTTTCGCCGGCTTACCCGCCGGGCTGCCGCATGTCCGGGCTGGCAACGTGCGCGCGCTCGGGCTTTCGTCGCCGGGCGAGTCGCCTGCCGCGCCCGAAATCCCGCCGCTTGGGCGCACGCCCGGCCTTGCGGGGTTCGACCTCACGCAATGGTTCGGCATCTTCGTGCCGGCCGCGACGCCGGAGCCGATCGTAAAAGAATTGCAACTGGATGTTGCCAAAGTGCTCAGCATTCCGGAAGTGCGCCGCGCGCTTGAAGACCAGGGGGCGGTCCCAAGCGGCATGCCCACGGCCGAGTTCGAGGCGTTCGTGCGATCCGAACGCGAAAAGTTCGGTCGAATTGCCAAAGGCCTTTCGATTCAGTAGTCTAGGCTTACAGAAAAATCGTCGCCCAAGGCGACAGGTTGGGGGACATCATGCTCAAGGTTCTATCCGCTTTTGTCGCGGCGCTTGCCGCCCTTCTGATCCCATCGGTGGCACCGGCACAGCTAGCCGCCAAACCCGTGGTGCTGATCGTGCCCTTCGCCGCCGGCGGCAACCTGGATCTCATCGCCCGCATCATCGCGCCCGCCATGATGCAGCACCTGGGCCGCACCGTCGTCGTCCAGAACAAGGTCGGCGCGGGCGGGGTGATCGGCACGACCGAGGTGGCGCGCGCCGAGCCCGACGGCTCCACACTGCTTGTCTCGACGCCCAACGCCATTGTGGTCACGCCCCGCATGATGACGACCAGCTATTCGCTCGACAGCTTCGTGAGCGCGGGCATCATCTCCTCGACCTCACTGGCACTCGTTGTTCGGTCGGACAACAAGCGCTTCGGCACTTTCGCCGACCTGTTGGCCTACGCCAAAGCCAACCCCGGCAAGGTCACGATGGGCAACTCCAGCATCGGAACCACCAACCACGTGGCGATCCTGGTGTTGCAGGACGTCGCGGGACTCGACTTCAACATCATCACCTACAAAGGCTCGGGCCCGGCCACGATCGACCTGTTGGGCGGGCAAATCGAAGCGATGGTCGACCAGCTGTCGAGCTCGTACACCCATGTGAAGGCCGGCCGCCTGCGCGCCCTCGCAGTCATGTCCAACCAGCGCGATCCCCTGCTGCCCGACGTGCCAGGATCCGCAGATCTGGGCCTGCCCGCGCTGGATGTCAGCACCATCGCCGGGATCCTCGCACCGGCGGGCACGCCAGCCCCTGTGATCGCAGCGATCAATACGGCGCTGAACAAAGCGCTCGCAGAGGAAAACGTCAGAAAGGAGCTGCTCAATATCGGCAGCGTCGCGCGGCCCGGCCCGGCCGATGCGTTCACGGCACTGCTGCGCAAGGAAGACGTGATCGCGGCCCGGCTGGCGGCGGCGGGCAAGCTCAAAAACGAGTGAAGCTGCCACGGTGCCGCCGACCACTGCACCCGGTCATAAAACCGGGCACCGTCGCGCTTGAGGCCGACACGCACGAGCCAACCTGTCGGGACTGGATCAGCGGGACCGAATTATCAGGGCTGGAATATACTGGCTGCCCTTTCCCAAACCATTGATCGCGGAGCATTCCGGCATGAGCTTGCAAAAAATTGACACAGTCGAAGGCACCGGCGCCGAGGCCACGCCCGGCACACACGTTTCGGTGCACTACACCGGCTGGCTGCACAACCCTGCGGCCGCAGACCTCAAGGGTCAGAAATTCGACAGTTCCGTCGATCGCGGACAGCTCTTTGACTTCCCGCTTGGCGCAGGGCATGTGATCCGCGGCTGGGACGAGGGTGTCGCCGGCATGAAGGTCGGCGGCAAGCGCACGCTGATCATTCCGTCGGAAATGGGCTACGGCGCGCGCGGTGCAGGCGGCGCCATTCCGCCGAACGCAACGCTGGTGTTCGACGTCGAGCTGCACGGCGTTCGTTAAGGTTGTGCCGCGTCCTGTAGGGCGCGGCGCGGCATAGACCAGGTGCGCAACAAGCCCCGCCGTTCAGGGCGGGGTGGAAGCGAAACGCCAGTGCCCTGTCAGCATTACACCCACAACCGGTAAATCCACGGGATGAACACGGCACCGATGATGCCGTGCAGTCCCATGGCCAGGCTCGCGTAGGCACCCGCCTCGACATTGAGGCTGAAGGCGCGCGAAACGCCGATTCCGTGCGAGGCGACGCCTAGCGCGAAGCCGCGTTGCCACCATGCGCGTATCCGCAGCAAATCCAGGATATAGCGCGCGAGGATCGCGCCCAGAATCCCGGTCATGACCGCGAAGATCGCGGTTAAGGTGGGCGAGGCGCCGATGCGTTCGGCGATCCCCATGGCGATCGGCGCGGTCACCGACTTCGCAAATAGCGCAGCGACCATCGCCTGGTCGGCACCCAGCCAGGTGGCGATGCCGACCGCGCTGACGATCGACACCAGCCCGCCCGTCATGACGGCAAGCACGAGCGGCAGCGCACGCATTTTCAGCTTGGCGTACCCGCGGTAAATGGGGATAGCCAGCGACACGATGGCGGATCCCAGCAAAAAATGCACAAACTGCGCACCCTGAAAATAGGTGGCGTAGGGCATATCGATCGCGGAAATAAAGCTTACGACGATCAGCACGGCGATCGCGACCGGATTGGCGAACGGGTTCTGGCCTGACTTCTCGTAGATCGTGAGCCCGACCTGATACCCCGCGAGTGTGATGAAGAGCGCCAGCAGGGGACTGCCCGACAGGTAGACCCATATCTCGGCGATCGAGTAGGAGTTATTCATCGCCGTCATCCCGCGTCATCACCTTGAGCACCAGGGCGCTGCAGCCGATGGTCAGGATGACGCTTGCGACCAGAGCACACGCCAGCGCGACGGCGTGCGTGCGTAACTGCGGCAGGAACAGCACGACCCCCACGGCCGCCGGCACGAACAGCACCCCGAGGTAACGCGCGAAGGAATCCGCGACCAGCGCCAGCGCTGCGTTGACTGGCCGGCGCCCGATCAGCAGCCATCCCAGCAGCAGCATGAGACCAATCACCGGCCCCGGAAGCGAGGGCAGCAAAAACTTTGAAGCCAGCTCGCCCAGCCCCTGAAAAAATAGAATCTGGACGAGCCCTGCGATCATGGTGCCCCCTAGTGGATGACCATCAAAGTAAACGGGAACACGTAGGCTTGCAAGGTCACGAAGATGCCGACCAGGCACGCCAGTGCGACGGAGTGGAAAAACACGTAGCGCAGGATATCACCCTCGTGATTGAACCAGCGCGTCGCGGTCGATGCGACCACAATGGACTGCGCATCGATCATCTTGCCCATCACGCCACCCGAACTGTTGGCCGCGCCCATCAGGTTCGGGCTCAGGCCAAGCTGCTCGGCTGCCACCTTCTGCATACCCCCGAACAGCACGTTGGACGCTGTATCCGATCCGGTCAGCGCAACGCCGAGCCAGCCCATCAGCGTTCCGAAGAACGGGTAGAACATCCCGGAAGTCGCGAACGCCAGTCCGAGCGTCGTGTCCAGCCCCGAATAGCGCGTGAGCGTTCCCAGGCCGAGCATCAGCGTGATGGTCAGCAGCGAGTAGCGCACCAGCCAGATCGTGCGCCCATACTCGGTGACCAGGCGCCCCACGCTGTATTTCATCGTGAAGCCCCCCACGATCGCTGCGAACAGGATGCCCGTGCCGGTTGCCGACAGCAGGCTGAAGACGTAGACCGCGCCTTCCTTGGTCGGTTTGGACACGACAGGCGCGACCTTTTCGATCATCATGTGAAGGCCGGTCATCGGGAATGCCGGGGCAAAGATGTCGTTGAAGAAGCCCTTGACGACCGGCAAGCCCCAGATGAACACGAACACGGTCAGAATGACCCACGGCGTCCAGGCCCGGATGACATCGGCGCGGGGATGCTGCTGCACCACGACGGGCGCATGCGCCACGCCGCTTTCGGCCTCGTGCCCCTTGAGCGACACCGAGCGCCAGATCTGCTTGGGCTTCCAGACGCGCAGGAAAAGCACCAGGCAAATCATCGACGACATCGCGGCGATGACGTCCACGAGTTCCGGCCCGATGAAATTCGACACGAGGAACTGCGGCACCGCGAACGACACCCCGGTGACGAGGATCGCGGGCCAGATCTGCATCATGCCGCGGCGTCCGGCGAACGCCCAGATCAGCCAGAACGGCACGAGCAACGAAAAGAACGGCAATTGCCGTCCGATCATGGCCGAGATCGACATCAGGTCGTAGCCGTGCACCTTGGCCAGCGTGATCACCGGTGTGCCCAGGGCGCCATAGGCGACAGGCGCGGTATTGGCGATCAGCGACAGCCCCGACGCGGCCAGGGGAGAGAAGCCCAGCCCGATGAGAATCGCTGCGGTCACCGCGACCGGCGTACCGAAGCCAGCGGCCCCTTCAAAGAAGGCGCCAAACGCAAAGGAGATCAGCAGCAGTTGCAGGCGCCGGTCTTCGGTGATGCCGGCGATGGAATCCTGCAGCACCTTGAACGAACCGTTTTTCTCGGTCAGCTGGTGCAGGAAAATGATGTTGAGCACGATCCAGCCGATCGGCATCAACCCGGTCAACCCGCCGAGAATCGCAGCCTTGGCCGCCATTTCGGTGGGCATGCCAAAGCCGATGATCGCGATGGCGATCGCGGCCGCGAGGCCCGCCCCCGCCGCGACGTGGGCCTTGAGATGCATAAAGCCAAGCCCGATCAACATGACGGCGACCGGAACGGCAGCCGCCAGCGTTGATATGGCCATGTTGTTAAACGGATCGTAGATCTGTTGCCAAACCATGGAAGCCTCCTGAGGCATAGGTGAATAAAATTACTTCAGTGGGTGCAGCACTGCCTTGGCCTGCGGGCGCGCTGCATCTGCGTCCGTGATAGATCCCCTGCTGCATTCCTCCAGCAGGTAGGCCACTGATCGATAGGGTCGTCCGGTCTGTTCTGTCAGACCGATTTCACAGGTTCGGTTGGTCGACACGCCTTCACGGCAGTCGGGCGGCAAGGCGCCACGCACCTTGCGCAGCGCGTGGGCGTTGAGTTCGGGAACCGCGAACCCGCGGTCTCCGGCGAACCCGCAGCACGACACGCCGGCCGGCTCGACCATGTGCTCGGTGCACGACTGAACCAGCGCGCGCAGCTTTTCGTCCAGGCCGTCGCGGCGCACGCTGCAGTTCACATGCAGCGCGACCGGGCTGGCCTTGCGATCGATGTGCAGGCGCGGCAGCAGCGCGTCGTGGGCGAACTCGTGGAAGTCGAGAATTTGCAGGCCGCTCGCGTGCGCCTCCAGATATTTCTTCATGCGCGATGCGCAGGAGCTCGCGTCGATGATGACAGGGACGGTGCCGCCGTGGCCATCGTCGGCGGCCGCGAGTAACGCCTCGGTCAGCGTGGCGGCCATCCGGTCCGCGTCCTGTTGCAGGCCCTTGCTTTCGAGCATCAGGCCGCAGCAGAGTTTGTCGGCGCCCTCGGGCATCCGCGCCGCGTAGCTGGCGCGCCCGAGCAACTCGACCACCACCTCCGACAGTACAGGCTCGCCCGGGGCATTCGCGCCGAAGATTCGACCGCCGCACGCGGGAAAATAGACAACCGGATCGCCGCCCTTGGCCTGCCCCTGAACCGGAGGCCGCCCGGCCTGCGGCATCGATGCCTTCCAGGCACCGCGCGTGGCCTTCACCAGCAGTGGAGAACCGACGACCCGTGCGGCCACGTGCCCCGCCGACACGCCCAGGCGCGTGAGCGCTGCGACCTTGCCGAAATGGGCTGCGGTCAGGCGCCCTGTCGCACGTTCGACGCTGCCTGCCGCGCGACCGCGCAGCAGGCGCGTGAGATCGCCTGTGTTGATGCCGACCGGGCAGGCCGTCGAACACATGCCGCACCCGGCGCAGGTATCCAGCCCCTGATAGGCAAAATCGGCGGCCATCGAACCCGAGGGTTGCCCGGCAGCTTCGCGCCTGGTCAGCTCACGCACGCTCGCGATGCGCTGGCGCGGCGACAACGTCAGCAGATGGGAAGGACACAACGGCTCGCAAAATCCGCACTCGATGCAGCGGTCGATCAGTTCGTTCGCCGCGGGCATGGGCTTGAGGCACTTCAGGTGGGCTTGCGGATCGTCGTTGAGGATGACGCCCGGATTCAGCAGATTGCCCGGATCGAAAAGCCGCTTGATCCGGCGCATCAGGTCGACCGCCTGGCGCCCCCATTCCATCTCGACGAAGGGCGCCATGTTGCGCCCGGTGCCGTGTTCGGCCTTGAGCGATCCATCGTACTTCTGCACAACCAACTGGCAGACGTCGTCCATGAACCGCGCGTAGCGCTCGATTTCAGCCTGCGAGGCGAAATCCTGCGTGAAGACGAAATGGAGATTGCCTTCGAGCGCGTGGCCGAAAATGATCGCCTCGTCGTATCCGTGCGTGGTGAACAGCGCCTGCAGGTCGAGCGTCGCGGCGGCAAGCGACTCGATCGGAAAGGCAACATCCTCGATGATGACAGTCGTGCCGGCGCGCCGCATGGCTCCCACCGACGGGAAGGTGCCCTTGCGCACCTTCCAGTACATGTCACACGTCTTGGGATCGGTGGAAAATTCGGGTTCGATCACCGTGGCGATGTCGGCAAGCGCCTCCAGCGCCGCGCGGATCCGGGTGTCTAACTGGCCCCGGTCGTCCGCGCGCACTTCGATGAGCAGCGCCGACGCATTCTCATCGAGCGTGCGGATGAAGTCCGGCAGTCCCGGCTGATCCTGCACCGAGCGCAGCGCCTTGCGGTCGAGCAATTCGACCGCGGCCACCGAGATCGTCCGCAACCGGATCGCGGCCTCGCACGCCTGCGCGATGGCAGGGAAAAACACCAGAGCGCTCGCCTTGAAGCGCTCTTCGGGCACCGTGCGGTAAGTGATGCGTGAGATAAAGCCCAGCGTGCCCTCGGATCCGATCATCAGGTGTGCGAGGATATCCACGGGGTCTTCGAAGTCGACCAGTGCGTTCAGACTGTATCCCGTGGTGTTCTTGATTTTGTATTTGCGCCGGATCCGCGCGGCCAGCGTCGCATCGGCGCGGGTTTCGCGGCCCATCTCGCCGAGCGCGTCAAGCAGCGCGGCGTGGCTCGTGCGGAAATCCGACACGCTCGATGTGTCTTCGGTATCCAGGATCGCCCCGTCGGCGAGCATGACGCGCAGTCCCCTGAGCGTGTGATAGCTGTTGTGCGCCGTGCCGCAACACATGCCCGAGGCATTGTTGGCGGCAATGCCGCCGATTTTGCACGCGTTGATCGATGCCGGGTCGGGGCCGATCTTGCGCCCGCTCGGGGCCAGGCGCGCGTTCACCTCGCCACCGATGGCGCCGGGGCCGAGCCTGACGTGTTCTGCATCCGCAGCGATCTCGCACGTGGAGAACCCCTCGCCGATCAGCGCCAGCACGCCATCGGTCACGGCCTGCCCGGAAAGGCTCGTGCCGGCTGCGCGAAACGTAACGGGTCGGCCGTGGGCGCGCGCGATGTCCAGGACTGCACGCACGTCGGATTCGCTTTCGACCACCGCCACGACTTCGGGCATCAGGCGATAAAAGCTCGCATCTGTCGCGTAGGCAAATCGCCGCAACTCGTCCGAAATCACCTGCCGGGGCGCAAGCGCGCCAGACAATGCGTCGGTCAGCGATCCCATGTCCAGTCTCCTCCGTCGTCATGGTGGTAAGGTGTTATTACCACTCGTTTTCCGCAATGTAGATCTCCAAGCGAACTAATGTCAACAAATAATTTCCACATTACTGAAAATTTATCGCATAATGCTCAGGTGGTAATACCTCTAGCAGCAAAGATGACCCGATTCCGCTCCGCCGCGCAACACATCGCCGACACCATCGCGACCAACCTCGAAACACGCATCCTGGAAGGGTCGCTCAAGCCGGGCGACCGTCTGCCACCCGAGCGCGAGCTCGCAGCCGAGCTTGGCGTATCGCGTCCTCCCCTGCGCGAGGCGATCCAGAAACTAGCCCTCAAGGGGCTCGTGGTGACCCGCCATGGCGTGGGCACGATCGTCACCGACCGCCTTGAAGCAACATTCGTGGATCCCTGGGAAGACATGCTGCAGGGACACCCGACGCTGCAGGCTGACATTCTCGAATTCCGGCACATGCTTGAAGGCCAGGCCGCGCGGTTGGCCGCTCAGCGCGCCACCGATGCGGATCTGCAGCGCCTGGACGCCGCATACGCGGCGCTCACCGACACTTATGAAAGCGACGAGCTCATCGCCAACATCGACCGCGATGTGGAGTTTCACCAGGCGATCGCCGAGGCCACGCACAACGTTCTGATCGGCCACCTGACAGCCAGCCTGCTGCGCGTCATCCACGGACACGTGTCGGGCAATCTCGAATACCTGCATGCGAGGCCCGCCCAGTGGCGGCAGATCATGGCGCAGCACCGCGCGATCTGGGAGGCGATCCACGCGCGCGATGGCGACGCCGCGGCGCGGGCTGCGAGGGCACACATCGATTTCGTTCGTGAAAGCATGGTCGAGACCGCGCGTGCAGCTGACAGGCGTGAGAGTGCGATGCGCAGACTAGGCGTGGAGGCCTGAAATCCGGGGTGGGCACGAAACTTGCGACAGGCAAGTCATGCCCGAAACCACCCAGCCCTCTTTGACGGACGCCGACGCGCTTCGCGAGATACAGTCCCACCTGTCCGCAAAGCTGAAGTCCACGCTCGAGCAGCGCAACCTGGCGCTGCTTGCGGTGACTGCCGTCGTACGGGATCAGCAGGCGCTGATTCATGCGCTCCAGCGCGAACGCGGCTCGACCAACCTGCGGCTGTCTGCCCAGCATCACCTTTACGTCGAGCTGATGACCGAATTTCGCCAGGAGTCGGACCGGGCCCGCTCGGCCATGCTCGCGTCGCTGAATCAACTGCTGCCCCAGCCACACGTCAACGCCATGGGCTACGGCTTCCTGAACAAGGTTGCGCTGGCCCTTCAGGCACTGGAGATGCTGGATGCGCTGCGCGACGACGTCGACGGCGCTCGCATCACGCGCGATCAGGCCATCGTGTCGTTCTCGCAGATCATCGAAGCGCAGTTGCTCGTCGTCTTCGAACTGGCGCAACTGGAAAATCATCCGCATATCCTGAAGGTGCTCGTGACCCTGGTCCTGGTCATGCAGGGCAAGGAGCTCGCGGGCCAGGAGCGCGCGCTGCTGTGCGCAGGCTTTGCCTCGGGCGTCATCCCGGAGCCGCTGAAAGCCGCCCTGGATCATCGCCGCAATGGGCAGGCGCACTGCCTGGAGCTCTTCGCCCGGCAGGCGCCTGCCGATCTCGTCGCGCTGCACGAGCGTTTTCTCGCGGGCCCGGTCGCCCCCGAGCTTGATCGCTTGCGCGCGCTGGCCCAGCACGCTCCGACCGATGGCTCACCGCTGGCGAACCCGCCTGTCCTGCTCTGGTTCGACCAGGCCACGGCCTATATCGACCACTTGCATACACTGGAAACCCGGCTGGGCGAAGCCCTGACAGCGGCCTGCCGGGAGCCCGGGGCGGCCCCGGACCAGGCTGCGCGCGCCGGCGATGCCGCGCAACCCTCCCTTGAACTGGTGGCATCGCAGTCGTGCCGCCTCGTCGCCGTGGAAGCCGAGCTGCGCGCCCTGCACCAGATCCTGGGCGAGCGGCACCTGATCGATCGCGCCAAGGCGCTGCTGATGAACCGGGAGCAAATGACCGACCCTCAGGCCTACCGGCACCTGCAACGCGTTTCGATGGAAACCAGCCAAAAGATCACCGCAGTCGCCCGGCAAGTCGTTTCCCGCCTGGATACCGCGCCCTAGTGCGGTGCACCATTTTTGGGATTGGGGCGTGCGCTGCGCACAGGCAGAGTGCACCTTTGGCCCGCATCGACCCCTGGCGGCGGATATTTCCCTGATTTTGGCCGTGCCCACGGCTGGCACGACATTTGCTTGAAGAAGGACATGGGAAGTCCGGACATTCCGGGTTTCCAACAGACAAAGGCGTCTTCCGCTCTGGGCTCAACCCGGCAGCGGTCGACGCCTTTTTGTTTTTGCCTTCAGGAGCCGCTATGACGCGCAACGCATCGAAGTCCACCACCTTCAACGCTTCACGACGGGCCGCTATCGTGCGCGGCGCGCAAGCCGCTGGTGCCGTCAGCCTCATGTCGCTGGTCGATCCCCTGGTGCGCGCCGGCGCCTGGGCGGCCGGCAGCGACGCCCCCGAGAAAACCGAGTTGAAGATCGGCTTCATCCCGCTGACCGATTGCGCGTCCGTCGTGATGGCGTCGGTCATGGGCTTTGACAAAAAATACGGGATCACGATCACGCCCTCCAAGGAGGCCTCCTGGCCTGGCGTGCGCGACAAGCTGATCAACGGCGAGCTGGACGCCGCGCACGTCCTCTACGGCCTGATCTACGGCGTGCAACTCGGCATCGGCGGCTCGCGCAAGGATATGTCAATCCTGATGACGCTGAACAACAACGGCCAGGCAATCACCCTATCCCAGAAATTGGCGGAAAAGGGCGTCAGGGACGGCGCCACGCTCAAGGCGCTGATGGACCGCGAAAAGCGCGAATACACCTTTGCGCAAACCTTTCCGACCGGCACGCACGCCATGTGGATTTACTACTGGCTGGCCGCCAACGGCATCAACCCGATGAAAGACGCCAAGGTCATCACCGTCCCCCCGCCACAGATGGTCGCCAACATGCGCGTGGGCAACATGGACGGCTACTGCGTGGGCGAGCCCTGGAACGCCCGGGCCATTGCCGACAAGATCGGCTTCACGGCGACGACCACCCAGGCCATCTGGAAGGATCATCCCGAGAAAGTGCTGGGCACCACTGCGGACTTCGTGGCCAAGTACCCGAATGCTTCCCGTGCAATGACAGCCGCGATCCTGGACGCCTCGAAATGGATCGACGCCTCGGACGAGAACCGCAAGAAGACGGCCGAAACGATCGCCGCCAAGTCCTACGTGAACACCGAAGTCGATGTCATCCTCGGCCGCATGCTGGGGCAGTATTCCGACGGCCTGGGCAAATCCTGGAAGGATCCGAACTCGATGGCGTTCTTCAGGGATGGCGAGGCCACCTACCCGTACCTGAGCGACGGCATGTGGTTCATGACCCAGCACAAGCGCTGGGGCCTGCTGAAAGAGCACCCCGATTACCTCGCCGTAGCGAAGAAGGTCAACCGCATCGACATTTATACGCAGGCGGCCCAGGCGGCCGGGGTCAAGCTCCCGGCCTCCGACATGCGCAGTGCGACCTTCATGGACGGCGTGGTCTGGGATGGCAAGGACCCTGCCAAATACGCTGACAGCTTCGCGATCCGGGGATAAGACGATGAGCCAAGCCAACACTGCCGTCATTTCCACGCTTCTGTCGGAAGGCCCCGACGAAGCCGAGGCGCTGCGCGAGCGTGAGCGGCGGCGACTGGCCCTGCGCGACGCGATTGTGCGGCTCATGGATCCGGTGCTTCCCGTGTTGCTCGGGCTCACCGGATTTGCCGTGTTCGTGTTGGTCTGGCAGGCCATCCACCTGGCGATTGCCGAAATACCGTCGCCGGCCTTCACCCTGCACGCCGCGATCGAACTCTTCTCGGATCCGTTTTACTCGAAAGGCCCGAACGACCAGGGGATCGGCTGGAACATCCTTTCGTCGTTGCGTCGCGTCGCGCTCGGATTCGGCCTGGCCGCGATCGTGGGGATCCCGGCAGGATTCCTGATCGGGCGTTTCCGGCTCGTCAACGCAATGACCTCGCCGATCATCAGTCTGCTGCGTCCGGTCTCCCCGCTCGCCTGGCTGCCGATCGGCCTGCTGCTGTTCAAGGCGGCCAACCCCGCGGCGATCTGGTGCATCTTCATCTGCTCGATCTGGCCCATGGTGATCAACACCGCCGTGGGCGTGAGCAAGATCCCCCAGGATTACCTCAATATCGCGCGGGTGCTGAACCTGTCCGAATGGAAGGTCTTCACCAAGATCCTGCTGCCGGCGACCCTGCCCTACATGATGACCGGCGTGCGCCTGTCGATCGGGACCGCATGGCTGGTGATCGTCGCGGCCGAAATGCTCACCGGCGGCGTCGGGATTGGTTTCTGGCTCTGGGATGAATGGAACAACCTCAACGTCCAGAACATCATCATCGCGATTTTCGTCATCGGCATCGTCGGCCTGGTGCTCGAGCACCTGATGCTGGCCATCGCCCGCCGCTTCACCTACGCCTGACAAGAGAAGGCAGCCATCATGAACTCCCTTGCCCAAAGCCGCTACCTGCTCATCGAAAACGTCAGCCAGACCTTCAAGACCAAGGCCGGCCCCTTTGTCGCCCTGCGCAACATCGACCTTGTCGTGGGCAAGGGCGAGTTCGTCACGCTGATCGGTCACTCGGGCTGCGGCAAATCCACCCTGCTCAACCTCATCGCCGGCCTGACCATGCCGACCGAAGGGCAACTGATTTGCGCCGGCCGCGAAATCGCCGGCCCCGGCCCGTCACGCGCGGTTGTCTTCCAGAATCACTCGCTGCTGCCGTGGCTCTCTTGCTTTGACAACGTCTACCTGGGCGTGGAGCGCGTCTTTGCGTCGACCGAAAATCGCCAGCAACTGGTCGAGCGCACCAACGCTGCGATGGAGCTTGTGGGCTTAAGCCACGCGCAACACAAAATGCCACACGAAGTTTCGGGTGGGATGAAGCAGCGCGTCGGCATCGCGCGTGCGCTCGCCATGGAGCCCCAGGTCCTGCTACTCGACGAACCCTTTGGCGCGCTCGATGCGCTGACGCGGGCGAACCTGCAGGACGAACTGATGAAGATCATGGCCGCCAAGCACAGCACCGCGATCATGGTGACGCACGACGTCGATGAGGCCGTGCTGCTGTCCGACCGAATCGTCATGATGACCAACGGGCCCGCCGCGCGCATCGGCGAAATTCTGGAAGTGACCCTGGAGCGGCCGCGCGATCGGGTGGCGCTTGCCAACGATCCGGTCTATCAGGGATACCGCACGGCCGTGCTCGACTTCCTCTACCGCAAGCAAGGCAACCCCGCGCTGGCTGCCGCGTAAGGAGCACGTCATGAAAAAACAGAAACTGGTCCTGGTCGGCAACGGTATGGCGGGCGTGCGCACCCTGGAGGAGTTGCTCAAGCTCGCGCCGGATCTCTACGACATCACGGTGTTCGGCGCCGAGCCGCATCCCAACTACAACCGCATCCTGTTGTCGCCGGTTCTGGCGGGCGAACAGGCGCTGGAGCAGATCATCCTCAACGATCTGGACTGGTATGCCTCCAACAATATCCGGCTGCACCTGGGCAAGAGCGTCACCCGCATCGATCGCAAGGCGCGCACCGTGCAGACAGCCTGCGGCATCGTCGAACCCTATGACCGACTCCTGCTTGCGACGGGGTCCGTGCCCTTCATCCTTCCGATCCCGGGCAAAGACCTGCCCGGTGTCATTTCGTACCGGGATATCAAGGACACCAACGAAATGATCGACGCGGCAAGCGTCTACCGCAACGCCGTGGTCATCGGCGGCGGGCTCCTCGGCCTGGAAGCCGCCAATGGCCTGAAGGTGCGCGGCATGAACGTCACGGTCGTGCATCTTGCGGGCTGGCTGATGGAGCGCCAGCTTGACCCGGTTGCCGCCGGCCTGCTGCAAAAGAATCTCGAGGATCGCGGCCTGACCTTCATGCTCAGTACCGCGACCGAAGCGCTCCTGCCCAACGCCGACGGCAGCCGCGTGGCGCGCGTCCGGTTCAAGGACGGCCAGGAAATCGATGCCGACCTGGTGGTGATGGCAGCTGGGATCAAACCCAATACGGCGCTTGCTGAATCGGCCCGCATCCACTGCGCGCGCGGCATCGTCGTGAACGACACCATGCAGACGTTTGATCCGCTCGTCTACGCGGTCGGCGAATGCGTCAACCACCGGGGTACGGTGTATGGGCTCGTGGCGCCGCTCTTCGAGCAGGCCAAGGTCTGCGCCAATCACCTGGCCGAATACGGCATCGGGCGCTACTCGGGATCGGTCACGTCCACCAAACTCAAGGTCACCGGCGTCGATCTCTTTTCGGCCGGCGATTTCATGGGCGGCGACGCCAGCGAGGAGATCACGCTCTCCGATCCGCTGGGCGGCGTCTATCGCAAGCTCGTGGTGCGCGACGACAAACTGGTGGGTGCCTGCATCTATGGCGACACCGCCGACGGCACCTGGTACTTCAAGCTTCTGCGCGAGCAAAAGAGCATCGCGGACATTCGCGATACGCTGATCTTTGGCGAGACCAATATCGGCGACGCCGGACACGAGGGCCACAACAAGGCCGCCGCGATGGCGGACACCGACGAGGTGTGCGGCTGCAACGGCGTGTCCAAAGGACGGATCGTGCGCGCCATCAAGGAAGACGGCATCTTCACGCTCGACGAAGTGCGCAAGTGCACCAAGGCGAGCAGTTCATGTGGATCGTGCACGGGCCTGGTCGAACAAATCCTGATGAACTGCCTCGGGACAAACTATTCGGAGACGCCGCTCAAGAAGGCCATGTGCGGCTGCACCGAGCATTCGCACGAAGACGTGCGCGTCGCGATTCGCGAGCACAAGTACCTCTCGCAGCCGCAGATCCGCGAGGCGATGGGCTGGCGTACGCCCAACGGCTGCGCCAGCTGCCGCCCGGCGCTGAATTACTACCTGATCTCGACGTGGCCAGGCGAAGCCGCCGACGACCCGCAATCCCGTTTCATCAACGAGCGCGCGCACGCCAATATCCAGAAGGACGGCACCTACTCGGTCGTGCCCAGGATGTGGGGCGGCCTGACCAACGCAAGCGAATTGCGCCGCATTGCCGACGTGGCGGAAAAATTCAAGGTGCCCACGGTGAAAGTCACCGGCGGCCAGCGCATCGATCTGCTCGGGATCAAGAAAGAGGATCTGCCCGCCGTCTGGCATGACCTGGGCATGCCCTCTGGCCACGCGTATGGAAAGTCGATCCGCACGGTCAAGACCTGCGTGGGCTCCGAGCACTGCCGCTTCGGCACCCAGTTGTCGATGAACATGGGCGTATCGCTGGAAAAAATGCTCTTCGGAATGTACTCGCCCCACAAGGTCAAGCTTGCAGTGTCGGGCTGCCCGCGCAATTGCGCCGAGTCCGGTATCAAGGATGTCGGGGTCATCGGCGTGGATTCGGGCTGGGAAATCCACGTGGCGGGCAACGGGGGCATCAAGACCGAAGTCGCGCAGTTTCTTTGCAAGGTCAAGACCGACGACGAGGTGCGCGAATATTCCGGCGCCTTCATCCAGTTGTATCGGGAGGAAGGCTGGTACCTGGAGCGGACCGTGCACTACGTCAACCGGGTCGGCATGGATTACGTGCGGCGGCGCATTCTCGAGGATGCCGCCGGGCGCCAGGCACTCTTTGACCGGCTGCTCTTCGCGCTGAAGGACGCGCCAGATCCATGGAAGGATTTCGCGCGCGCCGGCGTCGACCTGCGCCAGTTCCAGCCCATCGCGGTCGAACCCGTCGTGGCCTGAAGTGATCAAGGAATCGAAAATGCTGCAATCTACGATCGACTGGGTCCCTGTCGCACGCAAGAGCGAAATACCCATGCTCGGGGCACGCGTCGTGCACGGCGCGACCGCAGGCCCGATCGCGCTCTTTCGCACGAGCGACGATGAAGTCTTCGCGGTCCTCGACCGCTGCCCCCACAAGGGAGGGCCGCTTTCGCAGGGAATCGTCGCGGGGCACGCAGTCACCTGCCCGTTGCACGCCTGGACGATCGGGCTCGAAGACGGACGCGCCCACGCGCCTGACGAAGGCTGCGCCCGTCGCTATTCCGTGCGCTGTGAAGGAGACGAGGTCTTTCTCGCCCGCGCAGAGCTCGCGCTCGCCTGACGGGATCATCGATGTCGGTTGCGCGCTCCACAAAAACGACCTGCTGCTATTGCGGCGTGGGATGCGGGGTCATCGTCGACACCGAACAGCGTGGCGCCGAGGTCGTCGTGACGGGCGTGCGCGGTGATCCGGATCATCCGGCGAACCGCGGCCGCCTCTGCTCAAAGGGCAGCACACTCGACCTGACCGCCCAGCCGCTGGTCTACGACCAGTTGCGCGCCCGCGCGCCCGAGATGCGCACATCCCGGGATGCCGAACGGCATCGTGTCAGCTGGGCCGAGGCCACCACGCATGTCGCCGAGCAGTTCGCGCGCATCATCGAGGCGCATGGCCCCGACTCGGTCGGTCTCTACGTCTCGGGTCAGTTGCTGACGGAGGACTACTACGTCTTCAACAAACTCGCCAAGGGCCTGATCGGCACCAACAACATCGACACCAATTCACGGCTGTGCATGTCGAGCGCGGTCGCGGGCTACAAGCAGACGCTCGGTGCCGACGCACCGCCCTGCTCCTATGAGGATATCGACCACGCTACGACGCTGTTCATCGTCGGTTCGAACGCTGCGTACGCGCATCCGGTGCTGTTTCGCCGGATCGAAGCGGCGCGCGAGGCCAACCCGGCTCTGCGGATCATCGTGGTCGATCCCAGACGCACCGATACGGCCGATAGCGCCGACCTGTTCCTGCAGATCCTTCCCGGCACGGACGTCGCCCTGTTTCACGGCATGCTGCACCTGATGCTGTGGGAAGGCTGGATCGATCAGGCCTACATCGATGCGCATACCGAGGGATTTGCCGAACTCAAGACGCTGGTGCGGGATTACACCCCGAAGGCGGTCGCGGAAATCTGCGGCATCCTGGAAGATGACCTTGCCGAGGCGGCCCGGCTGTTTGCCGGGTCGCCCGCCACCCTGTCACTCTACTGCCAGGGCCTGAACCAATCATCAAGCGGCACGGCCAAGAACGCTGCGCTCATCAACCTGCACCTGGCCACCGGCCAGATCGGCAAGCCGGGCGCCGGCCCCTTCTCGCTCACCGGGCAACCCAATGCCATGGGCGGACGCGAAGTCGGCGGGCTGGCGAACCTGCTTTCGGCGCACCGCGATCTCGCGAACCCTGCGCATCGCCGCGAAGTCGCCGACTTCTGGGGCGTCACGGATGTTCCTGCCGAACCGGGGTTGACCGCGGTGCCGATGTTCGAAGCGCTGCGCGCCGGCAAGCTGCGCGCCGTGTGGATCGTCTGCACCAACCCTGCCCAGTCGCTGCCCGACCAGCGACTGGTGCGCGAGGCGCTCGAGAACGCCGAATTCGTGGTGGTCCAGGACGCTTATCACAGTACGGCCACGGTGGGTTATGCCGACGTGCTGCTGCCCGCGACGACCTGGGCCGAAAAGGAGGGGACGGTCACCAACTCGGAGCGGCGGATCTCGCGTGTGCGTGCCGCCCTGCCGCCCTATGCGCAATCGCGCCATGACTGGGAAATCGCACTGGATATCGCTCGAAAACTGGAAGCGCGACTGCCGCGACGCACGACGTCGCCCACACGCTCGCTCTTCGCATTTTTTGACGCGCGCTCGATCTGGGAGGAGCACCGTGCGCTCACCCAAGGGCGCGACCTGGACATCACCGGGCTGAGTTATGACATCCTCGAGCGCGAGGGCCCCCAGCAGTGGCCTTACCCGGAGGGCGCGACCCAAGGCCGGCAAAGGCTTTACGAAGACGGTGTCTATCCGACGGCGAGTGGTCGCGCGAAATTCCAGTCAAATCCCTATCAGGAGACGGCCGAGCGCACCGACGCGCGCTACCCCTTCGGCCTGACGACGGGACGACTGCGTGACCAGTGGCACGGCATGAGCCGCACGGGTTCCGTTTCAAGGCTCTTCGCACATGCGCCGCTGCCATGCGTGGAGGTTTCACCCCGCGATCTCGACCGGCTGGGGCTGCAGGCCGGCGAACTCGCCTACGTCACATCGCGCCGCGGGGTGCAGGTGCTCCCCGCGCAACTGTCAGAGCGCGTGCGCGATGCGCAGGCATTCGTCGCCATGCACTGGGGCAGTGAATTCGTCGCGGGCAAACCCGGAAAACATCTCTCCCACGGGATCAACTCACTCACCCAGTCCGCGACCGATCCGGTATCGCGCCAGCCGGAACTGAAATTCACCGCGGTCAAGATCACGCGTGCGAATCTCCCCTGGCACTTGCACGCCTTCGCCTGGGTGGACTCGACGCGTGCGCTCGCCGCACAGCTTCGCCTGCGGGCCCTGTTCGGCGAGGCGACCTACGCCGCCGCGACACTATTTGGCCTCGATGCGCCGCCTGGGCGCACCGGCTTGCACCTGAGGCTGGCGAACACGGAGCCGTTCGCGGCCGGCATCCTGGCGACCGCCTGGGACGAGATGGGGCTGACCGCGTGGCGCGAAGCCGGCCGCGTGCTGTCGTTCAACGACAAACGCCGCTCGACCGAGCGGCATGTCGCCATTGAAACCGCCGGCGGCCGCAGCACCCTCGCCGCCGTACTTCTGGCCGGCGGGCCGGCCGATGTCCAGGCCAGCGACTGGCTGCGCGAGATGCTTGAGCGGGGCACCGATATCGCCCCGCTCGGAAGGCGCATCCTGACGCCCGCGAAGCAGGCGCCGCTGCCGCTTGCGCCACGTGGCAATGTCGTCTGCAATTGCTTTGGCGTCACGTCGGCGAGCATCAATGAATTTCTCGTACAGGCGAGCGACGCACCCCTGGACACGACGCTCGCCCTGATGCAGAAGTCTCTGCAATGCGGTACAAACTGCGGTTCGTGCCTGCCGGAGGTGCGTCAACTCATCAAAACCCATGGCCATTGACACATACCTGAAGCAGATCGCGCGTGGTGCCCGAGGCGCACGCGATCTCGAGCGCATTGCTGCGCGCGACCTGTTTGCTCAGGTGCTGGACCGCCAGGCCAGTGACCTGGAAATCGGCGCCTTCTGCGTCGCGATGCGCATCAAGGGGGAAAGCCCCGGGGAGCTCGCCGGGTTCCATGACGAGGTGAAGACGCGCTTGCCCGCGCTGCGCGCATCGCGCCCCGTGATCCTGCTGCCTTCGTACAACGGCGCGCGCAAGACGACACTGATGACCCCACTGCTGGCCCGGTTGCTGGCGAGCCGTGGCTATGCGGTTCTGGTGCATGGGTTGCACGAGGAAGCGCGGCGCACAGGGTCGGAAGACGTCTTCGCCGCGATGCAATGGCCGGTCGCAACCGATCAGCAATCGATCGAACAGCACCTGGAGGGCGACGGCCTCGTGTACTGTTCGCTGGAGGTGCTCTGCCCCGACCTGGCCGCGCTCTTGCGCATACGCCGGACCATCGGCTTGCGCAATTCCGGGCATGTCCTCGCCAAGCTGGTCAACCCCATGCAGTCGCGCGCGCTGCAAATCGTCAACTACACACACCCTGAGTATCCGGCCGTGCTGGAGGCCTTCTTCGGCCTGCATCCCGCCAACGCGGTCTTCATGCGGGGACACGAGGGCGAGCCGGTTCCGGGGCCGCGCCGCTTGCCTGAACTCGCCGGGAACATCAACGGACTCCCGATAAGCACTGAGCCGCGTTTTTTCGACACGACGCCAGCGATCGGCGATGCCGATATCAGCGTGCAGGCGACCGCCGCGCTCTATCGACGCGCCCTGTCAGAATCCGATGCAATGCCGCCTGAACTGACTGCGATGGTCCAGACGATCGAACGAGTCTTTCCGGCAACCGTCTCCCTGCGGTGATCGCGGCGGCTTGCCGCGTCGCCCGTCAATTTGCCTGTCTGATATATTTTGTCCACCACGCCCTGTGCGACGGGGCTTGCCGCGCGCCTGGTCAACAAACGGCCGGGCGTTGCGCGTGGCTAGCGCCGAAACCACGGCGCCTGGCGACCGGTTCGTTGACTTCGGGGATGAACATGCATCATTTTTCTGCTTGGGGCCGCATCATTGCGTGCGTACTGCTGTCGCTTGCGGCGGGCATTTCGCTTGCACAAGTGCCGCCCACGCAGTCCGCCAATGGCGTCGATTTCGTCATGGGAGGCATCGGCACCGACGAATCGCAGGCCATCCTGTCCGAAGGAAAGTGGTGGCCGCTGACGATCGATTTTTCCGAACATACTGCGGATGGCGATGTCTGGATTTCGGATGCGCGCGTGCGGATCGTGAACGCCGCAGAGCAAACCGTATTCGACCAGGTGTGTGATGGCCCGCTGCTGCTGATCAATCTTCCCCCGGGAGCCTATACGATTGCCGCCCAGCACAAGGCATCCATCAAGGTCCAGAAAATCCAGGTCGTGAAGGGAGAATCCCGTAGGGTCTCCATTCACTGGTGAATGTTCAATAGCGCGATTTTCCGAAAAGCCAGGTCTTAACCCGACAGGCCGGCGTGCGACGTCAGGGTCATGCGCGACGCGTTAGTGGAGATCGCGCAGCTCCCTGCGCAAGATCTTCCCGACATTGGACTTCGGCAATTCAGTCTTGAACACGATCTGGCGGGGGCGCTTGTAGTTTGTGAGTTGCTCCTTGCAATACGCCAGCACCTGTTCCTCCGTGAGCGATGGGTCGTTCTTGACGATGTAGGCCTTGACCGACTCGCCCGTATCGTCATCCGGCACGCCGACCACGGCAGATTCCAGCACCCCCGGCAAACGGGACAGCACATCCTCGAGTTCGAACGGAAAGACCTTGAAGCCCGAGACGACAATCATGTCCTTCTTGCGGTCGATGATCTTGACATAGCCCCCATCGTCCATGGTGCCGATATCGCCCGACTTGAAGAATCCGTCTGGCGTCATGACATTCGCAGTGTCCTCCGGGCGCTGCCAGTAGCCCGCCATCACTTGCGGCCCACGGATGCAGATCTCCCCCGACTCACCAGGCCCCATGACGACGTCATCGTCGCCCCGAATTGAAATCTCGGTGCCGGGCACGGGCAATCCGGCCGATCCCGTGTAGCGCGCGATGAGCGGTGAATTGACGCAGGCAACGGGTGACGTTTCCGACAGGCCATAGCCCTCGGCGATCGGGACTCCGGTGAGCTCCTGCCACTTGTCGGCAACCGTCTGCTGTACGGCCATGCCGCCGCCGATCGTCACCAGCAGATTCGGCAGGCGGATCCCGGCGAAATCGGGGCGATGGATCAGCGCGTTGAATAAGGTATTGACGCCCGGGAAGATGTGGATGCCCGGATTCTGCCCTATCAGCTTGATGAACGCGGCGAGATCCTTCGGATTGGGCACCAGAATATTCAATCCGCCCTTGCGCAATCCGACCAGCCCGCACGCCGTCAGCGCGAAGATATGGTAGAGCGGCAACGCGCACAGGAAGACAAGCTGATCGATCGGGTGGCGTGTCAGCGCAGGCTCGAGCCACTCATCGACCTGCATGACATTGGACAAGATGTTCCGGTGCAGCAGCACGGCCCCTTTCGATACGCCGGTCGTCCCGCCCGTGTACTGAAGAAAGGCGATGTCATCGCGCGCAGGATGCACGATGCCAGCGGGATTTGCCCGACCCCGGCGCAATGCCGCCTCGAATTTGATGCTGCCGTGAATACGCCATGCCGGCACCACCTTTTTGACATGCCGCAGCACAAAGTCGACCAGCTTGCCCTTGATCCCGATGTACTCGCCGATGCTGGTCACGACGACGTGGCGAACGGCGGTCGACGCCATGATCTTCTCGAATACGTGCGCGACGTTTTCCAGGATGATGAGGGCCTCTGCGCCGCTATCACGCAGCTGGTGCTCGAGCTCGCGTGGGGTGTAGAGCGGATTCACGTTGACGACCACCATGCCGGCGCGCAACACGCCGACCATCGCGATCGGAAACTGCGGCATGTTGGGCAGCATGATGGCAACCCGAGCCCCCCGCTGCAATCCGAGCGACTGCAGATAACTCGCGAACTCGGCGGACTGCCGGTCGAGTTCGGCGTAGGTCATCGTCTTGCCGAGGTAAAGATAAGCGTCCCGCGTGGCGAATCGGCTAAAGGACTCTTCGAAAAGATCCACCAGAGAACCATAGGCCGAAATATCGACGTCGTGCGGGACGCCGGGCGGATAGTTCTTAAACCACGGATGGTTGGCTTCAGCCATGGATGTCGCCTCTCACGATTGTTTTTTTGGATAATACACAAAAACCGCTTAAAAAACGAACGTTCGTGCTAATATTTTTAGAAATTTGCATGGCGCCCACTGTCGACGCTCTCTGCATCCATCATAAACACTGATCAGGCATCGATGAAAATTATTACTGCCCGGCCAGCACAGGATACCGGCGCGCAAACCAAGGGGGCGCTCACCCGTGCGGCCATCCTCAATGTTTCGCTTGAGCTCGCGGCGAGCAAGGGGCTCGAGGGCCTGACGATCGGCACGATCGCCGAACGCATGCGCATGAGCAAAAGCGGCATCTTTGCCCATTTCGGATCCCGCGAGGAGCTCCAGGTCGAGGTGGTGCGGGAGTATTTCCGTCGCTTCGAGGCCAGCGTCTTCCAGCCGGCTTTGCTGGAACCCCGGGGCCTGCCCCGGCTTCAGCGCATGCTCGATCTCTGGATGCAATCGCGCATCCGCGAACTGAACTCTGGCTGTATTTTCATTGCCGGCGCGGTCGAGTTCGACGACTGCCCCGGCGCAGTCCGGGATGAGCTGGCCAACAGCGTCCAGATCTGGCGCACCGCGCTATCGCGTGCCATCGAGCAGGCCATCAAGGTCGGAGACCTCAGAAAACAATGCAAGCCCGATCTGATGCTGTTCCAGATCTACAGCTTCGTGCTGGGCTTGCACCACGACGTGCGATTCCTGAAACAGCCCGCGAGCATCAAGCTCGCCCAGCAATCGATCCAGAAAGTCATCGACGAAAACCGTTCGCAGCCCTAGCGCCGCGACTCACCAAACACATCATCACCGAAACCGAGAGATCAAGATGCCAAACTACATCGCCCCCCTGCGCGACATGCACTTTGTGCTGCACGAGCTGCTGGAAGTCGAAAAGGCCTTCCAGGCGCTGCCCCCCTATAAAGACGTTGATGCCGAGACGATCAACCAGGTACTCGAGGAGGCGGGGCGATTCGCCTCGGAGGTCGTCGCCCCGCTGAACCAGGGGGGTGATCGGGAAGGGTGCACCCGCAACGACGACGGCTCGGTCAGGACACCCACGGGATTCGCCGCGGCATATCGGCAGTACGCCGAAGCCGGCTGGCCGTCGCTCGCGTGCGATCCGGCGCATGGCGGGCAAGGCCTGCCCCTGACGCTCAACACGGCGTTGTACGAAATGCTGAACTCGGCCAACCAGGCCTGGGCGATGTACCCGGGGCTTTCGCACGGCGCCTACGAATGCCTGCACGAGCACGGCACCCCCGACCAGCAGCGCATCTACCTCGCGAAGCTCGTCAGCGGCGCGTGGCTCGGAACGATGTGCCTGACCGAGCCCCACTGCGGCACGGACCTCGGCCTCATCCGCACCAAGGCCCAGGCGATGGCCGACGGCACCTACACCATCTCGGGAACCAAAATCTTCATCTCCAGCGGGGAGCACGATCTGGGCGAAAACATTGTCCACCTCGTGCTCGCCCGGTTGCCCGACGCGCCGAAAGGCACAAAAGGGATTTCGCTTTTCGTGGTGCCGAAATTTCTGCCCGACGCCCTGGGAGAGCCCGGCGCGCGCAACGCCGTCACTTGCGGCTCCATCGAGCACAAGATGGGGATCCATGGCAACTCGACCTGCGTCATGAACTTTGACAGCGCGATCGGCACGCTGGTGGGCGAGCCCAACAACGGCCTGGCCGCCATGTTCATCATGATGAACTCGGCGCGCCTGGGCGTGGGCATGCAGGGCGTGGGTCTCACCGAAATCGCCTGCCAGAACTCGATCCGCTACGCCCGCGATCGCCTGCAGATGCGCAGCCTCAAAGGCCCGAAAGCCCCGGAGCTCGCAGCCGATCCGATCATCGTGCATCCCGATGTGCGACGCATGCTGCTGACCCAAAAGGCCTGGTCTGAGGGTGCGCGCGCTTTCGCCTACTGGGTTGCCCAGCTGATCGATACCGAACTGCACCATCCGGACCCGGCCGTGCGAAAAGAGTCGGGCGCCATGGTCGAGCTGCTGACGCCGATCGTCAAGGCCTTTATCACCGATAACGCCTTTGCATCGACCAACGAAGGGATGCAGGTCTTCGGCGGACACGGCTATATTGCCGAGTGGGGCATGGAGCAGTTCGTGCGCGACGCCCGGATCAACATGATCTACGAGGGAACGAACACGATACAGTCGCTCGATCTGCTGGGTCGCAAGGTACTGTCGGACATGGGCGCGCGCCTGCGCAAGCTCGGCAAGATCATCAAGGAATTCATCGAGGAAGAAGGCGTGCGCAAGCCAATGGCGGAGTTCATCGACCCGCTCGCCGAGCTTGCGAAAACCTTTGAAAAGCTCACAATGGAAATCGGCATGAAGGCCATGACCAACCGGGATGAGGTCGGCGCCGCCGCGGTGCCCTACCTGCGCATTGCCGGGCACCTCGTGTATGCCTACCTGTTTGCGCGCATGGCCAAGATCGCGTTGGCCCGCAAGGGCTCTGGCGATACGTTCTACGAGGCCAAGCTCGCGACCGCGCGGTTCTATTTCGCCAAGTTGCTCCCCGAAACCGCAAGCCAGATCGCTGCGGTCAGGGCGGGCGGATCCTCCCTGATGTCCCTGGACGCCGCACTGTTCTGACGCGCATTCAACCAATCGACCTCACGCTGACTCAGGAACCATGATGCTACCCAATCAACCTATCCGTAAAGTGGCCGTGCTGGGCGCTGGCGTCATGGGCGCCCAGATCGCAGCCCACTGCATCAACACCCGTGTACCGGTCATCCTGTTCGACCTTCCCTCTGCCCCGCAGGAAGGCAAGCAGGTCAACAAGAACGCCATTGCCATGAAGGCGATCGACACGCTTCGTAAGCTCAAGCCGACACCGCTGGGCGTTGCCGCCGCAGCGGACCTGATCGAATGCGCCAACTACGACGACGATCTCGCACGGCTCGCCGAGTGTGACCTGGTCATCGAGGCCATCGCCGAGCGCCTGGACTGGAAGCACGCGCTGTACGCCAGGGTCGCCCCCCATATCGCGCCGAACGCGATTTTTGCGACCAATACGTCGGGCCTGTCGATCACGGCCTTGTCGGAAGGCTTTGCCGATGACCTGAAGCGGCGATTCTGCGGCGTGCACTTCTTTAATCCGCCGCGCTACATGCACCTGCTTGAGCTGATTCCAACGGTTGCCACCGATGCGGCCATCGTCGATCGGCTCGAGACCTTCATGACCTCCACGATGGGCAAGGGGGTCGTGCGTGCCAGGGATACGCCGAACTTCGTCGCGAACCGTGTCGGCGTGTTCTCGATCCTGGCGGTATTTGCTGAGGCGCAGAAGTTCGGCCTGGGCTACGACACCGTCGATGCGCTCACCGGCAGCAAGCTCGGGCGCGCGAAATCCGCGACCTTCCGCACCGGCGATGTCGTCGGGCTCGATACCCTCGCGCACGTGATCCGCACGATGGAAAACGGGCTCAGGGACGATCCGTTCGCCGCGCTTTATACCGTGCCGCCTGTCGTCGAGAAGCTGATCGCCTCCGGGCGGATGGGCCAGAAATCCGGCGCCGGCTTCTACAAGAAGGTGGGGCGCGACGTGATGGTGCTTGACGCCGCCACGGACACCTACGTCGCGTCGGCCGGCGCGATCGAACCCATCGTCGAGCGCATCCTCAAGAAGCCGATCGCCGAGCGCTTCGAACTGCTGCGCGAGACCGAAGATCCGCAGGCCCAGTTCCTGTGGGCGATTTTCCGGGACGTTTTCCACTACATCGCGATCCACCTGGAATCGATCGCCGACTGCGCCCGCGAGATTGATTTCGCGATGCGCTGGGGCTTCGGCTGGGATCGCGGCCCCTTCGAGGATTGGCAGGCGGCGGGCTGGACGCAAGTCGCCAAGTGGGTGCAGGAGGATATCGACGCCGGCCGTGCCCTGTGCCGCGCACCGCTGCCAGCCTGGGTCACCGGCGGGCTCGTTGCCGAGCGCCAGGCTGTGCACTCGCCTGACGGCTCGTGGTCGGCGGACAAGGGAGCCTTCATCCCCCGCTCGGCGCTGCCCGTCTACGAGAAGCAGGTCTTCCGGGCATCGCTCGTTGGCGACGGATCCCCGGATCCCCGGACTGCCGGCCAGACCATCTTCGAAACCGCCGAAATCCGCGCATGGATCGATCCGGAGCCTGCCGCGATCGGGCACGAAGATGTGCTCATCGTTTCATTCAAGTCCAAGATGAACACGTTCAGCCAGGATGTGCTCAACGGGATTGCGCGCGCGGTGGATATCGCCGAACAGTCCTATGCGGGCCTCGTGATCTGGCAGCCGACTTCACTGAAGCTCGGCACGCCGGGCGGTGCCTTCTCGGCCGGTGCCAATCTCGAAGCTGCCATGCCCATGGTGATGCAGGGCGGCCCCAAGGGAGTTGAACCCTTCGTCAAGCTGTTCCAGGACACGATGATGCGGGTCAAGTATGCCCAGGTGCCGGTCGTCTGCGCCGTAGCGGGCATTGCGCTTGGCGGCGGCTGCGAGCTGGTGCTGCAAAGCGCGCGGCGCGTCGTGGCGATCGAAAGCTACCTCGGCCTGGTCGAGATCGGCGTGGGATTGCTTCCGGCGGGCGGCGGCCTGAAGGAAGCCGCAGTGCGCGCGCAACGCGCGATGGCTGCAGCGGGCTCGCCCAATTACCTCGACGCCATCAAGGGGGCATTCGAATGCGCCGCGATGGCCAAGGTCTCGGCTTCGGCGCACGAGGCACTCGCCATGGGCTACCTCACGCCCGACGACATCATCGTGCCGAATGTCCATGAGCTGCTCGCCCAGGGGCGCCATCAGGTCCTGGCGATGCATTACGCGGGTTGGCGGCCGGCGCTGCCCGCGCCGATTGCAGTGGGCGGGCGCTCGGTCGCCTCCACCGTGATGGGCCAGATCGTCAACCTGCGTGATGGCGGCTTCATCTCCGAACACGACGCCTTCATTGCGAAAAAGATCATCGACATCATGACGGGTGGGGACGTCGACAGCGGGACGCTGGTCTCGGAGGAGTGGCTGCTCAAGCTCGAGCGGCAGGCGTTCTGCGAGCTCCTGGGTCATCCCAAGACGATGGAGCGCGTCATGGGGCTCCTGCAGACCGGAAAGCCGGTGCGCAACTGAGCGCAGCGGCATAAACCCTCATCCATCACATACACCGAGAACGACATGAAACAGATCCAAGACGCCTACATCGTCGCCGCCACGCGCGCGCCGGTCGCCAAGTCCGGTCGCGGCGCATTGCGAAACACCCGCCCCGATGATCTGCTGGCACGCACGCTGCGGCACGTGCTGACGCTGGTGCCATCGCTCGATCCGCAGGCCATCGAAGACGTCATCGTGGGATGCGCCATCCCCGAGGCCCAGCAGGGGCTCAACGTTGCCCGTATCGCCGCGCTGCTCTCGGGCTTGCCGAGTTCCGTAGGCGGGCTGACGGTCAACCGGTTCTGCTCCTCCGGGCTGAACGCCGTGGCGATCGCCGCGGACCGCATCCGCGTCGGCGAGGCCGACGTGATGATCGCAGGCGGCATCGAATCCATGAGCATGGTCCCCATGATGGGCAACACGCCGTCCCTGTCGCCCGAAATTTTCGCGCACGACGAAAATTTTGGCATCGCCTATGGCATGGGGCTGACCGCGGAGATGGTCGCTCGCCAATGGAAGATTTCGCGCGAGGCGCAGGATGCCTTCGCGCTTGCCTCCCACCAGAAAGCGCTCGCCGCGCAGGCGGCCGGGGAATTCGACCAGGAGATCTTTTCCGTGGAGGTCGAATCACGGGCGGTGAATCCCGAACGCGGTGAAGTCGACATCACGACCCGCGCATTCAAGCGCGACGAGGGTCCGCGCGCCGACACCTCGCTTGAGGGGCTCGCCCGGTTAAGGCCGGTATTTGCCAACAAGGGCACTGTGACTGCCGGGAACAGCTCGCAAACCTCTGACGGCTGCGCCGCGCTGGTCCTGGCCAGCGAGTCTGCGGTCAAGCGTTTTGGTCTCACACCGCTCGCACGGTTCGTGAGCTTTGCGGTGCGCGGCGTTCCGCCGGAGATCATGGGCATTGGGCCGAAGGAAGCAATTCCCGCTGCGCTCAAGGCGGCGGGGCTGCGTCTTGAAGATATCGGCTGGATCGAGCTGAATGAAGCCTTCGCCGCGCAGTCGATCGCCGTGATGAACGAACTGCAGCTTGATCCTTCGCGTGTGAACCCGCTGGGCGGCGCAATCGCCCTGGGCCACCCGCTTGGCGCAACGGGCGCAATCCGCAGCGCAACGGTGGTGCACGCGCTGCAGCGTCGTCAGCTTCAGTACGGCATGGTCACGATGTGCGTGGGCACCGGCATGGGCGCGGCCGGTATTTTCGAGCGTTGCTGATTGCCCCGCGAATTCCCGGTTGCCGCAAGGTGACCTGGAGCGCGGACAACAAAAACCGGCCTAGGCCGGTTTTTGTTGCTGCCTCCTCTACTGCCTCTGCATTCGCTGCATCAGGTCAGAACCGATAACCGATCTTGAGCGTGACGTCGAACGGATTGATGGTGAGCTTGCCCGTCGTGGTGTACGTGCCGCCTGGGAAAGGACCGAAGGACGGCACACTGCTCGAGAACGTCGCCGTGCTCGTCAGTGGAACCCAGCTTACGCCCGCGTTGAGCGACCAGTTATCGTTGAAGTTGTAGATCACGCCACCGTTGAGAACCGGGTTCCAGGAGCTCGACAACGCCGCGCCGGCATTGGCCAGCGATCTGACGTTGGGGTAATCCAGATTGGCCGTGACGTCGTTGAAGTACGTGTAGTTAACGCCGACGCCCAGGTACGGACGCCACGCATCGCCCGGATCGTTGAAGACCCACTTGGCAACCAGCGACGGGAACGCGGCGCGCGCGTTTGCGGCATTGGTATACGACCCTGCCGGATCGGTGGTGGTGACTTTCATCAGCACCGGCGCACCGAGCGTCAGTTCGGCGCCGATGTGGTCGGTGAACATATAGAACGCCGATACGATGAACGCGGCTGAATTATCGACCGACGCGCCAACCTTGGAAACCTGCGAGTTGTACTGGCTCAGCACGCTGGCCTGATAAGGGTTGGTCGCCGGCCCATCGGTGCTCAAACCCGACACGTTCGAGCCGCTCGGCATGATGTACGCGCCGCCCACATAGATCGTGACGTCGCCGGCCTTTTGTGCAAATGCTGCGGATGAAACGGACGCCGCTGCAAGGCTAACTGCAGCAAGCGCTAGATTTTTCTTCAGGCTCATTTGTCATCTCCTCTTTATGGAATCTTTATGCAGGCAGCATATGCCTCAGGAATTGATTTGGAAATTGAATGATGCCCTAAAAAACGAACGTTCGTGCTAAAAAGACGGCAATCGAGCGTAATCCCTAGTGAATATTTTGCAACATGCGGCAGATTTTCGCGATTTGTTGGCATTCGGGGGAGCACCTCCAGGGGGCGGCGGCGGCGGGGCGCGGTGTCTCCCGCGCGGCCGGGGTCGGCGGGTGGGCTTCGCCCACTACCCTCCGAAATCGCCAGTCGGCGCGTCTGTGCAACAACTCGGCCCTGAAGGGCCTCAGACAGGTTGCACAGACCACTGCGCCGCCTTTGGCGATTTCCTCGGCCGCCTTTACGGCCGCACGGAAGACACCGCGCCCCGCCGCCGCCGCCCCCTGGAGGTGCTGGCGCTACGAGCCGAGCTTCGCGCCCAATTCCCGCAACGTTTCCTGGAGCCCGTCGTAACCCGACCGGATATGTTCCGGCAAGTCGGGATCCCCGATGATCGTTCCAACCGCTTCAAACAACCCATAGAGGATGCCCTTGGCGGCACCAGCGGCAATGCTGCCCGCTGAAACGGATGATTCAAGATGATCGACGGCCGCGGAAATATCTTCGAATTGCTGGCGTTTCTGTTCCATGACCTATCTCCATCGACAACAAAAGGTTGCAGCGTTCAGGATACGCCCTTCGATATCGACGCTCAAATCGCCAGAGCCGCGATCGAACAGCGCCTCAGGTTTTACAAGGCCGTACCGCCTATTTCGAAAACATGGCGCGACAATCGACCACCGCGCCGGGCACGAACCGATCCAGCACATATTGCGCGAGGCCGGGGTCATACACGCGCAGCTTCTTGCGCACCGGTTTCCCCTTTTCCAGGCTCACCGTATAGTCGACGTCGTACATCGCATCCAGGTGATATTCAAGCTGCGCACGCGTCGCATAGGGCGTGAAATCGACCGCGCACTGGCCTTCGGCGTACTTTGCCACCTTTGCCGCCAAGGTATCGACCGTATCGGGAGTCGACTCGGGATTGGTGTCTGGTGCGATGATCCTTGCCCTGGTGCCGTAATACAGATCGGCATTGAACATGATGAACGGCGATGGACCCGGGATGCTGAAAGCCAGGATGGCGTCGTAGTGTTTATCCTTGAAACGCCCGGCGTAATCATCGAGTAGCCACGACACACTGCGGTAGTGACCCTGCGTCACCGTGCGCAACGCCTCAGGGATCGTCGGCCACTGCACGATCACCAGCGACAGCAGCCCGGCAACCACCGTTGCAAACGCGGGGATCTTCTTGCCGGGTACCGGTCGCATCAGTAACCCTGCCAGGCCTGCGAGCAGGAAAACCAGGCCCGGGCCAATCGTTCGCGTGCTGAAAAGATCGTACTGGGCCCGGATCCGGAGCATGAGCGCCAGCAACAGAAAAGCGCCGCCGGCCCATACGATGAAGAGCATCTCGCGTGACGCGCCGCGCAATGCTTCCCGGGGCGACTGCCACCGCAACGAGCGCCCCGCCAGCGCAAGCAGCGTCGCAAGCACCGCCAGGGTCCAGGCGAGATCAAGCGTTCCGACCTTCCAGAGGAAATGTGAAACCAGGAACGTCAGCGTCTCGGTAGAAGGCCGGCGCTCGATGCCCGTCGCATACCCGGTCAGGTGCTGGTTCAGCAGGGAGTAGGCCACGTAGCCAAGGGCGACCACGAAAAAGGCAGGTAGCGACCACAGCGCTGTCCGGCGTCCGTACAGAACGAGCGTGCCGAGCCAGAGGGCGAACGCATAGGGTGCAAAGAAATAGCGGGCGGAAACACCGATCAGGAGGGCGATCGCGAGCAGCACGACACCGCCGACGCCAGCCGAGCGATCCAGCCGCTTGAGAAGCAGCAGCACCAGGCTTGTCGACAGGAGAAACAGGTTCTCGGACCAGGTGTAGGTCGCAATCAACAGGGTGGCCGGTGCGATCGCGATGAACCCAGCGACCCAGCTCACGCCGACAAATGCGCGCAGGCACGCGAAGCTCGCAAGCAACAAGCAGAAATTGACCAGCTTGCTGGCCATCATGATCGCGGAAAAATCCGCCGAGGGCGCAACCAGAGCCAGCATGGCCGGATAGCCGCACGGGAACACGGCGAAATAATGACCGCCAAGGCTACAGCCCTCACCCACCCGAAGCGACCGCGCGAGTTGCACGTAGTACCAGGAATCGGTGTTGATGAAGCCGAACAGGATCGCGTAGGCCGCGCACGCGGCCGCAACGATCGCGACTGCCAGAAAATCGGACAAGCCTCTGTTCATTGAAACACCCAGGGGTTGCCTCAATCATACTTTGGTTGTGAGAATGCCTACACTGGCACCTTGCGCTGCATTAAACTTCCGCGCAACGCGCCCTGCGTCGATGTTGCACCAGACTTTTCAGGAGATCGGGCTATGCCGATGGCCAAGGTTGGAGAAGCGGAAATTTTTTATGACGTCACCGGACAAGGCTCGCCCGTCGTGGTGACGGCCGGTCAGGGCTCCGGCCCGGAGGCGCGTGCGGAGCTCCTCGCCGGGCTTGCGCGACAGCACACGGTGCTCTCCTACGACCAGCGCGGAACAGGCCGCAGCACACGCGGCCATCAGGGCCAAAGTATGCAGGAGCTCGCGGGGGACATCGTCGCGCTCATGGATGCTGCGGGCTTCGATCGGGCACATGTCATCGGGATTTCCACCGGAACCGGCAAAGCGACCGCATTGGCTGCCCTGCACCCGAGCCGTGTGACGCGGCTCGTGCTGGCCGCACTATGGACGCATGCAGACCCGGATTTGCAACGCATCCAGAATTTGCGCATCGCGGCCGCACAGACCCTTCCCCCCGATCACTACGTCCATCTGAACACCCTGCTGTGCTACTCGACGGATTTTCGGCGGGCGAACTTCGCACGCTTTACGCAGCTTGCGCAGGACGCGCTTGCGCATCCGCAGGATGCCCCGGGAATCGCCGCGCGACTGAACGCGATTCTTGCCTTTGACGCACGCCCCTTCTATTCCCGGATTGCCTGCCCGACGCTCGTGATGGGCGCACGCGACGATCTGATCATGCCGCCCTGGTATGCCGAGGAAGCGGCGGCGGCGATTCCCCAATGCAAGCTGGCGTTGCTTGACAGCGGCGGCCACCTCTTCTGCGAAACCAGGACGGCCGAGTTTCTCGCGCAAGCACTCCCGTTCCTCAAATAACCGGGTGGATTCCGGTTCCCCGACAAGATCCCCGCAGAGAAAACAACATGCCAACTGATGAACTGCACAAATCCGCCATCGTCATCGACGGGTTGATCGTATCGCGCTGGAGTCGCGAGGTTTTCGAGGACATGCACCGCGGCGGCCTGACCGCGGCCAACTGCACGTGCTCCGTGTGGGAAGGCCTGCGCGACACCATGATCAACATCGGCCGCTGGAAGCGCGCATTCGTTGAACACGCCGACCTGATCATGCAGGTCAGGAGCGCCGCCGATATTCGCCGGGCCAAGGCGCTTGGCAAAGTCGGCATCATCCTCGGGTGGCAAAATACCTCCGGCATCGAGGATCGGCTCGACCTGCTCGAGATCTACAAGGATGCGGGCGTGAGCGTCATCCAGCTGACCTACAACACCCAGAATCTGGTCGGGTCCGGCTGCTGGGAGGATCGCGACAGCGGGCTCTCGGGGTTCGGGCGCGAAGTCATCGACGAGATGAATCGCCTCGGCATGCTGATCGATCTTTCGCACGTGGGCCCCAGAACTTCATCCGAGGCGATCGCCTATTCGAAGCGCCCCTGCGCCTACACCCATGTCGCGCCCCGCGGCGCCTTTGACAACGCACGCAACAAGACAGACGAGCAATTGCGCGAGATCATCGATCGCGGCGGTTTCGTCGGCGTGGCCACTTACCCGCCCTTCATGAAGACCGGCGCCAATACGACGCTCGACGACTGCGTCGAACTGTTCGAATATATGATCAACGTGTGTGGCGAAGCCAACGTGGGCATTGGCACCGACTCGACGCAGGGCCACGGCGACGACTTCTTCGACTGGCTTCGCCAGGATAAGGGATACGCGCGGCGGGCCAACCCGGGGCGCGGGCGCGCACCGTTCGTCAAGGGCATGGAAACGCTGGCCGATTATCCTCGCCTGACCGAGGCGATGATCCGCCGCGGATGGCCGGAATCCAGAATCCGCGCAGTGCTCGGGGAAAACTGGCTGCGGTTCCTGGGCGAAAGTATTGGCTAGGCCAGCTCGAGGGCCAATCCCGGCCCCGGCATTTCCAATGGAGAGCGATCCTGATGCATTCCTTTGACCATGCTCTGACGACCGTTGTCTGCGGGCTGAAAGCCCGGGAAACGCAACGCTTGCGGTGGGCGCGCTCGCTTGCCCTTTCGCTCGTGGCGACCTTGCTGCTGCCCTGCGGCGCCCAGGCGGCCGATCCCTATCCGAGCCGGCCGGTTTCGTTCATCGTGCCATTCGCAGTCGGCAGTTCGACCGACATCATGACCCGCCTCATGGTCAAGGGGCTGAATGATCGCCTCAACACCACCTCATTCATCGTCGAGGATAAGCCTGGCGCAAACGGGATGGTGGGTTCGGGCATCGTCGCCAAGGCCAGGCCCGACGGGCACACGCTGCTGGTGGCCACGGGAACCACGCATGCTCAAAACCCCTGGCTTTACAAAAACCTCGGCTATGACCCCATCGCGGATTTTGAGCCGGTCGCGGGCATCGGCGGGCCGCCCCTGATCCTTCTGGTCAGCAAGGATCTGCCGGCGAAAACGTTCCCGGAGCTCATCGCCTATATCAAGGCCACCCCGGGCAAGTATTCCTACGGAACCCCGTTCGGTCTGTCGACGGTCTGCTCGGAAAACATCAAGAAGGCGACTGGAATCGACATCAATCAGGTCCCCTACAAATCCAGCCCACAGGCCATTACCGAACTCATCGGCGGACAAATCCTGCTTCTGTGCACCGATCTGAATAGCTCCATCGGCGCAATCCGCAGCGGCCAGGTGCGCGCCGTCGCGGTCACCACGGAAACCCGGACGCCCCAGTTGCCGGATGTTCCCGCCATCACCGAATACCTGCCCGGGTTCCCCGCCATGCGCTCGTGGGTGGCTGTCGTCGCGCCCAAGGGGACGCCGGCAGAAATCGTCGAGCTGCTCACGAAGAACATTCTCGCCGTGACCTCCTCTGCCGAGTTTCTCAGGGCGCTCGAGCCCAACGGCTTCGAGCGGCTTGGCGTCGGCGGAGCTGACCTGCAGGCGTATATCCTGGCCGAGCTCGCAAAATCGAAGAAGCTGATCCAGGATGCCGGCATCGAGCCGCAATAGCCACCAGGCCAGCGAACAGCCATCAGGGGCACAGGAATGATGACACGCGAATTCGGCCAGTTCATTGCAGGTCGGCCAGCCGATTGGGATGCGGCGGCAATCCATGCCGCCGAGCGCGCATTTGCCGACACGATCGGATGCATGATCGGCGGGCGAGCAGACCTGGCGGCGCAACGCGCGCGCCGTACCTTTGAGCAGTGGGTCGATCCGCACACAGGGGTTCAGTGCATCAATGGCGGGCTGCTTCCCGCACCCTGGGCGGCCCTGGTCAACGGCGCCGCCGCACACGCCCTGGACTACGACGACGTATCGGAGCCTGCGCTCACCCATCCCAGTGCGGCGCTCGTGCCCGCGCTCCTCGCGCTGGCGCTCAGCAGAGGCCAATCGGGGGCGCGGGTCATTGACGCCTACATCATTGGCTTCGAAATCCAGGCGGCGCTCGGCGCCGCGATGAACGATGCACACTACGGGCGCGGCTGGCACACGACGCTGACCTTCGGTGCGGTCGCGGTGGCAGGCGCCTGCGCGCGGCTGCTCGGGCTGGATGCGCCCGCCGCGAGCGCGGCGGTTGCCGCGGCCACCAGTTTCTCCAGCGGATCGAAGCGACAGTTCGGCACGAACATGAAACCGATCCATGCGGGCCTGGCGGCGCAGTCCGGCATCATCGCTGCGTGCATGGCCGAGCAAGGCATCACGGCCGCCGATGAAATCTTCGAGGGCAACTGGTCGTTCCGCTCGTTGTTCGGCGGGGAATCTGCTGCGGGCTTCGATGCAGCGCGCGAACTACTGTCAGGCGAGCCCGCGATCACACGGCTCGGCATCATCCACAAAGCCTACCCCTGCTGCGCCAGCACCCACCGCACGATCGACGCCGTGCGCGCCTTGCGCGCGCGGGGTCTCACCGCGCACAACCTGGCGAACCTCACCACACATGTCTCGGGGATCGTGGTCGGCAACCTGATGTACCCTGAGCCTGCGGACGAAATGCAGGCGCGCTTCAGCATGAACCACTGTGTTGCACTGGCCCTGGTGGAGGACCGCATTCGCGTGCGCGACTTTTACCCGGATCGCCTGGCGCGCCACGATCTGCGCAAACTCTGGCCGCTGGTCCATATGCAACTCGACCCCAGGCTTCCCGGCAAGGACGTCATTGCGCCCATGCCCGAGCAGGCCCGCGTGGTGGCCACACTGCAGGACGGGACGTTCATGGAGGAAATTGCCTACTTCCCCAAGGGCCACCCGCGTGACCCGCTTGGCGATGATGCACTTGCGTCGAAGTTCGCCGACTGCTCGGAAGGCGCACTCGCGCCGGCCGCAGCCCTCGATTTTTTCAGGCGACTGTCAGGGCTCAACGCCGCGGAAGATCTTCAGTTCATCGCAGCCCAATTCGCCGCGATTTCAAGCGACTAGGCGCGACGCCCGCGCACCGGATCCAGGCGCACGACGTTCGGTGCCTTTCTCGCGAAGGTGTTGAACAAGTGGCCTATTGGGTGACCGCAGGCACGGTCGGCGCAGTGACAGGCGCCTCACGCAGTGCCTTCAGTACCCGCAGGCCGGCCCGGCCGTCCGCCTTCAACCCTTGTGCGGACTGAAAATCGCTGATCGCGCCACGCGACTTGGCACCAATCATTCCATCCACCGTGCCGATATCGTAGCCACGATCGATGAGCCGCTGCTGCACTTCGCGCCGATCGGCCCGGCTCAGGCCGGGATCGTCTGTCGGCCACGGCGTGCTGAACCCCGGGGCACCTTGCAGGCGATCCGACAGATGCGCGATCGACAGCGCATAGGACTCGGCCGCGTTGTAGCTGTAGATCGCGTCGAAATTCCGGAACACCAGAAACGCTGGCCCCTGTGGGCCGGCGGGCAATAGCAGTCCCGCCTGCGTGGTGTCGGCAGGCTGCGGCTTGCCGCCAGACTGAACCGGCTCAATGCGCCTTACGCCAAGCGCCGCCCACTTTGCCAGGGATTGGCGTGTGCGCCGACCGGACGGCCCGGCGTAATTCTCCGGGATACGCACCTCGTAACCCCAGGGCTCACCCGCGACCCAGCCTGCGCGCGCCAGGTAGTTTGCCGTCGATCCAAGCGCATCGGGGACAGAATTCACCACGTCGCGCTTTCCGTCGCCATCGAAGTCGACCGCAAGCCGCTGGTATGTGGTCGGCATGAATTGCGTTTGCCCGAAGGCGCCCGCCCACGATCCGGTCAGCCCATCGGCTGCAATATCCCCGGACTGCAAAATGCGCAGGGTCGCCATCAACTCGCCCCGGAAAAAAGACTCGCGCTTGTTCGCACAGACCAGCGTCGTCAACGATCGGACCAGGTCGCGCGTGCCCTGGATGCGCCCAAAGTTTGACTCGACCCCCCAGACGGCCACGATCACATGGCGATCCACCCCATATTCGCGCTCGGCGTTGCCCAGCACCGCGTCCCAGCGCGCCATCTGCTCCCGGCCATCGGCAACGCGCTCATCGTCCACCAGGCCGGCCACGTAGTCCCAGATCGGGGTTCGGAACTCGGGCTGGTACTCGAAGGATTTGATGACATCGGGGTCGGGTTCGATGCCCTTCAGCGCCTTGTCGAACGTGGTGGCATCGATTCCCTGGGAAAGCGCGGTCTTGCGCAGGCCCGTGATGCAGGCATCGAACGACGCTGCGTTTGCGACAGGCGCGCAAAATCCCGCAAAGGCGGCGAGCGCAGCCATCATCAGCGCATACGGGAAGGCACGATGGCGGCGAAAGATCATTAACAAACGAACGTTCATTCTGTGGACCATTGGATTCGATACGAGCGCGCGCCCGTGACACGAGCGCTACCACTAGTGTAAGAGGCGCCCGTCGAAGGTGGTCAGAATCTGCGGATCAGGACTGCAGTTCGATTTCGCCTGGCCGCCAAGTCTTGTTAAACCACGGCTCCAGCGGACCATAGAGGCGAAGGATCATGAACCAGCCCTTTCCTGGAATCGTCTGCACCCAGTTGTTCTCCATGCCCGCGGGTGCTTTGGGTCCGAAGTAGACATCCACCGAGCCGTCCGCATTGGTCTTGACCCCCTTGTTCTGGCTGCTGACACTCGGGGCCTTTTGATCGGTCTGCACCATTGAGCGAGTCTGATTGTCGTAGACGATGACCGACCAGAAATCCTTGACCGGGATGTTTGGCGGCAACCGCAGCTTGTAGGTCTTGCCGCCATCAAAGGGATTGCCCTTCGCATCCTGCACCGACCAGGGATATTGCGATCCCAGGCCCACCATCTTTTCCTCCATCGCCGGCGTAACACCGGTGGCAAAGTAATAGTAGAAGGCGGCACCGTCCAGGTTACTGACGCCGGGCGCAGCCTCGAACTTGTAGCCGCCGAAGAACGGCAGGCGCCATGCACTTTCCGGGTAGAAATACGCATCCTTTGAACGAATCCTGAAGGCGATCGTCCGCGCCGTCACGGCGCCGATATTCGCGGCATCGGTCAGGATTTTCTTCATCCGCGCATCGGGGTTGAATGGCTGGCCCTTGACAATACCGATCGAGGCGAACAGGCCCAACGTGGTCGGATCAGAACCCTCCGCAGGCTCCTCCTGAATGACCTGGTTCAACAGCCCCCAGAACGAATAGTCACCCGGTGCGACGAAGTTCGCTGGAATCCCCGAGCCATTGACAAATTTCATGGGTGGCGGGTTTGCGGCCTCGTCCAGGCGATAGACCCGCAAGTTATTCTTGACCGAGTCAACGCCGGGTTGGGTTGAACCATCCACAACGAAGGCACGAAACACGAGCCAGTTGCCGAACGTATTCGGCCGCACGACGTGATAGCCGGGCGGGACGTCGCCCTTGAATCCGGGCGGCAGGATGAGGTACTTGCCGCCCGCGCCTTTGTCGACGCCAGTGAGGCCTACGTCTGCTACCCACTTGTACCAGAAGTCATTGACCAGCCCCAGCACCTTGGGCGGGATCTCTGCCACCAATGGCCCCTTGCTGGTGTCCACCCAGACAAAGTTATAGATCGTGTTGTCGTTGGCCGTTAGCTCGACAGTCCTCGGGTCGACCAGGTTTTCCCAGATCACGTCGGTCTGGTTATCGGGCCCGAACTTGCGGATTGAATCGCGCATGCCCGCCTGGTTAACGATCGGGATCGCCAGCAAGTAGGCTTGCAACGCCCGTGAGCGGTCAAGGTTGTCGTAGATCTTGTCAACGGTATCGGGCGACGGATAGCCGTAATCCAGGTTCAGCGTTCCGATCGAGGATTCGACCTTGTCGGGCACGGCGACACCCGGCGCGAAAGGCGTTGTCATCTTGTAATCCTGCGCGCAAACGGTCGTGGTCAGCGCGACGGCAATCATCGCCCCAAGCAGTACGTGCCTTATCATGATCCGGTCTCCTTCAGGGAAATCGGTTCGCATTGTATCGGCAACAAAATACTTTGGAAATAGAGTTCCCGCAGGCCGCGACGGTGTTGTTGGGCGCGCAAGCGCGTCAAGGATTTGTAAACCCTTCCAACCATTGTCAAAATGACTATCGTCGGTACAGGATGCGGCGAGCGGGAGGATAATCCACGAAGCGATCGGATTTAAATCGACGCCTTCGGAACCAACGTCATGAAATTGCGCAGCGCCTTTTGGTACTCGTTCAAATTTCGGGTCATTGCCCTGACGATCACCCTGTTTGTGATCGGTGTCTGGTCGATGTCGTTCTATTCCGGTCAGTTGTTGCGCCACGACATGGAGGAATTGCTCGGCAAACAGCAGGTTGCCACGGTTTCAGTCATCGCAGCGGAAATCAACGGCAATCTGGATGAGCGGATCAGGGCGCTGGAAGTCATTGCGGGTGACATCGACCTGCCGATGCTTGATCAGCCTGCGAAGTTGCAGGCATACCTTGAACAGCGTCCGATTCTTCAAATTCTTTTTAATGCCGGTGCTTTCGTCACGCGTCTTGACGGTGTTGCAGTCGCCGAAGTGCCTCGTATCGGGCGGGTTGGCTTGAATTACCTCGATCGAGACCACATCGCCACGGCACTCAACGAAAACAGGGCTTCGGTCGGCAAGGCTGTCGTTGGCAAAAAGGTGGTTGCCCCGAGTTTTGCCATGACGACACCCATTCGGGACGAACAGGGCCGGGTGATCGGTGCCTTGGCGGGCGCAACCGACTTGAGCCTCCCGAACTTCCTGGACAGCTTTGTCGCGAGCCGTTATGGAATCACTGGCGGATACCTCCTCATCGATCCGGCACACAAACTGTTCGTGACCACGACATCGAACGCCAACTACGAAAAGCTGGTGATGCAGCCCCTTCCTTCACCCGAAATTAACCCGGTACTGGCGAGACGCCTTGAAGGGTTCGACGGCAGCGCCGTCAACGTGAGCTCACTTGGCATTGAAGTACTCACCTCATCGGCCCGTATCCCTTTCGCAAACTGGATTCTGGTTGTATCGCTACCCACGCAAGAGGCCTTTGCACCGATCGGTGCGACGCAGAGGCAATTGGTACTCGCAACGATTTTTTTCACGATCGTCGTCGGTGGTCTGCTGTGGTGGTTTATGTCGCGTCAACTGAGGCAGCAGCTTGCACCCATGCTGGCTGCCGCTGTCGCAATCGAAAAATATGCGCAAACCGACGAGACGCCCAGGTTGCTGCCCGTCAATAGTCCGGGGGAGGTCGGAAAGCTCCTTGTGAGCTTCAATCGCCTCTTGACGGCTTTGGCGAACCGGGAAGAGAGGCTGAAGGAGAGTAGCCATCGATTCCGCTCTCTGTTCGAAAGAGCAACGGACGGGATCGTGGTTTCATCGGCAGAGGGCCAGATACTCGCCGTCAATGAGGCCTTTGCACGAATGCACGGTTATTCGGTACAAGAACTGTTGTCGATGAATATGAACGATTTAGACGCATCGGAGAATTTTCTTGGGCTAAGTGAGCGCAT
>CAITPF010000201.1 GCA_903894155.1 uncultured beta proteobacterium | reverse complement strand
GTCGCCGCCCGGCGGGACCAGCAACCGCAGGGGAGTCCGCGCAGCGGACCGGCGCAGCCTGAGCCCGGCAGGGGGAGGCGCGACCCGACCCGCAAAGCGCAAGCAACAACCCACCGCACCGCCGCAGCCCGAGCCCGGCAGGGGCAGACGCAACCCAACCCGCAAAGCGCAACCCACAAGCACGCGATCCAGGTTGACGCCTACTCCCCCCGGCTAGACCTTCGATTTCGCTAACGGATTGTCTGGATCCGCAACGTATCCATCGAGAACATCGTCCAGAATCCGGTCCCGGGCGCGAAGACCCGGATCTCCGTATCCCCCACCGCCGGGCGTGCGCATCCGTATCCCGTCCCCGGCGGCAATATAGAGACGATCAATCTTGGTACCGTGTTCAGACTTGAAGCTCTTTCCCTGCCGGTGAAAGACATGGTCGGCCGCAAGCCCATCCGATCCGCCGCAAAGCCCGTGAGGGCCCTTCAACCCCCGATCGCCAACCAGTGTCAGATAAGCGGTACCGTCGCGCAGATGGAAATCAATTTCAACCCCCAAGCCGCCCCGATACTCACCAGCTCCACCCGACTCATCCCTGACCGCATAACGCGTGAACAGAAGCGGGACACTATGTTCAAGCACCTCGATCGAACTGTTTCGCGACGCGGAAATCAGAGTTGATCCGTTCGTCAGCCCGTCGTGGTCCACACTGGCACCGTAGCCGCCGCCGAAGTAAAAAATGGTCGCATAGGGACCGCGCGTGGGGCTGTTGCCGCCCATCCCGATATTTGATCCCGTACCGAAGGAACCCGCTGGCACCTTCCCCGGCAGCGCCTGGGCCAGGGCACCCATGGTGATCCCAATGAGACGCTGAACCGTCTCGGTCGTCGAACAGGACACCGGCGCGGGAGCGATCGGATTGAACATGTTGCCAGACGGAATCACGTAGTGAAACGGCCTGAAACAGCCTGCGTTGATCGGCACATCCGCGAAGACATGCTTCATCGCGATCATCAACCCGGTTACCGAACTGCTGTACGGACTATTGACGGGGCCGCGACGCTGCGGCGCGCTATCGGACAGATCAAACTCGATTTCCGAGCCAAACACTTTCATGGTGACGGCGATGCGCACGGGGCCGGGATCGACGCCATCGCTGTCCATTTGCTCTTCAAACTGATAGGTTCCGTCCGGGATCTGTGCAATGTGTTCCCGCATCAGACGCTCTGACCGGGAATCAAGCTCACTGATCGCCTCGTAGATCAGTCGCTCCTCGTAGCGATCAAACAGTTCGTCCAGGCGCTTGCAGCCAAGATCCAGCGCGTTGACCTGCGCGGCCATGTCTCCGCGCCGCTCCTCTGCCAGTCGCATGTTGCACAGCATCACCTTGAGCAGCGACACATTCAGCTTTCCCTCCTCGTAAATCTTGACGGGCGGGAACCTCAGCCCTTCCTGATAGACGTCTGTGGAAGCAGGCGTAAATCCCCCTGGGGTCATTCCGCCGACATCCGGCCAATGGCCTGTATTGGCCAGAAGCAACTTAAGCTTTCCATCCCGGAAGTAGGGCTTGACGAACTTGACGTCCATCGTATGCGTGCCGCCGCGGTACGGGTCGTTGATGATGAAGACATCTCCCTCGCGCATGCTTTCAGGGGGATGGTCCTTAAGCACCTCCTGAACGGTGTGCTGCATGACGACGATAAAGATCGGCATCCCCGTGCTGCCTTGCACGATGACGTCGCCGGTTTCCGGATGGAAGATGCCGCTCGCCCTGTCCCAGGCGTCGGAAATCACCGGCGAAATCGCCGAGGCGGCCAACACCGTGTCCATTTCTTCGGCGACTTGTTCCAGGCCACCACGCAGTACAGCCAGGAGAATGGGATCGATCATGATGGAAGATCTGCCTGGATAAAAATGTTTCCGGATGAATGAACGCTCGCCGTGTAGCCGGGTTCGACAAAGCAGGTGCTGTCGCTTTGGAGCAGCAGGGCCGGGCCATCGATTCGCGTGCCAGATGGCAAGAGCATTCGCTCGTAGCGGGCTGTGTCAAGCCACCGGCCATCGAAGAAAACCTGCGATTTCCCGGGCTTCGGTACCGGCCCTTCAGGAAGCCTGATCATTGCTGCAATGGACGAGATTTTCGCCTCGCTCGATACCACTGTCCTGGCGTTGACCAGGAAGACGGGCGTGTCCTTTTCGAGCAGTCGCCCATACAGTTGCTGATAGGTGCGCTCGAACGCCTCGCGTGTTTTGGCCACTGAAGGCGGGCCGTCCCTGGATAAACTGACCGGGATGACATTGGACTGACCGCGATAGCACATATCTGCGCCGTATTCGACGAGGACGTCTTCGGGACGATTGCCTTCTTCCACCAGCACGCTGAGCCCTTCTTGCGCCTGGGCGGAAAAGATGGTCTGCAGCGTGGCGTCGTCGAGCCCGGAGAGCGGCTTGTTGACGGTGCGCAGGAAGTCATGACGTAGCTGCCCCAGGATGCATCCCAGTGCTGAGGTAATGCCCGGGAAGTAGGGGATGATCGCCCGGGCGAGCCCCACTTCGCGCAATATACGACACGCATGCACGGGCCCGGCACCGCCAAACGCAATCATCGAAAAATCGCGGGGATCAAGCCCCCGTTCAAGGAGCTTTCGCCGTACATGCCCCGCCATCTTGGCCCCGGTGATCATGAGAATGGCCTCAGCCGCCAGCTCCGCGCTCAATCCAAGGGGATTGCCCACATGATCCTCGACCGCTTTCACGGCAAGCGCGCGATCCATGCTGAAACCCTGAGATTTGCCGATGACGTTGCCGGCACTGAGCAATCCGACGATCAGGCTGGCATCGGTCACGGTGGGCTGCGTGCCGCCGCGCACGAAACACGCAGGCCCCGGGTTCGAACCCGCGCTTTCGGGTCCAACCTGCAGAATGCCGGCGCGATCGATCCGGGCCAGGCTGCCTCCGCCGGCCCCGATTGCGTCGACATCGAGCATGGGCAGGCCCAGGGGGATTCCGAAGTCAATCGACTTTTGCTGCGTGACGCCCGGCACGCCACCGCGAATCACGCAAATATCCAGACTCGTGCCGCCCATGTCGCAGGAGACGATGTTGTCGAACCCAAGATCATGCGCGATCGAACTCGCCGCAGTGACCCCGGCCGCCGGCCCGGAGAGGATCGTATTGGCGGCGAAGCGCGTGGCGAGAGGCGCGGCCATGACGCCGCCATTGGACTGCACGACGAGCAGTTCCCGGGCGTACCCGGAGGCCGCCAGCTTCTTGCCCAGACTATCGAGGTAGCGGCCGATGAGCGGCTGGACGTAACCACTGACGGCCGTCGTACTGGTGCGCTCGAATTCCCTCAGGGTCGGCAGGACGTCCGAAGAAATCACGATGTAGTCATTGGGCCAGAGACCCACCGCGATATCCCGTGCCTGCCGTTCGTGTTCCGGATTGAGATAGGAATGCAGGAAGCAGATGACAAGCACCTCGCAACCCGCATCGCGCAACGCGATGATCTCCTGGCGCAGTCCCTGCGTATCGAGCGGCGTAAGCACTTCACCTTCCGGGCTGACGCGCTCGGCCACCTCGCGTCGGTGGCGCCGCAGGATCAACGGGGTGAACTCTCCGCCGAGACCGTAGGTTTGGGGGCGATCGCGGCGCCGCAGTTCGAGTACATCGCGGAATCCCGCCGTGGTGATCAACCCGCAGCACGCACCCTTGCGTTCGATCGCTGCGTTTGTGGCCACGGTGGTCCCATGGATCAGGAGATCGATGTCTTTCGCGGTGACGCCAAGCGCCTCAATGCCCTGCAACAAGCCCACCGACTGGTCCTGCGTCGTGGAGGGGACTTTGGCCACGACGAGCGTCGAAGACTGCGTATCGACGTAGATCAGATCCGTGTTGGTTCCGCCAATGTCAACGCCTACATAGCGACTCATTGTTCATGCTCCATCTGATCAGTTGAATCTGTGCCGGGCGCGAGGATGGCGCGACGCTGATCGCGCCGTGACCTTCCCACCGGGCGCGGATGCCCCAGGTAGGCTTCGATGACGTGCTGGTTTGAGGACACTTCGGCGGGTGTGCCGCTGGCGATTTTCGTGCCGAAATTCAGCACGGTGATCTGGCCACACAGGTCCATGACAAACCGCATGTCATGTTCGACGAGCACGATGGTCATTCCCTGCTCCTGCAAACGACGGATCAGGCTGGAGACGGCAGCGGTTTCCACCGGATTCAGTCCCGACGCCACTTCGTCCAGGAGCAGCATTTTCGGGCCGGTTGCCAGCGCACGGGCAATTTCAACCAGCCGTCGTTTGCCGTAAGGCATGTTGGCAACGACATCGTCTTTCTCATCGCTCAGGCCGACAAAGTCGAGCAACTCGATCGCCGCCCTGCGAATATTGACTTCGTCCCGGTGCTTGGACATCACGGAGAACATGCTGCCCAGGATTCCCGTCCTGCCATGCAAATGCCGCCCGCACATCACGACATCCAGGGCAGTCATCTTTTCGAAAAGCCGGGGTGTCTGGAACGTGCGGCAGATGCCAGCCCGGACCCGCTGCTCAACGCTTGCGCGTGTCAGGTCAGCGCCGTCAAACTGGATCGAACCTCCCGAAAGCGGGGTCAGTCCTGAAATCAGGTCAAAGGCGGTACTTTTGCCAGCGCCGTTGGGGCCGATCAGTCCGTGAATGGCGTTCGCCTGCACGTGCATCGACAGGTCGTTGACGGCGACCAGTCCGCCAAACCTGCGGGTCACGTGATGCAGTGAAAGCATGGAACTGGCCGCGGTCATGGCTTGCGCCTGCGCAGCCGTGAAACCCGGTCAGCCACAGTCTGAATGAGACCGGCAAGACCATTGGGCAGGAACATCATGCACATCACCAGCAGTAAGCCGTAAACGAACATCTTGTATTGGGCGAGCTCTCGCAGGTATTCCGGCACGACGATCACCACAAGGGTGCCAATAATGGCGCCCGGCAAACTCCCGAGCCCACCCACCGTGATCATGATGAGCAGCACCAGGGATTCGTGCCAGCCAAAACTTTCGGGGCTCAGAAACCGCATGAGGTGGGGCAGCAGGCTGCCTGCGAGTCCGGCGACGGCGCAGCCGATCGTAATCACGGCCATCCGGTAGGCGTCGGTCGGTATGCCGATGCTGCATGCTGCGGATTCATTCTGGCCAATCGCCGCGAACGCACGACCGATCCTGCCGTGGCAGAGTCGGAGCAGCAACGCATACACGATGGTGAACATCGACATCTCGAGGATGAACAGATCCGTGCGTGACGTCACGGCCCATCCGAAAATCGAGATCGCGGGGATGCCCCGGATGCCGACGTGCCCCCCGGTGAGCCAGGTCGTATTTGAAATGATCTGATAGACAATCACCCCGAAGCCAAAAGTCGCAATCTTGAAGTAAACGCCCGACAGCCGGATGAGTTGCGCCATCAGCAATCCCATGAGGCCGGCCAGAAGCATTGCGCAGAGCGCTGCGGGCACGAACGCGAACCCGGCCTGCTTCTCCAGAATCACGGTCGTGTATGCGCCGATCCCGACGAATGCCGCGTGACCGAGCGACAATTGTCCCGCAAGGCCGACCATCAGCTGCAACCCGAGCGAGGCCATCGCGTAGATCGCAATCGTGAGGCCCAGGTAGAGATAGAAGCCGCCGGCCATGAGCGGCAAGGACCAGCCGAGCAGCACGATCAGCGCAAAAATCATCCAGTCGCGCTTGACGGCGGAAAGGCCCGTGCTGGCCGCCGACGCGGGTGTGGTCGGTTCGATTTGTTCAATGCCTGTGTCGGTGGACTGGGTCATTTCCTGAAGTCGCCGCCAAGCAAGCCCGTGGGACGCACAAGCAGGATGCAAATCATGATCAGGAAGGCAATGCTGTCCATGTACTCCGTCGCGATCAACTGACTCCCGAGCGTTTCGCCCAGACCGATGATCAGGCCGCCAATGAGGGCGCCCGGAATGCTTCCCAGCGATCCGATGATCGCGGCCGCGAACGCTTTGACCCCGATAATCCCCATATCGAAGGACACATAGGTAATGGGCGCGTAAAGCACGCCGGCCATTGCGCCCGTGGCGGCCGCGATCCCGAATGAAATCCCTGACGCGCGCCCCGCGTCGAGCCCCATGAGGGCGGCCACCTCCCGGTCATCGGAAACCGCCCGCGAGCCCAGGCCTGCCCAGGTTCTGGCAAAGAACAACTGCAGGCCGATCAGAAGCAAGGGCATGGTCACGACGATGTAAAGATAGACGGCGGGGAACGGATATCCCGCCACCGTGTAGACCTGGTGTGCGAGCGGCGTCGGGTAAACGACGGGATTCGCGCCCCAGATCAGGCGCGCACCATTGCTCAGGACCATGCCGATCCCCAGGGTCAGGAGCACCAGATAGATCTGATCTGCCTTGCGCTTGACGGCACTGCGAAACGCCACGCGCTCGATCACCATGCCAAGCAGGCCGGTCACCAGCATGGCGCCCACAAGCACGATCCAGAATGGCATGGCGGGCCACACGAGCAGCAGGGTGTAGCCGATGAAGGCGCCCAGCATCATGATGTCGCCCTGCGCGAAGTTAACCAGCCCAAGCGCCCGGTAGATCATGCTGAAGCCGATGGCGACGAGTGCATAAATGCACCCGACCGCCAGCCCGCTCAGAATCTGGATCGTGAGTTGCAAGCCTGCGCTCCCGGCCTGTGCTTACTTCAGCAGATAGTCGAGCTTGAGGTCCTTGCCCTCGAGCCTGACAAAGGGCAGCGGGCGCTGCGCGTCGCCATTGGGCAGGATCGTGATGGGTCCCGTCGCGCCGGGGTAGTCCTTGATGGTGAAGATGGCATCCCGGATGCTCTTGGGCGTCACCTTGCCTGAGGCCTGAGCACGCTTGATCGATTCGGCCAGTACATAGGCTGCGTCATAGCCCATGCCTTCGTACTGTGTTGGCAGCCTGCCGAATTTTGCCTTCCAGTTGGCAACGAAGCTCCTGGCCTGATCCGTGTCGATCGATCCGGCGAAGTAGTACAGCACGCCGTAGCTTCCCTCAGCGGCAGGGCCGGCGATCTCGAGGTACTGGGGAATTGCAACCGCAGTCATTGCGAAGATGGGCAACTTGATGTTCATTTCAGCCATCTGTTTGACCATGAGCCCCGACTCGGTGTAGTAGCCCAGGATCGCCACGAAATCAGGTTTCGTTTCCGCCATCTTTGCAAGCATGGGCTTGAATTCCTTGGCTGTGGGTTCGTAGGCAACGCGTCCCTTGACCTCCATGCCGAGTTCTTTGGCTTTGATGGCAAAGGCTTCGGCCAGCGGCTGTCCCCAGTTGTCGTTGCGCACGAGCAAGTAGACGGACTTCACGTTTTGCTTCTTGAACATCCACTCCGCGGCGTTGCTGGCGAACACGTCACCGGATTGGGCGATGCGGGCGAACCAGGGGTTGTTCTGCTTGGTGAGCGCCGGGTCCACGGCCAGTGGCGACAATTGCGGAATCTCTGCCGCACGCGTGACTTCGATCGCCGCAGCGGTCCCTGCGCTGGTTGGGCCTCCGATCACAGCAACCACCTGGTCCACGTCAATCATGCGCTGCACTGCCTGTGCGGCCGCGCCCGGATTGGCGACGTCATCAGCCGTGATCAGCTTGATGGTGTCGGCGCCGAGCAACTTGTTCCGGTGAATTTCTTCCAGTGCGAACTGAGTCCCGGCCAGGCTTTCCGTACCATAAACGGCGACCGGGCCCGACAGAGGGCCAAAAAAACCAACCTTCAATTCGGCTGCCAAACCGTCGGCACCGATCGCGCAAGTCATCGCAACAGCGGCGATGCTTCCAAACCATTTGCGGCACGCCGGGTGGCGCAGAAAATCCTTTGCGGCAGACTTCATGAGCACTCTCCTTGAACATCGTTGGCGCCCCGTCATGCACAACTTGCGCATTTTGGGGTCGGTGGACACGTCAACCTCCCAGATAACTGCTTCTGATGTCAGCGGTCTGTTCGAGCTCGCTCGCCAGACCAGACTGGACAATTCTTCCCCGCTCGAGCACGTACGCGCGGTCGGCGACGTCAAGCGCGGCAACTGCGTTCTGCTCGACAAGCAGGATGGTGATTCCGTTGCTTGCCAGTGTGTTGATTGTGTCGAAGATCGTTTCGATCAAAATGGGGGCCAAACCCATGGACGGCTCATCCAGGAGCAGAAGTCGGGGGCGGGACATCAGCGCGCGCCCAATGGCCAGCATCTGCTGCTCGCCGCCTGACAGCGTACCCGCAGTTTGTCTGCGACGCTCCGCGAGGCGTGGGAAAAGGGCGTGGACTTCGTCAAGGTGCGCGCGCGGGATGAGTCCCTGCCGATGGACATAGGCGCCCATGAGCAGGTTTTCCTCGACGGTCAGCGACGCGAAGACGCGCCTTCCCTCAGGCACCACCGCCATACCCAATCCGACGATCGCACCGGGTGCCAGGCGCGTGATGTCCTGTCCGTTGAAGGAAATCGTACCGGCGCTGGGTTTGAGCAATCCGCAAATGGTCTTGATGGTGGTCGATTTGCCCGCCCCGTTGCGGCCAAGCAGGCACACCACTTCCCCGGCCGCGACGGTGATGTCGAGCCCGAACAGCACCGTCGATTGCTCAGCGTAGCCAGCAGTCACCGACTTCAGGGATAACAGGGCAGGGACCATCTGTGGATATCCTTGCTCGCCGGGTGGCGCGTTGGTCTTTAATAGGCCGGAGGGGCAATCACCCAAAGGACACGGGCTTCGGATTGCGTCGGGTTACTCCAGCGAAACGGCTCCCGGACGATGCGAAAGCTATCCCCGGCATTGAGGGAGAACTGCCTCTCACCGATCCAGAGCGTCAGGCTGCCCTTGACGACATATCCTTCTTCCTCTGTATCCCGCAGCGTAGCCTGCTCCATAGTCGCTCCGGGCTCAAAGGTGCTCAAAAACATTTCAAAACTTCCGCCGATATCGGGTGACAGGAGCTCCTCGAGCAAACCTTGCGTACTGTTACCCAACTGTCGTCTGTCGTGCGACCGAACCACGCGCCCGATTTCATCCGGCGGGACGGAGTCTGATAAAAAGAACCAGCCCACGGGCACTCCGAGCAACTGCGCAATTCCCTTGAGGTCGGCGATGGATGGCTGCGCGTTACCCCGTTCAATCTGGCTGACAAAACTGACCGAGCGGCTGATGCCCTGCGCGATGTCGGCCAGCGATTTACCGCGCGCCTTGCGCAGCTTGCGAATGACAATTCCGATGGCGTTGCTTTCAGCGGCGATCGCGCCTTGTTGTGCAGACGGCCCGGCTGGCATGGCGGTTTCGGTCATGGTGGGCTACCTGCGATGCGACGCAGCCATTGTTCAGCAAAAATATATTTCGCGCAATTATTATTTCAACCAACATTTTCCACAAAATAATTTTTGATCGGAATAATATCTAGCCCATATTTATATCCCACAGGAGTCGGCGACCATGGCCAACGCACTGCCCGCCCACGCAGAGGTCGTCATCATCGGCGGAGGCGTCGTCGGATGCTCCATCGCCTACCACCTGACGAAAATCGGGGTCCGCGACGTCGTACTGCTTGAGCGCAAGCAACTCACCTGCGGCACCACCTGGCATGCCGCGGGGCTGATCGGGCAATTGCGGGCCACCCGCAACCTGACTGAGCTGGCCAAGTACACCTCCGACCTGCTGCATGCGCTGGAGAAGGAAACCGGCCAGGCCACGGGCTTCAAGCAAAACGGTTCGATTTCGATTGCGCTGCATGAAGGGCGCATGGAAGAACTGCGGCGGCAGGCTTCGATGGCCCGGAACTTCGGGCTTGAGGTCGATGTCATCACCCCGGACGATATTCTGCAGCGCTACCCCCACCTGAATCTGGAGGGCGTGCTCGGTGGTGTGTTTCTTGCACGCGACGGCCAGTGCAATCCGGTCGATGTCACGCAGGCGTACGCCAAGGGTGCTCGCCTGGGCGGCGCGCGCGTGGTGGAGGGCGTCAAGGTTGAACGCATCCTGACCGAAGGGGGGCGGGCGATCGGCGTGGTCACCGACCAGGGGGAGATTCGCTGCACGACGACGGTGATCGCCGCCGGCATGTGGTCGTACGAGCTCGGGCGCAAGACCGGCGTGAATCTGCCCTTGCACGCAGCAGAGCACTTCTACGTGGTGACCGAGCCTATCAAGACGCTGACGCCCAACCTTCCCGTATTGCGCATCCCGGACGAGTGGGCCTACTACAAGGAGGACGCAGGCAAGATGTTGCTCGGATGTTTTGAGCCGCGTGCCAAGCCCTGGGGGATGCAGGGGATACGGGAGGACTTCTGTTTCGATACGCTGCCCGAGGACATGGATCATTTCATGCCGGTGCTCGAGATGGCGGCCAATCGTATGCCGATGCTCGAGAACACCGGGATACAGACGTGGTTCAACGGCCCGGAGAGCTTTACGCCCGACGATCGGTATTTACTGGGCGAGACCGCCGAGGTCCGGGACTTGTTTGTCGCCTGCGGCTTCAACTCGATCGGCATCCAGAGCTCCGGCGGTGCCGGGCGCGTGCTCGCCCAGTGGATCAAAGACCGACGCCCGCCGATGGATCTGGTGGATATCGAGGTGCAGCGCATGAGCCCCTTCCAGGGCACGCGCCAGTATTTGCACGACCGTACGGTCGAAACGCTGGGGCTGCTCTACAAGACGCACTGGCCCTACTACCAGTACACCACCGCGCGCGGTGCGCGGCGCAGTCCGTTTTACGATCGCCTCAAGGAGGCGGGTGCCGTGTACGGCGAACTGGCCGGGTGGGAGCGCCCGAACTGGTTTGCGCCTGCGGGGGTCGAGCCAGCCTATGCCTACAGCTACGGCAAGCAGAACTGGGTGGAGCACACCGCGCGCGAATGTCGCGTGACCCGCGATGCGGTCGCGCTGTACGACCAGAGCACGATGACGAAATTCATCGTCGAGGGCAGGGATGCGCTGCGGGTGCTGGAGATGATTTCGGCGAACCGGATCGATGTTCCGCTCAACAAGATCATCTATACGCAATGGTTGAACGAGCGCGGGGGTATCGAGGCGGATCTGACTATCACGCGCACGGGCGAGCAACAGTTCATGGTCGTATCGGCCGCTGTGACGCACAATCGCGATCTGGCGTACTTGCGGCGTTATGTCGAACAGGCGGATCACTGCTTCGTCGCGGATCAGACGAGCGCCATTCCGATGCTCGGCGTCATGGGGCCGCGGTCGCGTGAGTTGATGCAGCGGCTTTCACCCTATACGGACTTTTCCAACGAAAAATTCCCGTTTGGCACATCTCAGATCATCGAGATCGGTTATGCCCAGGTGCGCGCAAGCCGCATCACCTATGTCGGCGAGCTTGGCTGGGAGCTCTACATCCCCGCCGATTTTGCCTTACATGTGTTCGAGCGGATTCTCGAGGCCGGGCCTGAGTTTGGTCTGGGCATGGCCGGCATGCACGCCATGAATTGCTGTCGAATGGAAAAGGCGTACCGCCACTGGGGCGACGATATCGGCATCGAGGATACCCCGATCGAAGCGGGCCTGGGCTTCGCAGTTGCCTGGGATAAACCGGGGGACTTCATCGGAAAATCCGCGTTGCTGCGTCAGCGCGATCTGGGGATCCCGAAAAAGCGACTGGTTCAGTTTCGCCTGAGCGGCACGGATCGACTTCTCTACAAGGAAGAACCGATCTGGATGAACGGCAGCCGTGCGGGCGGAATCACCTCCGGCATGTTGGGCCACAGGCTGGACGCATCGCTGGGGATGGGCTACGTGCGCGCCGATGAACCGGTGACCGCGGCCTGGCTTGCCGCCCAGCGATTCGAAATCGAAATCGGCTGGGAGCGGTATGAAGCCGAGGCAAGACTCGAACCTTTCTACGATCCGAAATCCCTGCGCGTCAAAGCGCCGTGACCAGGAGCGCGGCAAGCCCCGCCTTTCAGGGCGGGGCGCAGGTCAATGGAGACCCTGATGGCCGAACAGCCAATCCGCTTTGATGATGGTGCAGGCTACGAACAGATGATGGGCAAGTGGAGCCAGTTGGTGGGCTCCGTCTTCCTTGACTGGCTAACGCCTGCACCCGGATTGCGGTGGGTCGATGTTGGCTGCGGCAACGGCGCGTTCACCGATATGATCGCTGAGCGCTGTTCGCCTGCAGCCATTGAGGGCATTGATCCCTCGGAAGGGCAACTCGCCTACGCGCGAACGCGGCCCGGGTCTCGCCAGGCTGCATTCCGGCAGGGCGATGCCATGGCGCTGCCGTACCCCGACAAATCCTTCGATATCGCCGTCATGGCGCTGGTGATGTTTTTCGTGCCGGATCCGCTGAAGGGCGCCGCCGAAATGATGCGGGTGGTCAAGCCCGGCGGGACGGTGTGCGCCTACGTGTGGGACATCCTGCAAGGCGGGTTTCCGCTGGATCTGCTTCAGGAGGCCATGCGGGACGTGGGCATGAAGCCCGTGTTGCCGCCCAGTGCGCGGATTTCACCGATCGAGGCCCTGCGGGGTCTGTGGGTCGAAGCCGGGCTCGAGGCGATCGAGACGCGTGCAATCAGCGTGGAGCGCACGTTCTCCGGGTTCGACGATTACTGGGAGACCAGCCTGCTTGGGTCCAGCATTGGCCCCAAGGTCGCGGCAATGCCTGACGAACGGCGCGAGGATCTCAAGGCGCGGTTGCGCGCGAGGCTACGACCAGACGCGACCGGGCAGATCACGATCGTTGGACGCGCCAACGCGGTGAGCGGCAAGGTACCCGCCTGATGAATGGCG
>CAITPF010000200.1 GCA_903894155.1 uncultured beta proteobacterium | reverse complement strand
TCCTACGCAGCTTTGGCAGTCACCCTTCTGATGTGGGTTTTTTGGACTATCGCCACCCGCGATGGGGACAAAAGTGTTTGAGTCTTGCGCTTGCCTCTGATAAATCGGTCAAGGGCGGGGCCAGCGCGTTTACCCGGCAGTAGCGACAGATATCGACCGGAGGCAATTGCAGGATCTCTGCACCAGGCTCGCCGCGCAGTGATCAATCGATGTCTTTGCGAGCGGCGAAACCTTTGATGGCGGCGCCGATTTGCTGCGCGCCGCCCTGGGCGAGGATTTCACGCCCATCTCCGAAGCAATTCACAACTTCGATTTTTCGACCGCGCTGGATTCGCTGGCGAAGGCGGCCGTGGCGTATGACATTCGATTGCCCAAGTTCCAGACTTTGGCTCCAGACGAATCCGCGCGAACGCGAGGGAAGCAACTCAGATTGGCGACAAAAGCGCCCAAAACATGGTTGGGCTTCCTATCCTTGTGTGGGACAAAGATACGCACTGGCAATGAAATTGCATTGACATGGCAATGCACTTGCATTACCATGGCAGCGATACTTCTCTTCGATCGGAGCCACTATGCCCGCCGCCCTTGAAGTCGAATCCACGTTGACAGACCGCTACCAAACTACGGTGCCGGAAACCGTGCGTCGTGCACTCCGGCTTCGCAAGCGCGACAAAATTCATTACACAATCCGCCCTAGCGGCGATGTTGTGCTGACGCGTGCTGAGGCCACAGAGGGTGACGACCCGGTGCTTGGCGCATTCCTGAGCTTCCTCGCCCACGATATCGCAAAGCATCCAGAGCGCCTGCAAACGATTGATGCCAGCTTTGTGCAGCACCTTCAATTGTTGACCGGCGGCCTAGAAGTCGATCTTGATGCTCCCTTGTCGGCGAACGATGAATGACCTCGGGCAAGCCAGCATATTTGGTCATTCATGGCTGGACAATATTTGTCCACCCGCTGTTCCTCGCGCACCTCGAGACATTGGCTGAGCAGGTTCAGGGCCTCAAGCAAAAGGACCCCGTCGGTTACGTAAAAAAGAATGCCACCAAACGGCTGGCGGCGATCATCAAACTGGCGTTCGACGCCATCCCGCAAGACCCAATGCGGCCAGAGTACCGCCAGGGCAATACCCTCGGTGACGATCACAAGCACTGGTTCCGGGCCAAGTTTTTCCAGCAATACCGGCTGTTCTTCCGCTACCACGCGCCCAGCAAAGTGATCGTGCTCGCATGGGTCAATGACGAGGACACCAAGCGCGCCTATGAAAGCAGCGACGACGCATACAGGGTATTTCGAAAATGACAATCCAATCAAAGGCCAATCACTGCATGCCGGGATCATTGCAATTCATGATTTTGTAACGATACCGCGGTAGGCTTTTCCCCTTTGCGCAGCACTTTGGGGTCTATAGCGAATGACGATACAGAAACGGGTCCATCAGGCCGCAATGGCAATGATTTCCGCGCTGATCGCGGTTTCGGCCGTCGCCGGCCAGGACGATGACGCCCCCTTCCAGGGGGATGGCAAAACCCGAAACGCCCAGGATCCGATCTATTTCGGCGGCAGGCTCGCGGATTTCCCGATGAACGCCGAGCCGGAAACCGGGTTACGCATCATGCCGCCGACCGGCAGCGAGTGGTTTGCCGGGCAACGCTTTGATTTGCGCATTGAAACCCAGATCCCCGCCAGAGATGCACCGCGCCTCGTCAGCCTGACCGTCAACGGGCGCGAGATGTCGGAGAACTTTCTGCGCCGGGTGGCCGCACAGGGCTCGGGTAGTGAATCCGGGACGCCGTCCACCCATCTATTGTTCGGTGCGACCGCCCGGAACCTGAGCATTGGAGAGGCCGGCCAGGTTGTCATCGAAGCCGTGCTCGCGGTCGACGGGGTTGAGCGCCGCATTCGCAATCGCTACGTGGTCGAGCCGGCACCAAATCCTAACGCGCCCAACGCCGCCAGGAAACTGGTCTTCTTCCTGGGCGATGGCGTCGGCATGCCGATGCGCACCGCCGCGCGGATCGTCAGCAAGGGCGTTTTTGAAGGCCGCGTTCCCGACACGCTCGCAATGGAAAAAATGCCGGTTCAGGGTATCAGCAGGACAACGGCATTCGACAGCCTCATTACGGATTCTGCCCCCGGGATGGCCAGCCTGATCAGCGGAATGAAGCAGTCAAACAACGCCCTTCAGGTCAGTGCGGACAACACGCCGGAAAACCCGCTGGATAATCCGCGCATCGAAACCCTCTTTGAGTACATGAAACGGGTCCACGGGTGGAGGATCGGCGTGGTCACCGATTCGTTCCTCGTGGATGCAACGCCGGCCGCCTTGCAGTCACATAACCGGTCGCGTCGAAACTACCTGAATATCGCCCAGCAAATGATCGGCTATTACGACGATCAAACTGCGCTGAAAAAGACCGGATACGCGTCGCTCGCCGAGTTGTCCCGTCCGCTCGACGTCCTGATGGGTGGCGGCGCCATCCACTGGATGCACGAGACCAACCCGATGATGAAGGACTTCTATCAGTACCCCTCGGGTGGGCGCAAGGATGTCGATCTGCTCAGCGATGTGGCGCCTAAACTGGGGTACAACGTCGTTCACAACCTGCAGGAACTGAACAGCGCGCCCACGGACAAGAAGCTGATCGGCATTTTCACGGGTGAATTCCGCCCCACTTCAAGCGGCCTGGGCCCCGATAACCTGCCCGGAACGCTGGATCGGCTGATCGCCCGCGGGGCGGCCACCATCCGCGGCAAGGGCGTGAAAG
>CAITPF010000199.1 GCA_903894155.1 uncultured beta proteobacterium | reverse complement strand
CTTTCGACAGCGGCGTGGTCAGCCTCACCGGTCCGATCAGCGGCGAGAAGCTCGTGCTGGATTTCAACCAGCGCTCACCCCGAGTGGCGGCGAAACGATGAGCAAGGCACCGGAAAGAATTTTCAATCCCGAACATCCAGCAATCTGAACAAACCCAATCCAAATAACTAATTCCATGAAACAACATCTGATTATCGTTCTGACCACCGCCCTCCTGGCAACGCTGGCCGCACTTCACGCTGCACCTCCTGCAGATTCGGTGCTGTTGGATCAAAACACCTTTGGCACGAAGACTCATCCATTGCCGAAGAATAACAACTACGGCCTTGACGCAAATTCGACAGCCAGCCCAGTCATTCCACTCTGGGGTCGCTGTCATTTCACCACACCACCTGAATTGAGGCGCAATGCCAATGGATTGCCCACGAAGTATGAGCTCCGTGTAGATGGCAGATTGATCATCGTGCCGGAGGCCGCAAACTTCCGCATGAAGATTGCGGTCGCGGGCGTGAAAAAACCGTATATCGATCTGCGTTGGCGTCATGAAGGCCTGCGGTATCATCTTGATTTTGTTTCGGGGGCGTTGACGAAAGACGCCAACGGCAAATCCACGCTGTTGGCGCAGTCTAAGCTGCCGCTAATTAATATCGAGCAACCAATCTGGCCACCCGTCCCCCTGAAATGGAAGGAGTTCGAGATCCTCGTCCAAAATGGCAAAATTCAGGTGTGGGTCATTGCGGACGACAAGACTTTGCAAGAAGTCCTTCATTACGAGGATGCCGACCCGATCGCCAGCGGGGCGATCAAGCTGGGCGAGGGCCAGTTTGGCGATGTGAGGGTGGAGGCGCTCCCGGACACCTTCAAGAGCCGTCGTCTGGCCGCGCAAGGGTCGGAGTTCGAAGATGCCGTGGCGACCTCGATGGAGAATGCCAGAATGGATGATCGCCTGAAGGCCCTTGATTATCTGCGCCATTTGGCAACTCCCGTTCCGCGCGAAGTCTTAACGGCACTCGCCATTGCCAAGAGCGATAAAGAACTCGGCATCCGCCTCGCGGCCCTGCGCACGATCAAGACCCTGAATTTGAACCTGGACGTTCCAGCCCTCCTGCTCGACGGCCTCAGCAGTGACAGTGCGACGGTTCGTGCCGGGGCGGCCAGGGTGCTCAACAATCTCAATCTCCCGCCGGCTCAGATGCAGGCCAAGGTAGTTGATGCCCTCATGAAAGGCGACGCGTTTGCGCGATTTGATGTCAAACGGATCAACAAAAAAGCCGGTGAGCCGCTTCAAGCCGCTGTTTACGCTGAAATTCAGCAGCGCTACGCCAAGGCAACCGATCCCACAGTAAAGATCGCGCTGCTGAAGGCCATGAGTCGCGACTGTATCACGGATAACACGCACGTGCAGCCGATCAAAGACGACCCGCAGCCGGAAGCCTTGCCGCTGCTCGCGCAGGCTCTGGGCGATTCATCAGCCGAGGTGCGATTGGCCGCCATGAGGACCCTGCGTTTCTTGGAATCGCCACTTTGTTATGTCGATGGCGGTAAAAAAAATAAACCGAACATTTTCAGCAACAATCCGGAACCGACGGCGAAGATCGTCAAGTCCCTGCAAGCGATCCTGCAAACCGATCCCTCAACCGCGCAGCGCGCGGAAGCGGTGGGATGTTGGGCGGAGATGCGTCAAGCGCCCGAAACCGTCATCGCGGCACTCGGCGACAAGGACGCATCCGTGCGATCCGCTGCCGCGCAAGGGTTGTGTTGTTATACCCGTCCACTCCTGCAAGCCGCCATCCCTTCATTGCAGAAGCTGACCACCGATGCGGTGTGCGGTAAGGATGCCGTTGCAACGCTTGGCTATATTCAGAACGAGGAGCTGCAGGCGATGAGTAAAAGTCAAAAGACGATGACACCTTTGAACGGGCTCAGCCCCGCGGAGATGCTCGAAGAGTCTTCCCGGCGCGTGGAGCGCGGACTCAAGATGTCGAGCGCCTTGCATGCCGAACGTATCCCGGTTCCCAATGACTTCATAGCATATTATTCGGCGCAACTTTGCCTGAATCGCAACCGCGAGGCGGCCAATGTGCGCCTTCGCCAGTGCCTGCAGCCATACGCCTTCGGAGAAGGTTTTGGGTTTCTCGACGGCACGAAAATGCCCCTCGTGTATGCCCTGCATTACAGCAAAAGCCGGTATTACCCGGGCACGTTCACGCCCGAAACCGAGGAATTATTCAAGAAGACCATGTTCAGTCTGATCGACTGGTCCAGCAAAGATGTCTTCAAGGATTATGTGAAAGACGTGGATCTCCTTGCCGGGACCGAAAACATGCACGTGCAGATAAATG
>CAITPF010000198.1 GCA_903894155.1 uncultured beta proteobacterium | reverse complement strand
TGCCAGACGCCTTTATGCCGCACTGTTGGGCATTGAGGTACCGATGATTGCTGCGGTCAACGGTCCAGTCAAGCGGCATGGGGAGATTGCGCTCATGTGCGACATCGTGATTGCGTCGCACGAAGCGAGTTTCGAGGACACCGCGCACTTTTCGCTGGGCAGTCATGTGCCTGGGGACGGCTTCAATGTTGTTCTTACTGCCTTGCTCGGACTGAATCGTGCGCGGTATCTGATGTTGACTGGGCAAGTGCTCGACAGTCGCCAGGCGCTTGAACTCGGATTAGTCTCCGAGGTCATGGAAAAGGGCGGGCTCATGGAGCGCGCCCGAAAAATTGCGATTGAGTTGAATAAGAAGCCGGAATTATTGCTGCGCTATACGCGCATGACACTGGTCCAGCCGCTTCGGCGGCAGCTTGAGGAGAGCCTTGGCCAATCTCTGGCGTTCGAGGCGTTGGCTACAGTGGACGCACACGGGAGATAACCTTGCACGCTCGTACCGCACTGCAGTTTCCGCTTGTGCCGATCCTGGCGTTCCTCGGGGCGATGCTGGTGGCCGCGCCCGCGCTCGGGCAGGATTTCCCGAGTCGTCCGCTGAGGATGATTACGCCGTTCGCCACGGGTGGCGCCTCCGACGTCGTGGCCCGCATCGTTGCCGAAAAGATGGCGGTGTCGCTCGGTCAGTCCGTGGTGGTTGAAAACCGCGTCGGAGCGGGCGGCGCGATCGCGATGGAAGCCGTCGCCCGGGCAGAGCCCGATGGATACACCGTCGGCTTCACCTCGTCGTCGGCTCTCGTGGTCGTACCTCTCACCAAGCCGACGTTGACCTACCCGCGCGAGCTTAAGCCCGTAAGTCACCTATGCAACGTCCCTATCATCATGGTGACCCGCGCAACACTTCCAGTCAGCACCGTAAGCGAACTCGTCAACCTCGCGAAGAATAATCCGGGCAAGTTGAACTACGGCTCCTCTGGAATCGGCGGTTTGCCGCATGTCATGGGCGAGAACTTCAACAACATCGCCGGAATTCGACTGTTTCACGTCCCCTACAAGGGAGACTCGCAGGAGATCACGGCGCTTCTGTCCGGTGACCTCGACACGGCATTTTTGGCGACGGCTTCAGTGACCTCGCTCATCGAGTCGGGCAAGCTGAGGGGGCTCGCAATTGCCGGAACCGAGCGTGCACCCGATTTGCCGCAAATCCCGACGTTCGCCGAGGCCGGCTACCCTGAGTCGTCGGTCGACACGTTCTATGGGCTTGTCATTGCTTCGGCGACACCCCAGTCGATTGTCGACCGGATCGCAAATGCGGCGATCGATGCCGTTCGCACTCCCGAGGTGCGTGAGCGCATGCGCAAGCTCAACGTCATTCCGGTGGGTACGGGCTCTGCGGAATTTGCCGACGTCATCCGGAAAAACACTGTTGCCTGGTCCCGCGTGATTGGCGTGATGGATCTGAAGGATTTGGCCCAGTGACGCCGTCGCCCGGGCATTCGCCAGGTTCGGCAAAAGAGGAACGCATGGAGTTTGAAGGGAAGGTGGCGCTCATTACGGGGGGAGGTGGTGGTATCAGCGGCGCCATTGCCTGCGAACTGGCGCGTGGCGGGGCCGACATTGTGCTCAACGATATTGACGAGATGCTCGCATGCTCGGTGCAGCGCGAGGTTCAGGCGCTGGGTCGCCGGGCCGAGGTGATCGTGGCCGACGTCACGCGCGCGCAGGAAGTCGAGACGCTTTTCAAACGCGTGATGGAACTGTATGGGCGACTCGACATACTGGTCAACTCCACTGGCTTTTCCCAGATCCGGATGGTTGAGGATATCGAAGAGAGTGACTGGCATCGGGCACTTGACGTGAACCTGACCGCAGTGTTCCTGTGTTGCAAGGCCGCCATTCCGATCATGAAGGCGCAAGGCAGCGGGAAGATCGTCACCATGTCGACCGTGTCAGCGCATCGCGCCTCCATCTTCAGCGGGGCGCACTACGTTGCGGCAAAGACCGGATTGCTTGGTCTGACCCGCGAACTCGCCTATGAACTTGCGCCATTCAACATTCAGGTCAATGCCGTTTGTCCGGGTACGACGTTCACGCCTCAACTCGCGGCGCGCGTGCCGCAGAGCCGCCGCGATCTTTTGCTGGGAATGGTGCCGACCGGCCGGTTCGCCCTGCCGCAAGATCATGCCTACGCCGTTGCTTTCCTTGCCTCGGACAAGGCGAATTTCATCACCGGCATTTCACTGGACGTCGATGGCGGATCATTGCTGAGCTGGATGGATTACGAGACGTTCGTTGCGGCTCGGGGCAAAGCTCCTGAAGCTGGGCAACAGGATTGATTTTTTTGATTGGTGCAGATGCAAGGAGTTGAACATGCCGCGAAGAAGTCCGATTGAGTGGCCAGGAGGCGCCAGGATCGCAGTCATTCCTCAACTGGTCTTC
>CAITPF010000197.1 GCA_903894155.1 uncultured beta proteobacterium | reverse complement strand
CGCCAGCTTCCTCACCTCTGCAGCCACCACCGCGAAGCCCTTGCCGTGCTCGCCCGCCCGCGCTGCCTCGATCGCCGCGTTCAGGGCCAGCAGGTTGGTCTGGTAGGCGATGTCGTCGATGATGCCTGTCTTGCCGGCGATGGACTTCATGGCTTCGACGGTATCCTTCACCGCCCTCCCCCCTTCCTCGGCCTGCGTACCCCCAGGAAAGAAGAGGATTGACCTTCCCCCCGGCCCCCTCGCCAAGCAAGGGGGTGACGGCGGTTTGTCCCTTTGGGACTCCATGTTCTACGCTGCCCCCGCCTTGGGGCGGCGACCGAAGGAAGTCCCTTCACGGCAATCGCTTACGCAAACGTCGTAAACCCACAGAAAAACCCGTTCACCGTCAATGGGATATGACGCTGGGTTGTGCACAGCGACAAATCAGGGTCTACTCTCGATTTTATCGGGAGACGCAGATGACGTTGCAGGAGGCATTTTCACAGGTAGAGGACCACCGGCGGGGACCGGCACGGCGTCATGATCTGAAGGAAATGATCGTCATGTCGATATGCGCGGTGCTTTGTGGTTGTGACGACTGGGTCGATGTTGCGGACTGGTGCGAAGAAGAGGAGGACTGGCTGAAGACATTCCTGATGCTAGCCAACGGCACGCCCTCGCATGACACCTTTGGCAAGGTGTTTCGGGTATTGGATGGGAAGGTGTTCGAAAGCTGCTTTCGGCAGTGGATTGCCGACATTGTTGGCGCCGTCAAAGGCGTTGTAGCCTTCGACGGCAAGACGGTAAGAGGATCGAAGGACGGTCCTAATACGGCGTTGCACATGGTCAGCGCCTACGCCACGGAACTGGGCGTATCGTTGGGGCAAGAAGGCACGGCAGGCAAGGGCAACGAACTGGCCGCGATCAAGGCGCTGCTGGACACCCTCGTGCTCAAGGGATGTATCGTCACCATGGATGCCTTGGGGTGCCAGACGGAGGTTGCTGCGAGAATCGTTGCCCAAGGTGGCGACTACGTCTTGGCGGTCAAGGAGAATCAGAAGCACCTGTCACAATCGATCGTGGATTTCTTCACGACCGCCGAGGAGCATGATTTTCGCAACATCGACGTGCAAAAGCGTGTCTGGGTCGAGAAAGATCACGGTCGTCTCGAAACCCGCCGGGTGACCTTTGTCGCCGACGTGGCCTGGATGGACAAATCGATGCGCGAAGACTGGAAGAAACTGGCTGCGGTCGGCATGATCGAGTCTGAGCAGGAGATCAAGGGCAAGGCCAGTATTGAACGTCGCCACTTTATCGTTAGTTCAGGGATAAAGACGGTTGAGCAATTCGCTCACGCGGCGCGGGCTCACTGGGGCGTGGAGGCCATGCATTGGGTGCTTGACGTGACTTTTCGCGAAGACGACTGCCGTGTGCGCAAAGGCCATGGCGCGCGCAATTTGTCTGCCATCCGAAAATTCGCCCTCTCTGCGTTGCGAAACGATCAACGCCATACCGATCGTAGCCTACGCCGCCGTCGCAAACTCGCCGACCGCCGCCCAGACTACCGCGCCGAACTCCTCGGAATCAAGCCGCTGCAATGAAGCCGGCCTGGCTTTATGATGACTGCGTAAGCGATTGCCGTGACCGGGCAGGCTAGCAACCTGCCCGTCCAGTTCCAGTTGCAACAGCATGGCAATAAGTGCGTCGGGCGTCAAGCCGCTTCGCGCGACCAGCGTGTCGATCGCGCAGGGATCGTGGCCCATGACTCGCAGCAGTGCCTCGCCCGCCACGCTCTTCGGGCCGGGCTGAGGGGGCAGGGCCGGCAGCGCCGGCCAACGCAACTCTTCGAGGATGTCCTCTGCGCAT
>CAITPF010000196.1 GCA_903894155.1 uncultured beta proteobacterium | reverse complement strand
GTCGACGGCAATCAGTCCATCAAGGGCGTCATGCTCGAGTCCAACCTGTTTGAAGGTAATCAAAAATTGGGCAACGCGCAAGACTTGCGCTACGGCGTCTCGATCACCGACGCGTGTCTGGGCTGGGACAGCACCGCCGCCTGCCTGCGAGAGGCAGCGGCGCGGCTGCGTGCGAGCCATTGACTGCGCGTGATGGGGGCTGCTGGTGAACCAGCCACAGGTGCCGGGGTGCGGGCGGGGCGGACGCCGGGGGCTCATGCGCCTCGCTTTTTGAAATCGCCCCAACATTCGCCCCACCCACACCCTGTGGCTGCGTGACCAACCAACTGGCAGCACTGGCGGATCAGCTTTGGATGGCACATGAATACGATACCTGCGGACTGTGATCGGGGCAGCATCGCAGCGAAACCGGTCTTACACAACGACCTTCCAATTGAGCGGTACGATACGCTCGAATTCAATACTCCGCGATGAATGCCATGAAAGTTGTGTTGCACCCCACATTCATGAAAAAATGGAAAAGATATTTTTTCGGTGCGTTTCTCTATTTTGGAGTGAGCGTTGGTGGAGTGATTTATCTTGGAAATCACGGCTTCTTAGGTAACTTTGGCAATATCGCCATCGGGTTTGTATTTATATCGAATCTGTCTCCAATTAACGGGGTCGGTGTGATGACCTATTTCGTGCGCTGTCCACTCTGTCACGGGAGCACCGTCACCAAGTCTGTGCGACAGGAATTGCCTGACTACTGGTCCGCGCATTGTCGGTCGTGTGACGTCCTGTGGAACTTGGAACTTGGAAACAGCGATTAGCCATGTAGGCGACCCTACCGCGCCTGTGGAGGTTAGCAAAGGGGACGCGCCATACTGCCGCATGGCAGCGTAGCCTGCCCCTCACGAAGGGCAGGTTACTGGAAGTCCAATTGCACGATGTGAGGCGCTGCTGGTCAGCCACCGCTCGTGCTCTTGGCTTGTCCTGCGGTATCAGTTTTGATATGGCACTGGTTTCGGCATTGGGTCGGGTGAGTGGAGGCGGGCCTTAACCCACTCGTTCTGCGACAACTCAGGAATGCGTTTCCCGATGCACCCTCAGGCCTTGCCGCGCCGCCGCTCGAGCACGCGATGCAGCATCCCGAGGTACTCACGTCCCGGATCGGGTTGGGTGCGGCCGAGGTTGCCTTCGTGCACCCGCCGTAGCAGCACAGTGGCATCAATGACAGCAGTTCGAAATCCGCTGTCCGTAGCGCGGGACCACCATTCGATCGTTTCGCCCCGGCGAAGCACCGTGTCGAAATTCCCGGCACTCTCGAACGACGTCCGTTTCATCAGCGCGGCGCTTGGCAGGCGCGTCGCTGCGGGTGCACCCAGCATGCGGCGCAGGCCTTCGGCTCGGAGGTCAGCCCGGAACTGCTGGATGTTGCCGGAGACGCAATCCAGCATGGGATCGTCCAGCAGCGTGCGCAACAGCCTTTCCGTTCGGTCGTCCGGCCACACGTCGTCCGCATCGAGGAATGCAAGGTAGTTGCCGGTCGCAAGGTGCGCGCCTGCGTTGC
>CAITPF010000195.1 GCA_903894155.1 uncultured beta proteobacterium | reverse complement strand
TCAACCGAGCCCCAACTCCTGCAATACGTCACGCGTGAAGTCGAGAAACGCAGCGGCGGCGGGCGACAGGGAGCGGTCACGGCGGCGATAGACACCGATGGTTCGGGACAGCACGGGTTGAACCAGCGGTATTGAGACCAGTGTCGGGTGCTCGGGAACAGGCAGCGCAATTTTCGGCAACACCGCAACGCCAAACCCGGATTCGAGCATGCCGTGCACGGTTGACAGGTGGGACACCAGCGTTTGCTGCGTCACATGCACCTGCTGACGTTCAAGCTCGGCGCTGATGATGCCGTGCGTGCCGCTTGTGGTCGAGAGGGCGATCAGGCTTTCGCCTTTCAACGCGCGCCACGATACTTGCCGCTTTTTTGCAAGCAGGTGCGTAATTTGGCAAACAAGGAAGAAGCGATCTTCGTGCAGCGGTTCGAATTGCATCCCGTTGCTCAGGGCGGCAGGCTCGATCGTCAGCCCGAAGTCTGCATCGCCTGCCTGCACGGATGACAGGACCTGTATTGCGACGTCATCCTGGACCACGACATCGATTTCCGGGTAGCGTTGGGCGCAACGCATAATCGCGAGCGGCAATACGCGCCCGGCAATCGAAGACACACAGGATACGACCACGCGCCCCCGGCGCGACTGCACCACGTCGCCGGTCTCCTGGATCAGCCGATCAAAGGCAACCAGGACACTTTGGGCGCCCAGCACAAAGTTCCTTCCCAATTCCGTTTGCCTGACCGAGCGCGAAGTTCGATCGAAGAGTGTGACGCCAAGCTCGCTTTCGAGTTCTGAAATTGTCTGTGACAGTGCGGGCTGCGAGACGTGCAGGGAATCGGCAGCAGACCTGAAGCTGCCGCACCTCGCAATGCCGACCGCCGCGCGCAAATGGCGCAAAGTCACATTCATAAGCAAAACCAATCAATGGATAAGAACAATCGAATTGAGTTAATAATAGACTCGCCGTACGCTTGAGTCCAAGGAAATCTGTGAACAACAATCAGGGAGACAATCGATGGGTATCCTGGACATATCAGGCGATGCGCAGCGCGCATTCAGCGCACTGCAAAAAGGCGGCATTGCCATATTCCCGGTCGATGTGGGATACACCATCGCCGGCGGCTCCCAGGAATCGTTGCTGCGGATCTTCAACACCAAGGGGCGGCAGGCGACGAAGCTCAACGCCATGGTGGGCGATATGGAAATCCATCGCAGCGTTCACCTGCTCGGTCAGCGGGAGCGTGACATGGTGAGCACCCTGACGGAAGACTACGACCTGCCCCTGGGGGTGATCGCGCCTTATGACAAGAAGCATCCGATGATCGGCAGGCTCGACCCGGCGTCGCTTGCTGGCAGCTCGCGCGAAGACACGATCGCCATGCTGGTCAATGCGGGACCGTTTCATGCGGAAATTTGTCGACTGAGCCGCGAAGCAGGATTCCCGATTTTTGGGTCATCGGCCAACCTGACGAATACCGGCACGAAGTTCCGTGTCCAGGATATTCCGCAGCAATTGCTCGAGATTGCCGATGTCGTGGTCGATTATGGCCTTCGCAAGTATTACCACTATCAGCGCTCGGCCACGCTCATCAACTTCGAGACGATGGATGTTATTCGCGTCGGCTCATGCTATGACCTGATTTCCGACGTCATGCGAAGGCATTTCAGCATTGAGCTTCCGCAAACAACGCCATAAGACGGCGACGGGGATGACATCCCGGTGAAGATGGCGCCCGATAACAAACAGAATCCGGAGACAAATTCCATGCAATCAAGTCGCTTATTTCCCTGGGCACGGAAGACGCTTGGCGGTGCAATCGCAATCATGATGTTTGCGATGACGCCAGTGCTTGCACAGAATTATCCCGACAAGCCCGTCAGACTCATTGTTCCGTTTGCCGTGGGGGGCGGCACCGACATTCTGGCCCGCGAGATCGCGCCGGGGCTGGGCAACGCGCTTGGCCAAACTATGGTCGTTGAAAACCGCGGAGGCGCGGGCGGCAACATCGGATCGGATCTCGTCGCGAAGGCGGCAGCCGACGGCTACACCCTGCTGTTTGGCTCCAATACCCTTTCGATCAACGCCGCGCTATACGACAACCTTCCTTTTGATCCGGTTCGGTCATTTGCCCCTGTCGGTACCGTGGCAACGGCGCCCCTGGTGCTTGTCATCAATCCGGGGCTGCCGGTATCCAATGTTCGGGAGCTTATTGCGCTCGCCAAGTCCAAACCGGGCACTTTGAACTGGAGTGCGCCGGGAAGCGGCACGCCGCATCACCTGGCCTCCGAGTTATTCAACAAAATGGCGGATGTAAAGATTACGCACATTCAGTACAAAGGCGGCGGCCCCGCAATTACCGACCTGCTGGGCGGTCATACGCAGGTGGCGATCCTGACCTATGCCTCGGTCAGGTCGTTCATCACGAGCGGAAAACTGCGGGTTCTCGGTGTCACGACCAGCCAGCGCAGCGCGTTGCTTCCGGATGTGCCCACGATCGCCGAAGCGGGTGTGCCCGGATATGCGGTGAATCTCTGGTACGGGATTTTCGCACCCGTCGGAACGCCTGCGCCAATATTGGCATCCCTGAACGCGGCCTTGAACAAGGGATTGACCAACAAGGAGATGCAGCAGCGCTTCATGACCCAAGGCTACGAACTTCGCCCTGGGCCTGCAGAGGAGCTTCGCGCGCTACTGGCTGCTGATCTTGCACAAAGCGCAAGGGTTGTGAAAGAGGCAAATATCAGAGCCGAGGAATAATCGAGCTGGTCGGCCAGCGGACGCTTACAGGCTTTTAATTCGATCAATCTCTAGCGTTTCTCGCGTAGGTATCACACGCATTGATGAGTTCATTGACGTCGGCGATCAATTTCTCAGCCAGCAGCCTCAACTCTGCGATTGCTGACTCCTCGATCTCAAGGAACCCCTCGTATTCCGCCAGGTTGCGTTTCTGGTGTGCAACATCCAGTACCCGCCACTGGCTCGCCGGCCATGCCAGCGTGTGCTCAAGCGATTGAAAAACAATGTAGCGATTTTCACTTCGGTATCCATGCCAACGGAGTGCCGCCAGCGCAGCAGCATGTATGGCGTTATAGGTACTAGTGAAACGCCCTTCTTGCGACAGCTGCAAGTGGCTGGCGTCAATCAGACGCGTGCGCGCCATCGTCAGCATTCGATCAATTTCCGCGTGCGTATTTCACTGAACGTGACCGGTGGTTTCGCGAAAGCGTGACCGATGCGGTTAGGTTGCAGAGTTACTGATGAATCTTATCCGAAACGGTCACGCTTTCGTGAAATCCGCGGTCACGCTCTGGTGAAATGGCGGTCAC